>NZ_JBFAXK010000002.1:378200-687647 GCF_040680715.1 Nocardia sp. NPDC051981 | reverse complement strand
CCGGAACTGTTCCAGTCCACCAGCACCCGACGCCGCTCGTCCTCACCCAACACATCGATCGCCCCCACCCGACACCCCGGATCAGCAGCCACCGCAAGAGTGCGAATCAAACGCATATAGAGCTCGTGGTGACTTGTCGTGTTGTACTGGCTGTGCACCGCGCCGTTGGCGAGAAGGTCGATGTACAGGCCGTCCACATCCGCACGGTCATAGATCGCCAAGGCGAGGTCGCCTATCGGGCCAATCGACAGGTTGTGGACAGAGGTATTCTGATTAAAGAAATTGGAATAGTTGAATCTCATGAAATTGACATGGAAACCAAAAAGGCCATCCAATCCACCGTCCACGCCTAGGTCCCGTGCGATATCTTCAGCGCGATACCGCTGATGTCTCAGCGCGTTTATTACTTCATCGGATGTCGAATATATCAACTCACCTATAGACATACCCGGACATACAGTGAGTCTTATCGGGACAATATTTGATACCATTCCCGGGGTGCCTGCAAATTCCGAGAAAGATCGCGCCGAGACCGGCAGGCCTAGGACTATATCACGCTCTCCGGTTAGTCGATGCAACATAATACCGGCTGCCGCGATGAGAATAGCCGGATAGCCGACGTTCAGGGATTCAGCAAGCCTCAATAGCGCCGGCCACGCCTTCTCCTCAAACTGGCCCGATTGGGCTATAACAGATTGTCCGGTAGTTGCGGAGTTGCCAAGGACACGAGATCCGTGCGCAATGCCGGCAAGGCGGCCCATCCAGAAATTTCTATCCCTATCATAAGACTTGGAATTTCGATATTCTCTATCCTCACCAATCAGCATACGGAGTGACTTGAACCCTGAGGGCCGGGGCTCAATGCCGGTCGCGAAAGCCGTGTAGAGCTCGGCAACCCGGCGAGCAACAATCGACATCCCCATACCATCAATCAAAAGATGATGGAAACTGTGATACCAAAGTGATTTGTCGGGTGCCAGCCTGAGCAGTGCAAAGTAAAAGAGCTTATCGCGTTCAGGGGATAACGCAGTGCCAATCTTGGAGGCCATCCATCGTTCCGCCTCAAGTGCCGGATCCGGAAAGTTCGAAAAATCAACGATGGGGAATTCCCAATCGAGGTCGTCGTCCACATACTGAAGCACAGTATCGCCGAATTCTACGAAACGTGCACGGAGGGCCTCGGCCTCGCTCACTACCTGCCGAGCAGCCCGTTCAGCAAGCTTCGGATCCAATAACCCTTCGATTTCCAAATATTCGCCTACGTGATATTTGGGGGAATTCGGATCCAGCTGTGTCGCCATCCAGATTTCATATTGCGCTGCGGTCAATGGGAGGTACTTATCATTAACGGCGCCCTCGCCGGCCGTACGACCGCTCATTTTCGAACCCTTCGGAGTATTTCGGCACCGACGACGCAAATTGCAGGCGTGCCACCGGCAGAGCTTTCTTACAGTTCGGACTGACTTGCTAGTTCAGAGACGTACGCGCAACCAGCGCGGCTATCTGATTTGCTGTCTTGAAGTTCTTTGCGTTCACACTCGATTGCGGGACCGAGCGACCGAACTCCCGCGAAATAAACCCAACCAGCTCGGCAGTGCTCATGGAGTTGAGAATTCCCCATTCCAGTAAGGGCGTTTCGCCATCCAGAGCACTTGCCCGGTCGTCTCCGAGAAATCGTTCTCTGATATATTTCAGAAGGCGCTGTGCAATCTCGGTCTCGGTCATGAAAGGTCCTTGTCTAGGCGATATCGGTCAATGAAATGAGTTTCACTGTTGCTACAGCGCAGGCAACGCATTTCGATCCGTCTTCCCAGTCTGGGTCCGAGGAAGGGCCGATACGATACGCACCTCGTCCGGTATCATGTAGCGGGGCAAACGCAAAGCGCTGTGCCGCTTCATTTCAAGTACGCTGAGTTCGAATCCGTCGTGTACGACAACAAATAGAATGAGCCGTGCATCCATCCCCGAGCCGCGAACGACTGCGACTAATTCGGCCACAGCGGGGTGCTGTCCGATCCAGGCCTCGATCTCGCCGAGCTCGATCCGGTTGCCGCGGATCTTCACCAAATGGTCTCGCCGACCGACGTAGTCGAAAGATCCGTCATCGAGCACCCGGACAATGTCTCCGGTATGAAACGGCCCCTGCTGGTATTGATGCCCCCAGTAGCCCACCATAACCGTTGGTCCATCCACAATCAGTTCGCCATCCTCCCCGAACTCCGCGGCTGTCCCGTCGGGCTTCTCGGCCCAGACCTTGTCGCCACATGCGGCCTTGCCGATTGGCACAGGTTTATCTCGCAAAAGATCGCTCGCTGTCACCTCATGCGCGGTACATACATTGGTCTCAGTCGGTCCGTAGAGGTTCAGTAGTCGGGCCGAGGTCCATGCTCGAAGCTGACGCACGTGTGTAATAGAGAAGGGCTCGCCTGCGAAAAGTACCGCACGCAATGATGCTGGTGCCGGGTGGTCCAGTAACCCTCCATCACGAATCATTAGTGCGAGCGCCGACGGAACGGAATACCAGACTGTAATCGCATGCTCATGCAGAAAGTGACTCAGCTGCACTGGAGCGTATCCGAGCTCGGTCGGCACCAGGTGCACAGAAGCTCCTACAGCAAAAGCGCAATATACATCGAGTACCGATAGGTCGAACGTCAATGGCGCGTGATTTGCAAACCGATCGTCCGGATGAGCCCGCAACATCTGCACCGCCCAGTCCACAAACGCACGAGCGTTGCCGTGGCTGATGCAGACACCCTTGGGACTTCCTGTTGATCCAGAGGTGTAGAGAATATATGCAAGATCCGCAGAGGCATTTTCATGGTATTGCGCATCCGGATCGCAGGGCACCGGCTGCGCGAGGTCGAACCAGGCAGTATCAGCGCACATGCCGGCCGGCCTCGGGCGGGTCGAGCAAACTGCTTTCGCACCACAATTCGCGGCAATCGCGGCTACGCGGTCAGGCGGTGAGGCGCCGTCGGCAGGAATGTAGACCGCTCCGATGCGCAGCACTGCCTGCATCGCAGCTATAGCTGTGGGCGACTTGTCGTCCCATACCACCACTCGATCACCGTGCCGGACCCCTGTGGCAAACAGTCCCTTCGCGAGGTGCGTCACAGCACGGTCGAGCTCGCAGTAGGTCGCGTCTCCCATTGGGCTGCTCACGGCAAGTCGATCCGGATAGCGGGCTGCGGCCTCGATGAGCAGAGCGGACAGGCTCACAGTCCGACCTCCCGAGCGACGATGTCGCGCTGGATCTCAGATGTGCCTGAGAACAGAGTGGTCGGGACCGAGTCTCGTAGGTACCGCTCGATCCCACCGGGAACCAGATAGCCGGCTGCTCCGAAGATCTGGATCGCATCGAGGCTGTTGGCTATCGCAGCCTCGGACACACTCAGCTTTGCCAGCGCGGCTGCCGCGGTTTGCTCATCGGCTCCCTGATCGATTAGCCAGCTGGCGCGATAGACGAGCAGCCTGGCGCTTTCCAATCGCTGCTTCATGATGGCGATCCGATGAGACACGGCTTGAAATTGCGAGATCGAACGGCCAAACTGCCGACGTTCACGCGCGTGGGCAATGCATCGCTCAAGCTGCGCGTCCATCATGCCGACGTAGGCGGCGAACAGACACGCGCGCTCCCAGGCCATAGCGTGCGCGAAGATTGTGGAACCTTGGCCTTCTTCGCCCAGCAGAAAATCTCGCGGCACTGGGCAGTCACGGAAACACACACGTCCAGCGAGACATCCGTGTAGCCCCATCTTTTCATACGGCTCACCGACGCTGACACCTTGGAGGTCGGCAGGCACCGCGAACGCCGAAACGCCGAGAAATCCTGCGCCAGGAGTGGTCGAGGCATAGGTGACAAGGACGTCGGCGGCCGGACCATTGCTGACAAAAGATTTCTCACCGTTAATTAGGTATACAGATCCCTCTTCACGTGCGGAGACAGAAAGCCGACTCGTATCTGAACCTGCACCGTCTTCAGTAATCGCGTTAGCGGCTGTGAGGTCACCCGAGGCGAACCCAGGCAAGAAAATATCACGGAGATATTCGGATCCGAAGTCACGAATAGGAACTGCCCCTGCAAGCAGGTGAGCGCAGACACCGAAGACGAATCCGGTATCCGGGCATCCGCGGCCGAACGCTTCTAGTGACAGAGCCGTGTCGAACGCACCAAGGCCTCGACCACCATACTCCTTTGGTATGCATAGACCCGTGAGGCCGATCTGGCCAGCTTCTCTCCAGCTGTCTCGACCTGCATTCCCGCCGCGGGACAGCCTGCTCTGTGTTCGCTCCAGAATCTCTCGATATCTCTCAGACTGTACTGCGGTCAACAGGAAATCCATCTTCACCCTCTTCGCAAAAGCCGATCATTCTAGTCAATCTTCGAATCCGCATAGCCGAGCAGAGTCGAAGTGCACCAGTTGATACAAGGCAGCCGTGAACAGCTTCATGATTTTCCGGTTCATTTCTCCCCACAACCGTTCAACGTACTGCAATGGAGGATCACGGAAAAGCAAGCAGATTCCGTTAAGATTCTGAAAAATACAGCAAGTATCGGCAGTTAAGACATGCCGCAATCGATGATTGAAGAATAGGGGTTGAGAAGATCCCCGGAATAGTTCATTATGGGCAATTTTTCCCCAAGACCGAGTTCTTGCGCCATCTCCAAAAATACATCCAGCGCAAGGTGATCTTCAAATGCGAACCCAGTACTATCGAATACAGTCAAGCCATCTCTGACTTGCTTCGCCAATTGCGGTGCCGCACATAATTCCGGAAGACTCGCTCCGATCTGGTTCGATACAAGCTGCTGAGAATCTCCCTCTGCCAGCGCCTGTTCCAGATGGTCGACACAAACGAAAGCCCGCCGTAAGAGGCCGACAGGTAGTTCGGTCTTTCCCGCTTCGTCAGACCCGATAGTGTTGATATGTAGATGTGGGAGGTGGCTTACATCCGGCAAAACCGGGCCCTCGCCGACAGGAACTGACGTAGCAGTACAGATGATGTCAGCATGGGTCATTATCTCAAAAAGCGTCGCGACCTCGACATGCAAGCCAAGAAAGGCTACACGATCCGCAAAACTCTCAGCGTTGGCGGCATCGATATCAAACACAAGTACATTCTCAATGCCATATACTGTGCTAATCCCGTGAAGCTGGGTCACAGATTGGGCGCCGGCTCCCACGATGCCAACGGTACTTGAGTTCACACGAGCAAGAATCTTACTCGCAATAGCCGAGGCAGCGCCGGTCCGCATTGCGGTAATCAGTTGCGCATCGGCAACCGCCGTGAGAACGCCCGTATCGCCGCTGACCCTGTAAAGGCTCCCGAGCACCGTCGGAAGAGCGAATCTCTCACGATTGTGTGGAATGTAGGAGATATTCTTGAGGGTCATGTCGTGCCCAGGCTCATAGTGCGGCATATTCTCGATTACACCATCGCCTGGCGTTGCACGTAAAAATCCGCTCCTCGGCGGAGAATTCCTCCTCCGACCGAGGCCGAGTTCTGTCATGCCGTATTCGAGTCGATCTATAACTCGACACATAACCTCGTGCGGTCCAATTACTTCTAGCAAACGTCCGATATGTTCCTGAGTGAGTACCAGAGTATCCAAATTTATCAACCCTCCAACGCCGACCATTATGTTTGTCGAACAAACGGCCAGCTGCATTCAACGAACCCGCACTCTTAGCTTCACAGGCGGGCCCGGGAAGCCGGTCACATATAGGTTGCCGAGCGCAGACAATTAAACGTCTGATTTCATAGAGTCCTGAAGACTCTTAGGACGCATATCAACCCAGGTCTTTTCAATATAGGCGATACAGGATGGCCGATCATCCTCGCCGAAGACCACTCGCCATCCGGCGGGCACTTCACAGAATGAAGGCCAGAGAGAATACTGCAACTCGTCATTGACTAGCACGCAGAAGCGACCATCTTCGTCATCAAAGGGGTTCGAACTCAACCTATTTCCTGTTCTCGAGCGACAGTCGTATTTTAATTCCGAAGAATCCTCAAGGGGCCTTTGGTGCCGAAGGTCTGATTGATCGCCTCCGGCCAAAGCTCAGGCGCGAAACTTTCGTTCCGGGCTTATTTCCGACGGCCGACGGTTAATTCCCCGTAGCGTCACCGAGGTGGGACAGAGTCTCACTGACAAGCGCTGCCCACGGCGTACGTGCAATATAGCCCGCCTCGGTACTGGCCGGCTGCACCCGGGTATCCATCGAAATCCTGACGTCTCCGTCCGGCGAAGTATTCGGCACGGACCTATGGCAAGTGAAGGCATGGAATATCAGCAGATCCCCAGGCTCAACCGGCGAGAAGACCAGCGGAGCATACTCGGCCAGAGTAGCCGCTGGTATCGCACTCACCGCATGCCCGAATTGCTTATATCGATCGTCCGCGAGGTGTTCCCGCAGACCGAGCTTGTGACTTCCATCCGCGATTGCGACGCCACCAATGGTAGGGCTTGTCGGCAACAGGGGTATCCATATGGTCCGAAAATCCTTATTCGGACCCAGGAAACAGCCGTCCTGATGGAATGGAGTTATGTAAGATGGGCCGTCCGGATTCGTCTGAGCCGGATAGTATCTAATTGTGGAGCTTTTGAATACGAATACAGGCTCCCCGAATACCTTTTCGAACACCTCTATAGTCTGAGGATGATTCCAGAACCCGTCGTAGTCGACTTGGCTCTGCAGCACGGCTTCGTCTACGCTCTCGTAGATCTCAAGGCCGATATTGTTCAGAGTGGCATCGGGAGGCACCGAGCCGGTCGACTTCAATCCGGCCAAGACCTGCTGCGCAACACCACGAACCAGTTTCTTGTCCAGGACTCCCTTCAAATAGAGGTACCCGTGCTCGTCGTAGAAGTCCCTGAGTCGAGATGAATTCTCAAGCCACTCACTGCTATCAATATACGGAGTGAACACCGGAAGGGTCATATGGATCAATTCTCCAAAGGTTACGAGCCGCCTATTCACGACGGCCGTCGATCACAAGAATGAATTAGACCGACTCATGAGCGCTCGAAAACAACGGGGCAGCGCGCTTTCGACATTCGACACTCCAATCCCGGGTTCACCTGTTCGCGTGCACTCAACGCACGACGTAGAATACGCATTCTACGAGGAACCAGACGGCGATGTTATACCGGATGAGATACTTCGAACTCCCCCTAGATTTCTGATCCTCAGAATCCCTGAGAACCCCCAGAAGTTTCTTTTGACTCTAAGGTTCTAGACTCGATGCACGGATTGCTTCTGCAAAGCCTCTCCCCCATTCGAGCTGGTCCGTCAACCGTTACTCACGATATATGCCAAATGGAACTATTTCAAGTGAAAGCTATTGATGTGACCTGCATCACAAACTGTCGCCTTTCAAATCGGTAGCGGCTACGTCACGCAGACGGAGCGAGGTATCACATCAGCCCAGTAGGCACCTTGAACACCTACCTCACTAGCTTGGGTAGAAAGAGATGTCATAGGCAAAGCCGACCGAATGCGAGAACCGACCGGTCGTTTATCAGGAGAAATGATCAAGACCTGTGGATGACGGGGAAGGACGTACCTAACCTCGATCTTTCGCCGGGCCTTCAGCCCGGCATGATCGGGTTCGGATTGGTTTCCGGCGGCTGATCAGCGGCCAGTGAGCAACCGAGGGTGGCCCGGTCAGCGGGGTGGCTGCCGGGTTCCACGGGCCCGGAGATGGTCCTTTCGAGGGTCGTAGGTGTGGGTTGGTGCTGGTCAGCCGGGGTGTAGTCGGTTGAGGGCGGTGGCCAGCAGGTCGGTGTGCGGGGCGTGTGGTGGTAGGCGCAGCCAGGTTCTTCGGGCGTGGCGGGCGATGCGGGCTGGGAGTGAGAACAGGTGCAGGCGAAGGGTTTTCGGTTCCCAGCGGCGGGCGTGGTGGTCGTGCAGGGCGATGGTCTGCAGCCAGGCGGTCAGATCCAACGCGAGCGCGACGATGGAGCACCAGATCCGGTTGGCGTCGAAGCCGTGGAAGGGCAGATTCCGCAGGCCGGTGTCCTTGGCGGCGCGGATGCGGTCCTCGCAGCGGGCGCGGCGGCGGTGCCGCATTTCCAGATCCGCCAGTTGGCCGCGACGGGTGTTGGTGACGAAGGCGGTCAACCTGAGTCCATCGACGTCGGTGAACCGCAACTGCGCGCCGGGATGGGGGCGTTCTTTCCGGACGATCGAACGCATGCCGTCGGGCCAGCTCGACAGGTCGGCCAGGCCGGTCAGTTCGGCGACCCAGGCTCCGGGGCGGACCTGGCCGTCGGCGTCGTAGGCCGGGGTCCAGACATCTGTGGGCACCGTGTCGATCGCCGTGACCAGGGTGTCGGTGAGGGTGAAACCCAGCGAGTACTGCAGTCGGCGTTTGTGGCAGTAGGCGAGGAATTCGTGGGTGCCGCCGCCGGCGTCGGTGCGTACCAGTACTTTCCGTCCGACCCGATAGCCGGGCTGCCACGGCAGTTGCTCGAGCGCGGTGGCGAGTACCCGTTTGTGGTCGGCGGCGGTGTTGGCGGTGGCATTACCGGGCCGCAGTGTGAGTGCGGCGGGCTCGCCGGTGCCGGAAACGCCGTGGTCGATGAATGCGCACAACGGGTGGAAACCGAACCCGCGCTTGAATGTTGGAGCCGCGTTCTGTTTCTCCGAATGCGCGTCCAGCAGCGTGGCGTCCAGGTCGATGATCAGTGGATGCTCGGCGTCGATCCGATGATCGGGAGCATGCTCACCGGCGTGGCGCCAGGCCCGCGACCGGGCCTGCGCACGCGCCGAAGCGATCGCCGACAGCACTTTCGGTGCATCCGTGGCCAGCGCCGTGATCGTCCGGGACACCGTCGGATCTGAGGCTACCGAACCGAAAACTGCTGGCTCGCATCGCAATACCGACAGATCTGCAGCGCAGTCACCGCCGATCGCCACCGAGACGGCCAGATCCAGCACGATCTTGCCCGGATCGTGCGCGGCCGATCGCTTGCGCCATGGTGCCAGCGCGCTCGACAACGCCCGATCCAGCCCGACCTGCTCGGCCGTGCGCAGCAGCGCCACCGCTCCGGCTTGCGACACAACCCCCGACCCGTCACCGCCAACTTTCAGCGACGGGTACCACGACATAGACTCACTCACCAAAAAGGTGCTCCCACCACCGCGAAATTCAACCCTAGACAAGTCGAATTATCGCAGGTAGGAGCACCTTTCGCTCACCTCTGGCAAGCAGTGCCGAGATCGCCGTGAATGGCCGAGGCTAATGAGTTCGGGAGACCCCGCCGGACGTGGTTGGCTCCCAGCGGTAGTCACCGGCGGGTGAGCACACGGAGTACCTGGACCCGAGTCCTACGGAAAGACCGTGCCCCCGCCGGTGCCGCCGGGAGAGCCGGATCGCTGATGGGATGTTGTGCCCGCGCGGCGTGAGCACTGGTTCATTAGGTCGCGACGCCTCTCCCGCTGACTGCCTAGGCAGGAGACCACCGACGCGACTGGAGACGGGTTTGCTGTTCATCGGCGAGGATTGGGCCGAAGACCACCACGATATCGAGGTGATGGACCCGGAGGGCAAGGTCCTGAACCGGGCCCGGCTGCCCGAGGGAGTCGCGGGTATCACCAAGCTGCACAGCACCATTGGTGAATTGGTAGGCGAAAGAGGTCAGACCACCGAGATCGTGATCGGCATCGAGACCGATCGCGGCTTGTGGGTGGCCGCGCTGGTCGCCGCTGGCTACACGGTACACGCCGTGAATCCGGTGCAGGCTGCCCGTTATCGGGGTCGGCATGCGGTCTCCGGCGCCAAGAGCGACGCCGGTGACGCTCACATGCTGGCGGATATGATATAGTGCGCACCGATCGGCACCAGTTGCGCCGGATCGCTGGCGATTCTGCGCAGGTCGAGGCCATCAAGGCGTTGTCTCGGGCACACAAGACGTTGATCTGGGAACGGACCCGCCACGCCCTGCGGCTGCGTCACACGCTGCTTGAGTACTATCCGGCGGCGCTGGCGGCCTTCGCCGACCTCACAGCACCCGAGGCCCTGCTGATCCTGGACAAGGCGCCGTGCCCGGACAGCGGAAAGAAGCTGACCCAGGCGCAGATCCGGGCTCTGCTCAAACGCGCCGGCCGGTGCAAGCTCGACACCAGGGCACCGGTGCTGCAAGCGGCCCTGCGCGGCGAGCAGCTCGGCCAACACGCCACGATCAGCGCGGCCTACGCGGTGATCACCCCGTCTGCGGTAGCTGTGCTGACCACCCTCAACGAACAGGTCACAGCGTTGCATGAGCAGGTCGAGCAATTCTTCACCCGCCACCCCGACGCCCAGCTCGTCGCCTCGCAGCCGGGAATCGGATCCATCATCGGCGCCCGCATCCTGGGCGAATTCGGCGATGATCCGCACCGATATGCCAGCGCGAAGGCCCGCAGAAACTACGCGGGCACCAGCCCGATCACCCGAGCTTCGGGCAAAAAGACCGTTGTGGCCGCACGATTCGTCCACAACGACCGGCTCGTCGACGCACTCACCCAGCAGGCGATCACCGCGATCCGCATCCCACCGGGCGCGCGAGCCTATTACGATCGCCACCGCGCCCGCGGCGTCGAGCACTATGCCGCGCTGCGGCACGTCGCCAAGCGCCTCGTCGGCATCCTGCACGGCTGTCTCAAACATCGCAGCCCCTACGACGAGGCCACCGCATGGCCGAACGCAATCGGACAATCCACCTGATCATCCTCTGCCGCTTGACATCCGAGAACCAGGGATGTCTTTCTGGTGAGGGAGTCTACGTCGTGGTATCCGTCGCTGAAAATTGACGGGGCCGGGTCGGGTGTGGTGTCACAGGCCGGGGCGGTCGCGCTGCTGCGCACGGCGGCGAGGGTGGGGTTGGATCGCGCGTTGTCACAGGTGCTGGCGCCGTGGCGCAAGCCCCTCGCAACTCATGATCCGGGAAAGATCTTGCTGGATCTGGTCGTGTCGGTCGCGGTCGGTGGCGACTGTGCTGCCGATCTGGCGATGTTGCGCGGCGAGCCGGGCGTGTTCGGTGCCGTGGCATCGGACCCCACGGTGTCCCGCCTGATCTTGACGCTTACCGGCGATGCACCGAAAGTGTTGTCCACCATCGCCTCCGCGCGCGCTACCACGCGAGCGGCGGCCTGGCAGGCCGCCGGTGACCGGGTGCCGGACCACGCGATCACCGCCGAGGACCCGCTGACCATCGATCTGGATTCCACCCTGCTCGATGCGCACTCGGAGAAGGAATGCGCCGCGCCGACATTCAAGAGGGGTTTCGGGTTTCACCCGCTGCTGGCCTTCGCCGACCACGGCCGCGACGGCACCGGCGAACCCCTGGCCGGGCTGCTGCGCCTGGGCAACGCCAGCGCCAACACCGCCGCCGACCATAAGCGGGTCCTCGCCGTGGCATTGGCGCAGCTGCCGTGGCAACCCGGCTACCGGGTCGGTCGGAAAGTCTTGGTGCGCACCGACTCCGGCGGCGGCTCCCATGAATTCGTCGACTACTGCACTGCCCGCAGACTCCAGTACTCGCTCGGGTTCACCCTCACCGACACCATTGTCGCGGCGGTCGACGCCATCCCGAAACACGTGTGGACGCCCGCCTACGACGCCGACGAACACGTTCGTGAAGGCGCCTGGGTCGCCGAGCTCACCGGCATGGCAGACCTGACCGGCTGGCCCGACGATATGCGGCTGATCGTGCGGAAAGAGCGACCGCATCCCGGCGCTCAGCTGCGGTTCACCGACGTCGACGGCCTCCGGTTGACCGCCTTCGTCACCAATACCCGCAAGGGACAGATCCCTGACCTGGAACTACGTCATCGGCGCCGCGCCCGCTGCGAGGACCGCATCCGCAACGCGAAAGACACCGGACTACGCAACCTGCCGTTCAAGGCGTTCGACGCGAACCGGATCTGGGTCGCGATCGTGGCCCTTGCTCTCGATCTGACCGCCTGGCTACAGACGATCGGCCTGCACCACCACCGGGCCCGCCACTGGGAACCGAAAACACTTCGCCTGCAACTGTTCTCGATTCCCGCACGGATCACACACCACGCCCGCCGCGTTCATCTTCGCCTGTCACGGCATCACCGCGGCACCAGCCTGCTACTGACCGCCTGCAACCCGGCTGAACAGCGAAAACCATCCCTACAACCACCGAAAGGACCCCGATCCGGGCCCGTGGAACCCGGCAGCCACCCACTGACCGGGCTATCCTGCGTTGCCCAACGCTCGCTGATCAGCGACCGGAAATCAATCCGAAACCAATCAGGCCGGGCCGCCGGCCCAGCGAAAGATCGAGGTTAGGGGGCGAGGGCGTGGTAACACGCCCTCGCTACCCGCCGAGACCTGGTTTTCGATCATCACCCGTCAGGCGATCCGCCGCGGCACCTTCACCTCGGTGAGAGTGCTGGTCAAACAGACCCGCGACTACATCACCGCATGACACACCGATGCGAAACCATTCGACTGGGACCGCCACCGCCGACGAGATCCTTGCCAAGGTCCGGCTCACCCAGACCAACATCAAGAAACTCGTCGACAACAATGGGAAGTAAACCGAACAGAATCACCACACACCAGGGCTTGAGGTGCTATCATTGCAGGCTGTTTCGATGTGTGAAATCGATACTCTATCGAGAGCTGCGGGCACCTCTTTTGGGCCAAGGGTTTGCCAATTGCCCATTCTTTTGAAGCAATTTGATCCACGCCTGTGCGAGATGATTCGGAATGTCGTAGTGCTTCGCAACCTTGCTGATGCTGCCAAGTCTCCAATACGTAACACCGAAATCCGCAGGAATGTCCAAGCGGTTTGAGTGATTATTCGTCGAGTATTCATGTCCTATGGTATCCGATGCGGCCGAACTCTCATATTGTGCACAATCATCCATTTCCGAATCGTTCCGGGACGGACGATCGACTTTCAATGCTGATGGCACATCGGCAGCAGGTACAGTGTGGGCGGGTGGCGTGAGGTTCAAGGCGAGTGAGGTACGCACCAGCAGTGAGAAGTCGACGTCTCCTAACTCGGGCGGTATAGTAAATTCTCCACCCATTTCTGCACGTATCTCTCTTATTCGAGCACCGCCGTTAAAGGCTTCAACTGTGGCGGTGACAAGAATTGTAGTGCTGTCGGGCCCCGCGATGCTAATCGTATATGTATTTTTCATTGTTGATGTGCTGTTCCTGGTTCGAGTGCGGTCAAGAATGTGTCGACTTTTGCGAGGCCTGAGCATCCAACTTCTTTAGGCGGCCAATCCAGCCCTGAGCCGTATGTCTAGGAACCTGGTAGTACTTCGCCAGGCCAGTCACGGTGCCAATCTGTTCGAAGCTTTTCCGAAGATCTTCTGGCGCAGGCATTCTTCTATATGCTCGAACCGTGGAGCTTTCCGGCAAATTGACTGAACCGTCTGTCTCATGTTCAAATAGGGTAGCGTCGTTAGGCAGTTTCGAACTGGTGACCATCAATTCTGCGGTGGCTTGTCCATCTGCGGGGAGGGGGCCGGAGCCCAGATTGTCACTGGATGTGCTCATGTGTGATGTCAACGCCGAGATAACGGCAGCGAGGTCGATATCAGGAAAGCTCTTCGAAGTCAACCCTTCGGGTGCGTGCGAAATGACAGAAAGTCCGGTCAATTGAGCAGATGGCCTGTCGGTATCGACATGCAGAACCATCCGAGGGTGATAATCGACATCACCAGAATGCTCGCCACGCACGATTACTATGGTGTATTTGCTCATCCGGGATTGATCCTCAATGTCTCGGGTAAGTTGGAGACTCCAATGCACTGACTAACATACAGGGTGAAGCCGACATCGGAGTCTCGGCCAGCCCAATAGCGCGATCTCGCAGACCGGTCTCAGCCCAGCAAGCGGATCGGTTGCCTGGCTGGTGGTTCTCGGATGAGCCGAGTATCTGGGTGACCGGTCCCCGATGACGGGACGCAACCGGCCTTTGAGTCCGGGTTGGTTTCGATCCAGTCTCAGTTGATGTCGCAGGCCACGGGGTGGTGGGTGTGGCTGCAGCGGGCAGTGCGCTCGGCCGGGGTGAGATAGCCAGCGCAGAATGCCGATGTGAGGCGGCTGAAGATCTTCGAACAGTGTGCCCAAAATAGAATTTGGGGAACTGAACGGAGTTGTTTGTGGCACAGAAGAAGTCGCCGAAGTCGCGGCAGTTCAGTCCCGAGTTTCGAGAGACTGCGGCCCGGGAAGTGGTGGAGAAGTCGCGGGCGGTCGCGGATGTCGCCCGCGATTGCGGGGCCGATCAGACGATCCGGAACTGGGTGCGCGATTTCCGGCGCGCGCATGTCACCGATTCGGAGTTGTCGATCTCCGGGCGTGCCCGGTTGAAGGAGCTGGAGCGGCGGGTGCGGGAGTTGGAGGAGGACAGCTTCTTGGGAAAGAATCTGAGAGCCGCGTAGCGCCACTGCGTGGAGGCGGAAATCCTGTGCGGTTCTTGCGTTGCGGGGTGGGTGCGGGGTGGACGATGGTGGGGTGCGTGTCACGGATGACCCCGAACGCTTTGCGGTGCCGGTGAGCCCGATGGGAAAGATGGTGGTGGAGGCAGGGCGGTTCTCGTCCTTCGCGGGATCCGTGGATTGTTGCCCTGAGCACGTGTAGGAAGTTCCTGTTTGTTTTCGCCTCCCCGTGATACACACGCCGACAACAGGTTTCGTGCGAGAGGGAGAGGTGGGGCGCGGTGGAGGTCGTGCATGGCAGGTGCGCGGGGATCGACATCTCGAAGAAGGACGCGAAGGTTTGCGTGCGGGTGCAGGGCGACGGCCGGCGGGCGACGGCCTCGACGGTGACGACCTGGGGTGCGACAAGCGCCCAGATTCTGGCGCTGCGTGAGCATCTGATCGCGCAGGAGGTGACCTGCGTAGTGATGGAGTCGACCGGCGACTATTGGAAGCCGTTCTACTACCTGCTCGAGGACGGGTTGAACGTGACGCTGGTCAACCCGGGTGAAGCACGCAACCGGCCCGGTCGCAAGACCGATGTCAGCGATGCGGCGTGGCTGGCCGATCTCGGGGCACACGGGCTGTTGCGGGCGTCGCTGGTGCCGCCGCCACCGATCCGCCGGTTACGGGATCTGACCCGTGCCCGCACCAGCCTGCGGCGCGACCGCGCCCGGCAGGTGCAGCGCATCGAGAAGATCCTCGAGGACGCGGGGATCAAACTGACCTCGGTCGTCACCGACATCATGGGGGTTTCGGGGCGGGCGATGCTGGGCGCGTTGATCTCCGGCGAGCGGGATCCGGCCGTGATCGCCGCTCTCGTGGTGCCCAACATGCGGTCCAAGACCGAGGCGTTGACCGCGTCGTTGGCCGGCCGGTTCACCGCCCATCACGGGTTTCTGATCGGGATGCATCTGCGTCTGGCCGACGCGTGCACCGCCGAGATCGCGGACTTGGATACCGCGATCACGTCTGCGCTCTCACCGACCTTGACCCAGGCGAGGGAGCTGCTGGCCAGCATCCCGGGCTTCTCGACCACGGTCGCCGAGGTGTTCCTCGCCGAGACCGGCGGCGATATGAGCGTGTTCCCCACCGGCGGGCATCTGGCGTCGTGGGCGGGGGTGTGTCCCGGGGCGAACGAGTCCGCGGGCCGGATCAAGTCCACCAAGACGCGTCCGGGAAACCGGCATCTGATGGGCGCTCTGGGCATTGCCGCGATCTCGGTATCGCGTTCGAAGAAAACCTATTTCGCTGCCAAGTATCGTCGGATCACCGCCCGACGCGGTCCGATGAAAGCGATCGTCGCGGTCGAGCACGCGATGGTCACCGCCGCCCACGCCATGCTCATCCACGGCGACTTCTACCGAGATCCGGGCCCGGACTACTTCACCACCCGAAAACCCGGGTCCGCCAAGTCCCGCGCTGTCCGACAACTGGAAACCCTCGGATACGAGGTCACACTGAAACCGTTGAGCGACAACACATAACCGTCGGCGAGAGATTCCCCGTCACCCGGTGACGGTCGCATCCGCGTGCACTCACCAGCCCGTGGTCACCTTGGATTTCGTAGGAAATCGGTCTTCTTCGCGAAGAAGCACCGGTGAGCGTCAAGTACGCGTTCATCGCCTCCGAAGAAGGCAATCATTCCGTCGTGGACATGTGCCGGTGGGCGAAGGTCTCGCGCTCGGGCTACCACGACTGGTATCGACGCGAGCCCTCGGCCACCGCGCAGCGCCGCGCAATCCTCGCCGCTGAAATCCAGTTCTGTTTCCAACACTCCGACGGCACTTACGGCTATCGGCGCATCCACGCCCAACTGACCCGGTGGGGCACGGTCGTAGACCCGGACACCGTCCGCGCGATCATGCGGGAGCTGGGCTTTGGTGCCATGCCAGCCACGCCCGTTCCGGCCGGTCACCACCCTCGCCGGCGATGCGGCCGAGCTGCCGGACCTGGTGCGCCGCGACTTCACCGCCGATCTCCGGGCACGAAATTAGTTGGCGATATCACCTATATCGAGACCTGGGGCCGCGGCTCCCGATAGTCCACCCACGCCAGTCCGGCTTCGCACCGCCGATCGTGCCCTCGCAGCGGTGAGCAGGTAGGTCGCCATCTCCTCGGTCGCGATCGGTGAGGGACGGCGCAGCGGGAACGCGGCGGCCAAGCTGGCCAGCAGCGTGCACGCTTCCGGACCGGGTTCCCAGCGAGGCAGCGCCAGCGGCGCGAACCGGTTCTCAAGCTGGTCATCGGAGCGGATCGCCAGATTCGCGTCCCGAATCCCGACCCCTACCAGGGGGATTCGCAGGCTGTTGCCGAGGAACCGCAGCAGGTTCAGGAATTCCCGCTGTCGGTCGCCCCGACCACCGAGCACGTTGTGCAACTCGTCGATCACCAACATCCGCACCCCACACGCCTGGCACAGCCGCAGCACCAGCTGCTCGAACTGTCGGTGATGCCTCTCGAACGCGAGGGCGGACAAGCGCAGTTCATCGTCCACGACCACGCCCCCACACCACAAGGCTCCGAGCTGGAGGCGCTGCTTACCTGGCTACAGGAAAATCTGGCCCGCGACCTCACCCTCGCCGACATCGCCGAGCGCGCCTGGACCAGCACCCGAACCCTGATCCGGCGCTTCGGCGACCAGACTGGGACCACTCCGCTCCAATGGCTTCATCGAGCCCGCATCCGCCAGGCACAGCACCGTCTCGAAACCACAGTGCCAGTACTCCGAATCCGAGACCACCCGAAACCAGGCACGTGACCGGCATCTGCTCACCAGGTCCACTGACTTCGGTGACCCGGTAGACGCGCCACCGCTCGCGCCGGCGGCCTGGCAACGATCCTGATCGGCGACCGACGGGATGGGTTCGCTTACGTCGGTGGCTGTATCTGTGTTGACCAATCATGCCGGTACCGCCATCAAGATCCAGGCAACGGCAACCAGTCGCCCGAATCGACGCGATACGCAGTAACTCGACTCAGTAGCCGCCCTCGATCAGCAGCAGATACGTCGCTTCCAGATGCACAATGCACTCGTCTGGGTGATGGGACCGGTGGATATCTCGCAGCTCCCGTGCACGGTCGGGGGTCAGCTCCATCAAGTGCACCTGGCACATGAACTCGGCTAGCCTGCCGTCCGCCTGCACGAACGCCCTCTGCTCAGAGGGATCTGACAGTGTCATGGTCTTCTTCCCCGCATGCCCGAATGGCATTAAATGTTCTAGGACGAAAGGGATTCGGAATTCAGTCCCACAACTCGGCACACGGCAGTGATGGCAGGTCGGGGCGCACCTCGTCGTCGATCATCACCACCAGCTCCAAATTAGCGAAGCCGCTGATCAGTTCGTCCGCCACGTTCTGCGCTTGTTCGGCGCTGGCCTGGTAGTCCAGCGTGAGCGCGCCAGATTCGATGCGGATGTGCCGGATGCGGCGCGGTGGAAGCGGTTCTCGGACACTTCGAATGGGTGGCATCACCGATCACCGTCCGAGTACAAGTTGCTGGGCGGATTCGATCGCAGCCGCCAGGCAGTCGTAGCCCTGGCAGAGCTGCGCCAACTGGGTTGCCTCGGCTGGCTCTTCATCCGTCGCTACTGCGGCGAGCACCAGTCCCCATAGATCCGCCATCCGAGTGGCCAGCGGCCCAATGCTTTCCGTTTGCACAACCATGGCCGGTGTGCCCTCGGAGACGCCGGTGATCGGGAGTGGCGGCAGTGCCGAGTGGATTGGCGTTGCACGCCGCTGTTGCCGATAGCCGACGGCATCGGCAATGACGCCCGCCAGGATCTCGATGCCCTGACCGCAGGAAACCAGTTGCGAGGCAGCCTGGTCCAGTTCAAGATGCTCGATCTGCTCATCAGCCAATGTGAGCAGTGCCTGTCGGTGCTGCCGCTGGAAGGCCACCAGGTCAACCGCCGCCTCCACCATGTCGTTGCCGTGCAACTGTCGCACCCCGGCGAAGGACGCCAGCAGCAGTTCGTTCGACAGCAAGGCCGCACCTGGTGCCGCTTCCGGGGTCGGCTCGGTTGGAACATCGCCCATGGTGCTCGACGGAGGATCTTCCGGACTGTCGCCATCCGGCACGCTGGTCATGGTCGATCACCGGGGCTTACTCGTGGACAGCACCATCCGACCGGCTTCGGCCAGCGTGTCGAGCGCGGCGCTCTTACGCGGGCAGATCTTTGCCCGGCAGGCGATATGGATCTGGACGACTTCGTGAGCTTGGGCTGGAGTAAACGGCACCATCGGTGCGGCGTGCGCGGCAGGATCGCACAGTGCGATGAGTTCGTACATGGCAAGGGAATTGGTGGTGGCCATCTCTTCGGCATCTCCTGGTCGGGCGGTCTCGATCGGAGGTGCCCGGCACCGGGGGCTTGCGCCACCGGCCTGCCACTCTGGAGGCCAATGCGCCGGACGAGGGGGTACGGCTTCAGCCCGGTGCCGGGTACCGCTTTTGACCTTGGCCCACAGGCGCTTTCGGCCGTAACCGCGCGGTGTTGGGGTAGTGTTGGCGTAACGTTAGCGTTTGCCCAGGTCAGGCGGAGAAACCGTAGGTGAAGGCGATGGTACGAGGGCGCGAATGGACCGGGTTCGAAGCGGTGGCCCTGCAGGAGGCCATGCGAAAGTCGGTCCGCGAATTCGCTGCCTTACTCGGTATTGAAACCACCACCGTCAGCAACTGGCGTACCGGCCTGAGCGCAGTGAAACCGCGTTCGAACACCCAGGCCATCCTGGATACCACGCTCGGTCTGCGGGCGACCCCGGAGGACCGGGCGCGGTTCGAACAGATCGTGGCCGAGGGTGAAACGGTGTGGCGGGAGCGGCGTAGCCGTTCTCGCCGTCCGGCAACGAGCCCCAGCGTTCATCCGCCCTATGATGGGGTGACATGGTCCCTGGAGCATCAGGTTGATGACGTGCGTCGCTCAGATTTTCTTCGCGGTCTGTTAGCTGTATCTACGACGACGCTGACGGACGAGGTAATCACGACTGCCACCAAGCCGATTGACCGCCTTCCCGTTCGGGTTGGCATGGATCATGCTGAGCGCGTGCGGGATTGGGCGTCACTGTTTCGGGCTGCCGATGACGCCGGGCTGCATATCGGGGATGGTATGGTCGCGCAACTCCGGGTCGCAGTGGGCTATCTGCGCGCAGATATGTCGGCACCAGTCCGTGGTGCTATGAATGCGGCGGTCGGGACGTTCTTCCGGGTTGTCGGCTGGGCTCTCTATGATCGGGGGAACCATGAGGCGGCTCGGACGAACTTCCGCGCGGGTTGGCACTGTGCCGAGCAGGCCGATGAGTGGTGGCTGCGCGCTGCGGTGCTGACTTGTCTGGCTCGCCAGGATATTTATCTCGGGGATCCGGACAATGCCTTGACCCTGCTCGGGCTGGCATCGGTTCGCGCTGATCGGGTGTCGCTGCTACGTCGTGCTGACATCGCGGCTGTGCAAGCTCGTGCTTTCGGAAAGTTGGGCAATGCCGTTGAATGCATGCGGGCCGTCGACCAAGCAGAGAAGTTCTTCGACGAATCACGCGGGCAAGACCACCCCGATACCGCACACGAAGGCTTCAAGACGTACTACAACGAATCACTCCTGAGCGGCGACACGGCCCAGGGGTTGTTTGACCTCTCCTATCACCACAATGCCGAGGTGCCCAACACGGTGAGCAGGCTGCGGACAGCACTGAACCTGTCCGACGAACACGCCCGATCGCGCCAACTCAGCTTGATTCGGTTGGCCGCGTTGCAGCTTCGCCGTGGTGATCGCGATGAAGGACTGGCGCTCGGTATCCAGGCGGTCGACAGCGCCTCCGGTACCGGCTCAGCACGCATCCTGGATGGCCTGAAGATGGTGCACCAGGCAGCCTGTGACGATCGCGTCGCGTCGACTGCGGGCGCGCAGGAACTACGCCGTGGTATTGCCGACTTGCTGCATTCCTCATAGTTTCACAACCTGAATGACAAGGAGCTGTTTGTGATCATCGCCTTCTCAGTCACTCCGATGGGCACAGGAGAAAGCGTCGGCCAAGGCGTTGCCGAGGCCGTGCGCGTTATTCGAGCTAGCGGACTTCCGAATGAAACCAACGCCCTGTTCACGACAATCGAGGGTGAATGGGACGAAGTCATGGCGGTGATCAAGCAGGCGATCGACGCTGTCATGGCAGTCGCTCCCCGCTGCAGCATCGTACTCAAAGGCGATGTCCGGCCTGGGGTTACTGACGCCATGACCGGCAAGGTGGCTTCAGTCGAACGCTATCTGGCCGAGGAGCCCGGGGCTGCGGACGCCCAGAAGGCCGGCGGCCACTAGCTCATCGAGGCCGCCCAAGCTCGCTGGCGCAAGGTCAACGCGCCCGAACTGGTCGCGCTCGTTCGTAACGGCACCCTGCTCCACAAGGGCACCTCGGACGACCCCGCGACATCACTCCCCCGTCAGTCGGCCCGGCCGACACCCGCATGAACGGAGGTCGTCTGAAACAGACCGAACGAACGCTCGGTTCCTGCCCCAGGACGAGCGGCTCAAAATCGCTGATCTACGCCAGGCAGGCTTGAGCATCCGACCGATCGCGAGGCAATTGGGACGGAGACCCGTCTACGATTTCGCTAGAACTTCGCCGGAATGCGTTCAGAGGCAGAGGGTATCGGCCGTTCGAGGCGTATCGAGGCCCCACCGCCGGGCGGGCTCGACCACATCGGCGGTGAACCGAGACCAACCTCGAACTCCAACGTCCAGTCACGGAGTTGCTGGAGCAGCGGTGGAGTCCGCAGCAGATCAGCCGACATCTGCGGAGGCGGTATCCCGAAGATCCGCAGATGTGGTTATGCCACGAGACCATCTATCAGGCCGTCTACCCGGCCCCAATTCATCCCTGTTGCGGCCCTCGCAGCTGGTGCCGCACCGTCGATCGCCGTTGCGCACCAGACGCGATCATCGGCGCGCTCATCAACGGTCCGACCGGTGTCGGCGGCACGTGAAAAATGACCACCGCGCGGCACGGTGGTTTCTATCGACTGTCGCAACACTTCCCGTAGGTTCTGGAGGTTGTGTTGTCGTCGTCTCGTCGTGTGAAGAAGGGGCCGGGCCGTCGTCCGCAGTCGGCCAAACGTGAACGGTTCATGGAGCTTCGGGCGCGAGGCTGGAGCATTCTGCGCGCGGCCCGCGAGGTCGGAGCATCACGAACCGCGGGCAACAACTGGTCACGCGGCTACAAGACCTACCGCAACGGGGCGGTCGTCGGATTCGTGCCGGCACTGGATCGGCTGGCAGTGCGCCGGATCGATGCGCGGTACCTGTCCCAGGACGAGCGGATCGAGATCGCCGACCTACGCCAGGCGGGTTTGAGCATCCGGGCGATCGCAACCCGATTGGGCAGGTCGCCGTCGACGGTTTCACGAGAACTGCGACGGAATGCGTTCCGGGGCAAGGCGTATCGGCCATTCGAGGCACATCGACGCGCCGTCGCCCGGCGGGCTCGACGGCATCGGCGGCGCCTCGAGATGCACCCGGAACTACACCGTCTGGTCGCGAAGCTGCTGGCGCAGCGGTGGAGCCCGCAGCAGATCAGCCGACACCTGCGCGGGCGGTTTCCCGGGGATCCGCAGATGTGGTTGTGCCACGAGACCATCTATCAGGCTGTCTACCAGCCCGGATCATCGTTGTTGCGGCCGTCTCCGCTGGCGGCGCACCGTCGATCGCCCTTGCGCACCGGACGCGATCATCGGCGCGCTCATCAGCGGCCCCAGCGGCGACGTCCTCGATTCGAGCAGCCGATGCTCACCATCCACGACCGTCCCTTTCCGCCCGAGGATCGCTCGCAGGCAGGGCATTGGGAGGGAGATCTCATCATCGGCAAGGACCAGGGCTCCGCGATCGGCACGCTCGTCGAACGCCAGACCCGCACGGTCCGGTTACTGCACCTTCCCTTCCACGACAGCGAATCTCTGCATACAGCCCTGACCGCGAGGATGAGCGATCTGCCGGCACCGTTGCTGCGATCGATCACCTGGGACCAGGGCACCGAGATGGCCCGGCACCGCACGATCGCGCAATCGATAGGTGCGCCGGTCTACTTCTGCGACTCCCACTCCCCGTGGCAGCGCGGTTCGAACGAGAACACCAACGGGCTGCTGCGCGACTACTTCCCGAAGGGAACCAACCTCAAAATCCACTCACCGCAGCACCTGCTGGCCGTCGAGAACGAACTCAACCATCGCCCCCGCCGCGTCCTCCAAGACCGTTGCCCGGCAGAGCTATTCACCGCCCTGCTAGCCTCCCAGAGGTAGTCGGTGTTGCGACGTTGCCTAGAACCCGCCCCGCCGTCAAATGGTCCGGATTGGCGCGCCGTTGACAACCGGCGTCGCCCTCGTTTCGAACAACCCATGCTCACAATCCGCGACCGATCATTCAGTCATCTGTGCATCGCGTAACGTTGTTGCGTTAGTGAATGATTGATGCGGAAGACAACGACGCGACCGGTAGGGTGGGGATGTACGTCTCGCAGCTAACACTGAGTAACTTTCGCTCGTGCCGTGCGGCCACGGTAACGCTGCAGCCTGACCTCACGGTGTTGGCAGGGGAGAACAACGCCGGCAAGTCGACAGTGGTCGACACGCTCCGTATTCTCACCAATCCGCTCGACAACGGCGGAATTCTCTGGCCCGCCGACAACGACGTAGCGACCGGAGAAACCCAGGCACGGCTGAGCCTCACACTCGCCGACATCGCCGCAGAACAAGCCGGTACCTATACCGACGGCCGCTTCGAAGCAGAAGGACCCGACCAGGTTCAGGCCCGCTGGGGCTTCGAATATCAACGTGCACTCGAGGGCGAACGCCGCGGAGGCGGCACCTGGTTCCAAGGCGCAGACGTTCCATGCTCCGAGCCAGCGTTTCGAAACGGAATACGACACGTCTACCTAAAACCACTACGCGACGCCGCCCGAGAACTCGGGGGTGCATCCGCAGGCAGGATCCGCGCCATCCTAGCCGGACTGCTCGGCGGACCAGACGCGCTGCAAACGTTCCTCGCCAACGCCCACCAGGTCCTCAACAAGATCATGGACGATGAGGTGATCCGCGATCTCCAGAAGGAGATCAACGGCCCCCTTACCGATCTGACCATGGGTGCTCACCAACAGCAGACCGAGTTCCAGATCACCGACGCCACCCTCGCCTCAATAGCCCGCGTCCTCCAGATGATGATGGGCGATGCCGGACATCCGCTCAACTCCCTCGACTCCTCGGGGCTCGGATACGCCAACGCCCTATACATCGCCACCGTGCTCGCCGAGCTCCGCTCGGTCAAGAAGACCGATCTGACCCTGCTGCTGGTCGAGGAACCAGAAGCTCACCTGCACCCACAACTGCAGATTCTGCTCCTGCGCCACCTGCGAGAACGCGCGATCGCCTCACGCACGACCACACCGGCGGACGACGACGCGCCGAAGGACCCGACCGCTCCAGCAGGTCACCTCCAGGTCATCGTGACAACCCACTCCCCCGTCCTGTCGGCGTCGGTGAGCGTCCGCGACATCGTCGTCATGACACGGAGCCAGCACGAGCCGAGCGGAGGCTGGCAGGGCAATGCGGTCCCCGTCGCCCTGCTAGGTATGCAGGACAAGCAAATCCGCAAGATCGATCGACTGCTCGACGTCACCCGCAACGCCCTGTTCTATTCCCCACGCGCGATCCTGGTCGAAGGCTTGTCGGAAGCTCTTCTCCTGCCCGCCTTGGCAACCCGGCTCTACTCCGTACCGAAGAACGCCGACAAGGCGAAAAGTTCCGAGGCTCAGCAGAAACTAGAGCGATTCCACGGCACCACGATCCTGCTGGTCGACAGCGTCGGCTTCTCGACCTACCTACAGCTACTGGTGACACCCGTGCACGGTGCGTGCATAGGCCAGCGGATAGCACTGATCACCGATACCGACGGGGAAGAAGACGAGGACGAATCGCAGCGGATCGAGGGATACCGCATCCGGGCCGAGGCCCACCGCCCCGGGCTGTTGGGGGTCTTCGCTGGAACTCGATCCCTGGAACCACAACTGTGGACGTCCGGCAACGAACCGGTGCTGCGTGAAGCCTTCCTCGACCTGCACCCGCGTTCCCAAGAGCGATGGCAGCAAGTCCTGAAATCGCCCGACCAACCCCGCGCCTTCTGGGGACTGTTCGACCCCGCGAAGAACAGCGACGAGAAGGGACAACCGCTTATTGGCGGAAAACCCGTGTCCAAACCGGCATTCGCCCAAGCCCTGGCCGAAATCCTCACGACACAACCCGATCGTGAGTTCGCGTGCCCGACCTACCTGCAGGACGCTCTCGAATTCATCACCCGCATCGAGCAACCAGGACCAGCCCATGAGTGATGAGCTCGCGGCGGCCGAAGCCCAGCAACGGCTCGCAATCGACACCCTGCCACCGCTGTTCATCGAGGCATGTCCCGGCGCGGGCAAGACCCATGTGATCGTGTCGCGTCACATCCAGCGGCCGTCCCCCTCCTTGCGCGGTGGTCGGGCTCTGATCTCCTTCACACGCAACGCACGTGACCAGATGAAGTCGCGCTGCATCACAGCGGGGCGACCCGAACTCACCCGGTTTCCGCATTTCATCGGCACCTTGGATGCGTTCATCTGGCAGTTCATCGTCCGCCCGTATCTGCCGGAACCGAAACTCGCACAACGAATCGAGTCGTGGCGACACCTGCCGAACGCGGAAGCCACAATCAGCAACCGTGCCGTACCCCTGGCGGCCTTCGACTTCAAACTCGACCCGAAGACACAGGGCGAAATCGTCACCGTCCCAGGCTCACAGACCCCCTCGGGACGAGCGATAGCTGACTCACCTTTTCAACCCTGGCAGTGGAGAAACGCAGCGATCCAGTCCAGGAACCAGTGGCTGGAACGCGGCTATTACACCGGCCACGAAGTTCGGCTACACGCGCACAGGAACCTTCGAATGACCTCACATCGTGTGCTGGACGCAATCCACTCGCGATTTTCCGAAATCGTCGTCGACGAGGCCCAAGACTGCTCCGTCTCCGACCTGGAACTGCTCGACGCGATACGCCGCCACGGGATTCCACTGGTGGTCGTCGCCGATCCCGACCAGTCGATCTACGGCTGGAACAACGCCGATGTCACCCGCCTGCTCCAGCTGCGCGACGACCTCACCACTACCGTCCCACTCAGCGGAAACCGCCGCAGCACACCACCGATCTGCACACTCGCGGCAACAATCCGGGCCGGCGCACGCCCACCGGACGTATCCGTCATCCGCGCCGCGGGTCCGCCAATTCATATGGTGCCCACCAAGTTCGGGAATATGGGCAAAAACACCCACAGCCAGTCCGGTGAATCCATCCTCGATCTCACCGTTCGACTGGCCACTGTCCTCAGCGACTCCGCCGATCCCGACCCCACTGTCATGTTGCTTGCCCGCAAGCACACTCAACTCCCGCCTCCGCTCCGCCGCGGCGAACCGGACACGAACCCAATCACGCGACTGGCCCGAGCGCACCAGGTACTGCATTTCGGGATCGCCGACCCGGCCGAACTCGACCAAGCGTGCAGGCAAGCCGAGCATGTGCTGCTCAGCTACTGGTTCCCCGGACACACCGGAAACATCCGCCAGATCTGCCAGCAGAATGCACTGTCACCCGCCACACTCCGCAGACACGCGTATGCCTTCCTCGCCCACCTGTCAGCACCGACGACAGACTGGGCCGGACACGTCAATGCCTGTCTGAAATCCTGGTGGCGGCCACCGACCGCTCTCGTAAACGGTCGCACCGGAATGCTCGGCGGCAGCGTCGCCGGATCACGCAGTCCGAAACGTCCAGACTCGGCTGCCCTTCTCACCACGGTGCACCAGGCCAAAGGCACCGAGGCCGACGCGGTCTGCGTCCTGGTCGACGACACCACTGTTCTCCGGCACTGGAGCTCCGGCACAGCGACAACCAGCAGCGAGCTCGAAGAACTCCGTGTCCTCTACGTTGCTGTCACCCGCGCCCGCAGTCTCTTGGTCCTCGCACTACCCGAAAGCACAATCGGCGAAATACACGACTTCCTCACCAGTCGGCACGTACCTACCAAGATTGTCGAGTCCTGAAAGACCCGTAGTTCGGGAATAACGCCTCCGGCCACGACGCCGTCGTACGGTTCGGGACCTTGTGGACCAATCGTGGACCAGGGCTGGTCCACGATTGGTCGACAACCTGTGCCGTGCAGTCGTTCTGCACCGCACCAGGTTTCGGGCACCGGCACCTCACGCTGGCCGGTTCGGACAGCGTGGTACGCGACTGTTTAAGAGAATGGTGGTAGGGGCCAGGTCCTGGCCAGGGCTTGGTCAAGGTATCGGATCCCTGGTCCATGTCTGTGAATCGGCCGGTGCCGGACGACCCCATGCTCTGCTGTGGGGCCACGAACCGCGCCAGACCGGCTGTACCGATCCCGCTGCCAGGGTGGCCGCATAGATGTACAACACAGCCACTGGACATGGGCTGCAGTGGCCGGTCCCGGATGCACCGTTCATCGTGGAGACCTTCTGCATGAGCGACCACGCGATCGTCTCCGGCTACCGCCGCGCCTCGTCAGGACGGGTGGAACCAATTCTCCTCGCCGACGGTTCGGCCACGGGGCCGTTGCGCTTTTACCGGCGACCTGAGTTGCGCGTCCGGTTCCGCCCAACCTGCGACATCGCACAATCAATCTGGTCGATCCACCAAACTACTGCAAGTTTGGCGTCGCACCGGTGAGCGGGTACCGTCGATCGTGCGTTGAACCCATACACCATTCAACGCGCTAGGTCAAAGGTAGACCTGGCGGAACTTGAAGGGCCGCAACGGCCTAGCCCTATCGCAGGGATGCACAACATGCCTCTGCCCGCGTTCGCGCAGCAGCCGTTGGCCGCAACCCGGTCGATGAACATCAACGCGGCTGCCGCCGCCCTGAAGATCTCGCGGGCCTCCTTCGAGAAACTCATCGCCTGCGGTATGGTTCCGACACCGATCGATGCGGACCTGATCGGCTTGCTGGCGAGCCGTCCGCGCCTCGTCGTCACCGCCGGTGAGCTGACAGTGCTGAGGACCGCAGCGCGGTCCGCTGCGCATGAGTCAGACCGCGACTGGATCGGCTTCGACGTCGGTTTCAGTGTCGTGGACATGACAGCCGCGGCGCTACGCTGGTGGCGATGCGATCCGGACCGCGTCCTCGACAACGAACTGTTCGCGGTGACCGTCGCAACGATTCCTGTCGCGGTCTACGCCGTCACGGCATTGGAAGACACCATCCAGGAGCCGGGTGAAGCCGAGACACGACACCGGTTCGCCGGAGACCTTCTGGCTCGCTGGGGCGAACCTGTGGCACAGGGTATCGCCCCGCGCCTGAAGGAGCGTGTAGAGCAGATGATGTCCAGCCGCATCTCGGTCTCCAGCGGCGGCCCCATCGGATACCTGAACGCCGAATAGCTCTTCGGCGGACAAGGAGACCCTCCGTACTGGATCTCAGCGCCGAGGATCTCTTGCCATGCCACCCCGGTGATGTCGCAGTCACGTCTGCCGCTAGTGACGGCGCTCGCTGAATCTCCCCGCTGACGCTCACCGAAATTCCCCATTTGTCCCGTGTGGCTCCGCCGTGAAGGGCGGGCCTCCTCCAATGCTGGTGGTTACCACACCTGACCAGCAGCTTTCCTTCGGAGGAGGCCCGCTTTTCCATGTTGACACGTGAGGAAGATGTGGAAATAAGTGCCCTACGCGCCCGAGGCTGGACGATCTCCCAGATCGCCCGCCACACCGGCCGCGACCGAAAAACCGTCCGCGCCTACCTGGCCGGCGAACGAACCCCCGGCGTCCGCAAACGCCGCCAGCCCGACCCGTTCGAACCGTTCCTCGACTACGTCACCGCCCGCCTCGCCGAGGACCCGCACCTGTGGGCGCAAACCCTGCTCGACGAGCTGGAACCCCTCGGCTTCCCGTTGTCGTATCAGTCGCTGACCCGCAACATCCGAGCCCGCGGCCTGCGCCCTGTCTGCCATGCCTGCCGGACCGCTACCGAACGCCCCAACGCCGTCATCCCCCACGCGCCCGGCGGTGAAACCCAATGGGACTGGGTCGATCTGCCGAACCCGCCCGCCGATTGGGGATGGGGTGCCAACGCGCACCTGCTCGTCGGATCCCTCGCGCATTCCGGGCGCTGGCGCGGCTATCTCGCCCCCTCGACCGATCAGCCGCACCTGATCGAGGGCCTGGACCGGGTCGCCCGCGCACTCGGCGGGGTGACCGGGTCGTGGCGGTTCGACCGGATGTCCACGGTCTGTCACCCGGCCAGCGGGCAGGTCACCGCGTCGTTCGCCGCGGTCGCCAAGTATTACGGCGTGGTGCCGGCGATCTGCCCGCCGCGGCGCGGGAACCGCAAGGGCGTGGTCGAGAAGGCCAATCACACTGCCGCGCAACGCTGGTGGCGCACCTTGGCCGACGAGACGAGCGTCGAACAAGCTCAGGCATCGCTGGACAAGTTCTGTTCGCTGCGCGGCGACACCCGGCTGCGGCCGACCGCCGACGGCCGCGCCTCGGTCGCGGCCGTCGCGGCGCGGGAACCGTTGCGGCCCAAGCCCGCCGAGCCCTATCCGGCGATGGTCGCCGAACCCCGGATCGCGTCGCGGCAGGCGATGATCTCCTGGCGCGGCAACCGCTACTCGGTCCCACCGGAACTCGCGGCGGCGACGGTGGTCGTCGCGCAACCGTTGCGCGGCAACCACATCGACATCGCCACCACCGCCGGGATCGTGATCGCCCGCCACGAACGCAGGCCCGACGGGCTCGGCGCGACCGTCCGCGACCACGGCCACGTCGTCGCCCTGGACGCCGCCGCGATGGCCGCGGCCGACACCGGCCGCCCGCACCGCCGCAAGGAACGCATCCCACCGGGCGAGGCCGCCCGCGCCGCCGCCGCAGCGTTGCGCGCCGCCGCCGACCCCACCACCGTCACCGACGCCACGACCGGCGCGACGGTCACCGATCTGGCCGCCTACGAGCGCGCCGCCACCGCCAGGAGCCGCAAATGACGAACCCGACCACCCCGAAGAAGGCCAACCGGCGCACCACCAAGGCCGTCGGCGCCGACGAGACCTCGACCCGCTACCAGCAACTCCGCTCACACCTGGCGACGCTGAAACTCCATGCCGCCGCCGAAGCGCTGCCGAAGGTTCTCGAAGACGCCGTCACCGAGAACCTGTCACCGACAGCGACATTGGAGAAGCTGCTGCGGATCGAGGTCGACGACACCGAAGCCCGGCGCCTGTCGGGCCGGCTGCGGTTCGCGAACCTGCCCACCCCGGCATCGATGGACAACTTCGACGTCGATGCCGCATCCGGGATCGACCGGCCGTTGCTCGACGAGCTCGGCACCTGCCGATTCCTCGAGACAGCGACCAATGTCCTGCTGATCGGCACACCCGGGACAGGCAAAACCCACCTGGCGACTGGCTTGCTCGCGCGGCCGCGCACGCTGGTTACCGCACCTATTTCACTACCGCCGCGGACCTCGCCGCGCGCTGTCACCGGGCCGCGATCGAGGGACGCTGGGCCACCACGATGCGTTTCTACGCCGGCCCGGCGCTGCTGATGATCGATGAACTCGGCTACCTGCCGCTGCCGGCCGAGGCGGCGTCCGCGTTGTTTCAGGTTGTGTCGCAACGGTATTTGAAGACCTCGATCGTGATCACGACGAACCGCGGCGTCGGATCCTGGGGAGAGATCCTGGGCGACAACACCGTCGCCGCAGCCCTCTTGGATCGCCTCCTGCACCGGTCGATGGTGATCAACCTCGACGGCGACTCCTACCGGCTCCGGGACCATCAGGCCACCGCCGACAACCTCCGCCGCGCTACGACCGGGAACCGGGAGCCCCTATAATCAGCACGCTCACGGGTGGGGAATTTCGACGAGCCCGGCCGGGGAGATTCGATGAGCGCAGTCACTAGTTCTTCCCGGTCCCGGTGCGGTTCGGCAGCGCTGGTCGAATGGCGTTCGCCCGAAGAAGTTTCCGAAACGAGCGAACTATCCTAACGAGAGAGAGTCCATCGTTTTCAGGGTCGAGGTGCCTATCAACTTCGACGCACTAAGTTGATCTGCAGCCGATTACAGATTCTCGGGAATTTGGACCTTGAGGGAGTGATCCGACTCGGCCTTCTCGATGCGGGCGTTGTACAGCTCAAGGAGCCGCCGTAGCTCGGCGCGCACATGATCCTGTCGGAAGCCCGCCACTTCTTCGATGTTGGTCCCGACGAAGTCCTCGATGGACTGGATCGCGACTTTGTTCGCGATGCCTGCGTCTTCCGCGTAGATCTCGGCCCTGCGCAGCTCATCCTTCGGAACGAGCACGCGCGGTCGGAAACCGTGGTGGATGTTGTCTTTGCAGCGGCCCTGGAAGACTTGGCTGCTCGGCGACATGGTGACGTGGATCGCAGTGTGGCCGATCTGGTAGTCGCCGGCCCTCCCAGTCTGCTGATCGGCGGTGGTGTAGCTCTCCACGTTGATCTTCTCGTCGGGGAAACGGATCTGGAGTTTGGCGCCGACGAGATGCTGGACGATTGCGCCGGCCGTATTGCCGCCTCGTTCGCGCCCAGCGGCGATGAGGTTCGCGACTATCGTGCGGATCGACCAGGACGGGTCGATGTCGGCGCTGATCTTCTGCCGCCCGAAGTAGTCGTCCCGTACGCGGTCGACGAACCACTCCTGCAGGATCCATGCCAATGCGTGTCGCTCGGAGGGCCCCAGAGCGTTCACTTCGGCCGCCGCGCCCGCGCTGTTGATCGTGTCGGCCAATTGCTCGGCGAGGACGATGGTTTTGCGGGAAGTGCGCCCGCCTTCACTGGTGAACTTCCGCGTCTCCCCGTGGTCGGCGAGCAGTTCCTTCGCCTTGGCTCCGCTGGCTCCCTTCACCTGGGTGTCCGCCTTGTACACAGCGGGAGTCAATGGGAACGCGGCGGCGAGATAGTCGGAGATGTACAGTCCCGCGCACATCACGTTGGAGTCGACTTTGCCCTTGGCGTTCCGGTTGCCCTCATACCAGGGCTCGATCGCGTCGAGCAGAGTCTTGGCGGTCGCGGTGAGCTGTGCGGATTCTTCTTGCCCGTTCGGCTTGACCATCGTGCCACGTCCTTACTGTATGAAGCTGTCGATCTGTGAAGTTGTCGATCGTCGCGGAGGCGTTCGCGGGAACTCGCTCAGCAGGCGAGCTCACCGGAGAGCAGCGGGCCCAGGTACTCCTCGGCAAGCCATTGCACTGCGTTCACGCACACGGCGTCGCCGAAGCCCATGATCGATTGATTCCGATTGCCGGGGAGCCGATAGTCGGGAGCTCCCATGAGCTTGGCGTACTCCCTGGCGGTCATCCACCGAACCCGCAGCGATTCTCCCTGAATACGGACGACCGCCTGTTTCGACGACCCACCGCGCGCGGTACGCAGGCAGCCGGCGACGTCGCCGTCTCGGATCTCCCACGCAGGCTTGCCATTCCGGGTGCGACGGTACGCAGTGCGGTACTGAGGGCGGCCTCCAGCCTGTTCGGCGAGCTTTTTCACTCGCTCGGATTGGATAAGGGAGAGTTCGCTGCAGAACTTCGCGGTGCGCGTCTCGTCCCACCACTCCACTTCCTTTGCGCGGTCGTCGTCGACCAGGTCCGTCCATCCTTCAGTGAGCAAGGCGGGAGGTTCGGGCAACTCAGCGCGATGCGTGCGCAGGCCAGAGTCCAGTACAGGGTCGAGCCAGCTGGGTCGCAGTGCCGTGTCGCGACGTTCGTCCAGCTTCACGTCACTCAAGAGGAAGGGGTGCGCCGCGATCAGGAACAGTCGCGGACGCGACTGCGGCACCCAGCGACGAGCGTCCAACGTGACCACGTCGACGGAGTAATCGAGCTCGTTGAGACGGCGCACCGCCGCCTTGATGTCCTCGCCGCGGTGACTCGTGGCGAAGCCGTTGACATTCTCGATCGCGACCACCGGCGGGCGGTCATCCCCGAGGTGCTTCAGGATGTCCGTGAAGTTCCAGAAGGTACCCGAATGCCGCCCGGCCAGGCCCTGTCGGCCTCCTGCCAGAGAGAGATCTGTACACGGAAAAGACGCCCAGGCCAGACTCAGGTTCTTGGGCACCCGCGCAGTCTCGATATCCTCGGCGACAACGCGGATGTCCTCGAGGTGGTAGTGGGCCTCGCCTTCGCCGAAGTGGCCGATATACATGCGCTGCTTGTCCAAGTCGAGATCATTGGCCCACTTGACTTTGAAATTCGTGTTCCGCGCGTGCTCCAGACCGAGCCGTGCCAACCCGATTCCCGCGAAGAACTCCGCGACCTCGAACACCGTCATCGCGCTGTTCGTCGACACCGCCTTGACGATGCGTTCCCGCATCTTGACCGAAACATCCGGAGCAGCCGGGGCAAGACCAAGATCAAGGGCGGAAGTCACGGAGTCGATCCTATGCGACGGCGCCGACAGATAGCCCGTTCGCCGCGTGTAGAGCGTGAGATGGCTCGCATTGTTCAGGTCGTGGGGCCTATCTTGAACGGGTGGGACAGATCACGGAATCGTGGGCATCCTCACCAGGCGCGCGTGCCAGCATGCAGGCCAATCGAAGTCGAGACACCCGGCCCGAATTGGCGCTGCGGCGTGCGGTTCACGCCCTCGGCCTCCGCTATCGTGTCGCGGCGCGCCCGGTGCCGGGCCTGCGCCGCACCGCCGATCTGGTGTTCAGGGGCCCCAAGGTCGCCGTTTTTCTGGACGGGTGCTTCTGGCACGGCTGCCCCGAGCACCACACGGTGGCGGTCAGAAATGGAGCCTACTGGGCGGAGAAGGTCGCGAAGAACCGAATGCGCGACGCGGATACAGATCGCCGGCTCACCGAGGCGGGGTGGGCGGTGGTTCGCATCTGGGAACATGAGGACCCGCGGTTGGCAGCTCAGCGGGTACTCAATCTCGTATCCTCGCGGCGGTCGAGACGAGCGGGCGAGAATGACTGCGGCTGATGCCGATTCGGCATCCCCATCGGATCGAGGTTGATTGCTCGGCGCACAGCGCTCCCGACCACCGAGTCAGTGCCCGGCTGCGAGAGTCCTTGCGCCCCAGCGTCGTCCGCTCCAGCCGGTCGAGATCTCCTCACGCTGAATCGAATCCCGGAATCGTGAAACCCGGGTCGAAAGCAAGGCGAGCGTGTCTCCAAGATTCTTTCGGCGGTGTTATCAATGCCGACTCCTCCCATAGGAACCGGGGTGAGTCCGGTGGGACGATTCGGCGAAGCAGGCGCGAATCAAGCTCGTAGACGCCTTCGATGTGCGAGTGGTCGAGCTCTTCCGCGATGAAGGCCGAGCTCCGGAAGACCACTTGCAGCAGCCGCCATTCATCGCCGTGCTGTTGGCTCTTGTCGAACTCGTTGCGTGAGAGATGAAACGTTCGAGCCGTCCGCGGTCCCGCCGCCTTCACCTCGATCCGCTCCGTGAACGGATCCAAAACCTCGATGTCGTACCCGTAGACGTCAGATATCCGGGCTACATGGACGGGGTTCAATCCGGAGTATCGCAGCGCTTCGAGCACGAAAAGCTCTGCGGCATCGCCGATCTGCTTCTGCCACTCAGTCTGAGCGGACGAGTAGGCGTGGTCGTGCGCCTCGATGAGAAGCCTATCGAAGTTCGGTTCGAGCCATCGCAGAGAATCGAGGTCGCTCGCCGGGATGTACTCTCTCGTAACGACATCGCGGTTCACGGCCAGGCGCAGCCACTCCGGAGGAGCCGTGATCAGCAAGAGCCGAGCGACTTGTAAGAGCCCGTCGACATCGCGGCAACCCGTGGCGGCATCCAATTGCGGTGACAGTTCCAGCGATCGCCCGATGCGCGCGAGTCCGCTGCCGATGAGCATCGTCGCGGTAGCCTCAAGATCGATGGCGGCGGCGAGGAAGGATCCGTGCATTCGCGCAGCCGCTATCCAGTCGTCGACGCTGTGACGGGGAGCCACGGTCGCGGCACGCGCGAGCAGCAGTACGCCATAGCAGAGCCCGTGTCTAGGTAGCATTTCCGTCCGCAGCGCGAAGATACGCCGTGAACGCGGCGGCGTCATCGGTCGCGGCCGGCGGTTCGCTGGTTCCGGTGTCCGTCTCCGGCAGCGCGACCTGGACGAGCCCGGGGTCGTCCATCAACTGTGCGAGGGCCACGATCTTCTCGCGGAGACGCCCGTCGACGAGCTCGTCGATGGTTTCGGCGCTGATCAGCAAGGTGAACCGGGTGAGCACGCCGTCTCGGAGCCCGAGGCGGTGGATTCGGTCCTGACTCTGGAGATAGTGCCCGGCGTTGAAGGTGCGGTCGATGTAGACGGCGTGGTGGCACCAATGGTGGAGGCTCACGCCTTCTCCGCACGCAGCGGGATTGGCCAGCAGGACTGTGCAATCGGGGTCATTGCGGAATCGATCGAGCTCGGCATCTCGGGTCAGGACTCCGGGCGCGGCTCCGTCGGCCGGCGGAACTCCGCCGTGGACGACGGCCGGCTCATAGTCCTCGAGGTGCGCCGCCAGGATCCTCAGGTTGCGAACGAACGTCGACCAGACGATCACCTTCTCGCTTCTTTTCGCCGCGGCCGCGACGATTTCCGCGACTTTGTCGTATTTCCAAGGGATCTCGTGTTCTCGGTACCGCTGAAGCAAGTGCGTGAGCTGCTCGTCGCCGCGCAGCTCGAGCGGGGGATGCACGAACTCCAGCATGTCGTTCTCATCCGAGCCGGCGACCAGCAGCATCGGGTTCGTCGCGGCTTCCAGGAGGTACATCATCACGCGCCCGATTCGGTCGAACTGCCGCCGTGCGTCGCGGTCCAGTGCGAATGCTCCGCGGTATCGTCCGAGAAGCGCCTCGTAGATCGCCTGTTGAATCGGCCGCATCGGCTCGGTGACCACGTCGAAATTCGTCGGCGGCAGGTCCAGCCTCGACTTCGGTGTGCGAACGAAATAGCGTGAGATGGCCGCGCCGGTCTCGCGGAGCACCTCCTTGTCTCGGCCGGAACGCTCGAAGTACGCGCTGGCCGGAAGGATCTGCTGATCCTGTCCCGGATACAGGAATCTCATCGGCGCGATGAGGTCGAAAGCCCCTTGCGGAGCAGGAGTTCCGGTGAGGACGTCCCGCCGTCGCGCGGCGTAGGCGAGATCGAGCACGGCACGGCCGTGAACGCCCTGTTCACCCCGCTTGATCCGGTGGGCTTCGTCGAGAATCACCTGGGTCGGTCGCAGAGCGACGAACTCCCTGATGCGGTCGTAGTCGGAGGCGACGCGGTTGTAGTTGGTCAGCAGAATGTCGAGATCATCGGGTATCAGCGATCCGGAGCCTGTGTGTATGGCGATCGACGGAGCGGGCGACAGGCACTCTGCAGAGTCTTCCTTCCATGCCTGGAAGGCCGCGATCGGAGCGACGACCAGCATCTGCTCCACTCGGCCTCTCGCCCGGTTGAGGGCGAAGTTGGCGAGGGCGACCGTCGTCTTGCCCGCCCCCGGCACGGAGAAGTCCGCACCGTGCGGAAGCCTGAGCACGCTGGCCAGGTTCTCGAGCTGAAACGCCTTGAGCTCGCGCTTGAAACCAGCGTCACGGAGCTCCGCCTCCAGATCGTCCGTCTCATCCGAGACCGGCTCCGTGAAAGCCTTCTCTCGGGCCTTCCGGTCTTGTGCGAGGGAGCGGAGCTGCTCGGTGAGCGCCGGTCCCAGTTTGATCATCTGGCCGAACAGATCTCGTACTTCGCGAACCGCGGCGAGCTCGGCCAGAAACACATCGGCGCGGACGTCGGTCCGGTTCGTCGACCCGCCGACGACACCCCGCGAGAGCGCCTCCTGCAGTCGCGCCCAGGCTCCGTCGTTCGCACCTTCGCGACGCTCGACGATCACAAGCGGGCGGCCAGCCCGATACAGCTCCGCGAATATCAATGAGTCTCCTTGAGCGCCGTCAGAAGTTCCTCAATCGTCGCGATGCCTGCGGTCAGCCCAGACTCGTCCCACTCGGGAAACGCGCGCGCTTTGGGCAGCGCGGAGACGGCCCGCTGAAGTTCTTCGATCGCTTTGTTCACCCGCTTGATCGGCGCGATGAGCGCGCTCTTGTCCCGACCTTGTTCCTCCGCTTCGTCGGCGGCGGCAGTGATCGAGCTCTTCAAGCTGCCTAGGAGGTCCTGCACGCTCACCTTCTCGCCGTCGACCAGCGTCAGGTTCGCTTCAGGGCGTCTCGTCGCGACGAACCCAAGAAGGCTGTGCAGGGGCGAGGCGGGCGCGCTCTCGCCCAGCACGTCGTCGAGGTCGTCGTGGGCCTCCGGCGATCCGCTCGAAGCCTGCGCGTCAGCAGTCTCCAACACGCGGCGTAGCGCCGGTTCTTTCTCGAGCTCCTCCCGGACGAGCGCGGCGGCATCCGGGCGGCGGAGGTTGCGGAGCTTCCGATACTCGGTTCCCGCCAGCGTTCCTAGGAAGTAGACCGCCTTCACGGCATCGGCCTCATGAGCCGGCTTGTTGCGGACATGCGCCGCCAGCTCGTCGAAGGCCGACTCGTTCGCCGTGAAGCTGAGGTGGTCGCGTGCGCCCTCGGACAACGCGACCAGCTGGTGGACCTGCTGCAGCTTCTCGTACAGATCGCGCACATCGCTCGTTTTGCGGTGCATGCGGATCGCCACCCGATCCCAGTCCTTCCCCTCGCGGTTGTAGTACTTCTCGATCATCAGGGCCTCGTTGATCCAGGAGTAGCCCTCCTTGAAATCTCGCGCCACCTGCAGCTCGGCTTCGAGATCCTCCAGCTCGTCCGCGGTCGTATCGGTCGGCAGGACCAGACACTTCACGTACTTGGTCTTCAGAACGCCGTCTTCGAAGAGCGAGCGCATCGCAGCCGAACGCCGATTGCCGTTGATGAGGACGCCGTCAGCGGTGATGATCGCAGGCTCCTGCTGGCCGCGGTGGCGGAGATCGTCCTTCAGCGCCTCGAACCCGTCCTGGCCGCAGAGGATTTCGTACTGGGCCTTCTGAGCGTCCGGGCCGAGCGGATCGGACTGGAAGAGATCGGGCCGGCCGGTGGTCTTGATCATGCGGAGCTGCTCAGCTCGAGTCCGCCCATTGAGAGTGGAGAAGCGGACCCAGGTGGCCTCCAACTCGACCTGCGGCATGTCCTTGTCCTCCCGCGGCCAGGCGGGAACGGTCACACGGTTCTTCTTCTCCCTGGCGGCGAGAAACGCTGCGCGGTCCGGTTCGAGGGCGGGGACGGTCATAGATCAGCTCCTGGAGGTCGTGACTCGGATGCCGCCGTAGCGGGAGGTGATTGTGGTTCGCAGCGCGCCCGCCCGGCGTTGAAAACCGACGTGGCCTGTGAAGGACGGAGCCTTCTCCTCAGGTATCCCGAAAGCCCGTAGCAGGACGGTCGGAAAGAACCGCTGCTGGGTCCCGTTCCAGTTCCACTCGTCCGCGCCCACCGAGCTGTCCGGCTCACGATCCGGCATGACGTATATGCACGGCGGCGGCGTCTCGATTCCCCCGAAGGCGGCGGAGCTCGCCGCCTTCGGGCACGGGCGTGGGCCGCGCCCGCAGAGCTGGTTGTGGAAGATCACGCCGTCGACGGTTCCGGGGAGTTCGCCGAAGAAGCGCTGACGCAGGCGATTCACGCCTTTCGAGACGTGCTCTCCGGGCTCGTATCGCATGCTGTCGCACAGCCACCACAGATACGTCTCCTTCGCCCATTCGGGAACGGACCAGCGGACGCTGCTGTGCGCGCCGTCAGGGCAGCCCTTCTGGATGACTGCGACGTCGCCGTACCCGCTGATCGTCAACCGGTACACGGTGTCGTCGCCGTACATCGGCTTCTCGAGAGCCTCGATGTGTCCGTCCTGGAGCATGCCTTCAAAGAGCGTGGCAAGGAAGTGCCGCCTGTCGCCGACGCTCGCGCTCATGCTGCCCCGGATCCCCTCGATCGCGGCCGGCAACGCCTCGCGATACTCCTGAGCCGTGAGTCCGTACCGGCCGAGAAGGCTCTCCTCCGAGGCCAGGTCCGTGATCAGACGAGAGACGCTGTTGACGACGGCTGTCGGTGGCGCACCGGCGTGGCGACACGGTGCGGCTTCCTCAGCGCCCATGGCCATCCCCCTCTGTTCGATCGACTCTTGACGTGCCGTCGGTCCTGTCGAGCAATTCGCGCGTCAGCGCGGAGGAACCAAGTCCTCCATCCGGACAGCCCATCATTTGTATCACTCGCATCACCTAAATCTGTTGCGACCCAAGCTCGATCGCCCAGCGTACCGAGGGGGTGCGACATGATTCCGATCCGTCGGTTCTCTACAGGCGTCGCTCCCGTTTGCGAACTGGCGCCGTCGTCGAGACGTTGGGCGAGATGCGGCAGCTGCGCGATTGCCGGAAACCGGTGGACTCGACAACCGACAGGCTCGAGATCCTAAGCGGTGTAGAGGGATTCGAGAAAATGTCGGTGGGGCGTGCGATGCTCTGGCACATGGCGCAACCCACAACCGTCCAGCATGGTTTCATGCAGTGGGCGAGACCGGTGTCGGCGCGCCATCGGCGCGCCCGGGCGTCGGTGAAGAGCTCCGATGGAGACGGCACCGTCAGATCGAGGCTGACGGCCTGTGCGGGCGTGCACAGAATCGAACAGAGATCCGTGCGAGTGCGGAGTTCCGCTGGGGGTGAGTTTCAACCGATGTCCGTCGACATGTTCGAACGCCGGTTCGTCCAGGAATTGAGGAAGCTGAAAGAGTTTCGGCCGAATGACGTACGTGACCCGCGGGTGTGGCCGAGCGTCGGTTCGGACGCCGGGAAGCTCCCGGCCTGGCGAGCGCTGTTCACCTCCATGTGCCACTATGGGCACAGTACAGGCTACCGCTTGTTCGAATTCGAGGACTTCTACAACTATTGCCAGAAGGCGTACACCGAGAAGAATCCGAGCCGACAGAAGTACAAGAAATACTTCAGCGGCGAGTTGCGGAGTGGCATGCGTCAGAGGGTCGGGGTCTGGTACGAATCCGGCATGGCCGAGACTTACCTGTATTCCTGCTTGGCCGAGGCCATCGAAGACCAGATGAAGGTGGGCGTCGTTCTGTACGACGCTCGGGCGGACTGGAAGCTCAAGGCCGACATCGTGGTGATCATGAACGACAAGCCGATGCGCGTGAGCGCATACGTCGGCGAGGATCAAGAGCGGCCGAGCATCGAGGCGCGGCGCGAGGTGATCGAGAGAGAGCGGAAGAAGAACACCTCGCAGTCGGCGCACTGGAACAACACTCAGCTGGAGAGGATGAGACTGTTCGAGATCCAGCGAACCGACGATGACCTGCAAATCGTGAACGGGGTTCGACTCTTCTCGATCAGTGCGGTGAATCGCCTTCTCGTCGAAATGTACAAGCACGCACGCGTCGAAGGCGGATGGGTCTTTCCGGAGTAGTCGGATCGGCGACGGTAGCCGGTCGCCGATTCCGCGCGGTGGTCGTATTCGAGTGGTGCGTGGGACGCCGTCAGGCAGAGCGGTGGCGGGCGGCGGCCAATCGGGGGTGGCCGGTGCCCACGCCTCAGCGCTCCGAATCGGAGACGAGGAAGCAAGCGCACAGCTCCTCGGAGGGCGGCAGTCCGTTTCTCGCGTTGCTGAGTGCGAGATCGCAAGCGGTGTCGAAGGATTGGACGTCGTGGCCGTCGGCAAGCGCATCGGCTCCGTCGTCTGCATCGTATAGGCACGCATACCAGTGCAAGATGCGGCCGCGCTCTTCGGCGAGGCCGTTGTCGACAGTGGTGATCATCAGCAGCAACGGGTGATCGGTTCCAGGCGCTTCGCCCACGACGGCCTCGATCGCCATGCAACCGCCGCCGGTGTTCACGATCTGAGCAGTCGACCCGAACCGGTTGGCGAGCGCGTCGAGCTCAGTGCGGTAGGTCTCGCTCAGCCGAGCCTTGTAGGCGTCGTAGGCGTCCATCGGCGCAGCGTCTCCTGTCAGATCGAAGAACCCTTTCGAATCGACGCTAGTGCAGAACCCCGAGCGTCATCAAGGACGCCCCCGCTCGAGCGGCGAGCGCGAAGGGCTATCGCCGTCTGCCTAGTCCTGGCGAGCCGCCCCTTATCGTGCGGACGCTTACAGGTCGGTTCGATTGTCGGACCTCCACCGACGGCGGCGGGGGCTCGACGTCCAGGCGTTCCAACCGTTCCGGGGCCGGCTCGCCGGTCGGCGGCAGTACCTGCGCACCCGACTCCGGGCACGGGCGCGATGATTGAGGTTCGTTGTGGGAGTAGATCGTTCCTGTACGTCGGTTCGCGCGCGTGCGAGCGCCGCACCGGGAGCACTGGTGGGCAACGACATTCGGATTGCGAGGTACAGCCTTCACGCTGTCGAAGCTCCCGTCCGGTTCGACCATGAGTCGGCCGGATTCGTCGCATTCTGTTCGCGTTCCCGGCTGGCGGTGGCCGTATACGCGACCGCTGCGCAGATTGACGAAAGTGTCCTTGCCGCAGGTTTCGCACTTGTACTCGACGCGGCTGTCGACGTTCCCCATACCAAATGATCATCCGCCTACGTGGTCGTCGGCAAGTGCTTGGTCGCCTCCGCCGAGATCCTTGCTGCATCCGGCGAAAGGCTGACGCCCATCGCAGATGCGCCGAATCCCTTTGTGGTGAAGACGCATTCATGGGAGAGGCTGAGAATAGTTGCAGCAGAGTCGTTTCGGCGGCGAGATGGCTGGCGAGATCGCAGTGATCTCGCCAGCCCTCAAGTTCCTGGCCTGTGCTGGACGACGGCACGAGATCATCGACTGGCCCTAACTGCGACTCAGATAGTCCCAGATCGAAATCGGATTCCTTCGGAAGGCACGTATGTCGTGCAGCCGAACGCGGCGATGCTGAGCCTCGGCCTCCTCGACTGCGGCGAGCTGCACGGGATCGAAGTGCGCCGGTTCCTGTCGCCACAGCGGATGGGTCAGCAAGACGCAATTGTCGCTTGTGACGATGGCCGGCACGCCGTGGATGATCGTAGGGGAGCTGTGAAGAGCCTTGGCCGCGGACTCTATCCATTTGTCTTCGGACGGAAGCGATCTGGACGTGGTCAGCGGTTGCCCGGTGGTCAGTTCGAGCAGGTCGAGCGCGAGTCGCCAGTCGAGCAGCGCGTGTCGGCGCGCGTTGCCGTAGGAGCGCAGACAGTCCGGGCAGGACGTGTCGCATGTTCGGCTGTGGCACGCCGCCCCCGGCAACCCCGGCATCGCCACCCTGGCCGCCTGCCACCCTGTCGACCCCTGCGACGGGCCCGCCGTCGCGGCCTTGGCCACAGCCCTCAAGGTCGACCTCGTCGTGGTCGGCCCCGAAGCGCCACTCATCGCCGGTGTCGCCGATGCCGTGCGCGAGGCCGGGATCGCATGCTTCGGCCCCAGCCAGGCCGCCGCACGCATCGAAGGCTCCAAGGCGTTCGCCAAGGACGTCATGGCCGCAGCAGGGATACCGACGGCGAAATCACGCACCTGCACCAGCGAGACCGAAATCCGGGCCGCGCTCACCGAATTCGGCGCACCCCATGTCGTGAAGGACGACGGTCTGGCTGCGGGCAAAGGCGTGTTGGTGACCGACGACTACGCGGCTGCTCTCGCCCACGCCCTCGACTGCGAGCGCGTCGTGATCGAGGAATACCTTGCGGGCCCGGAATTCTCGGCGTTCGCGCTCTGCGACGGCAGCACCCGCAGCGTGCTGCTCGCCCTCGCCCGCGACTACAAGCGCGTCGGCGATGGCGACACAGGACCCAACACCGGCGGTATGGGCGCCTACTCACCGGTGGCGTGGCTGCCCGACGGCGTGGAGGACACCCTGTCCGAGGCCGTCATCGAACCCCTCCTGGCCGAGCTGCAGCGGCGCGGGACCCCGTTCTCCGGGGTGCTGTTCCCGGGCTTGGTCCTCACCGTATCCGGGGTCAAGGTCATCGAATACAACGCTCGCTTCGGCGATCCCGAAACCCAGGTCGTGCTCGAACGCCTCGACACCCCGCTCGCCGGACTCCTCATGGCCTGCGCGACAGGCACACTCAAACCCGACACCGACCTGCAATGGAGCTCCGACGTCGCTGTGAACGTCGTGATCGCCTCCGACGGCTACCCCGATGACCCGGTCACCGGCGATCCCATCACCGGCCTCGACACCGCGGCCGCCGTCGACAGCGTAGATGTCCTGCACGCGGGCACGACCCTGGCCGACTCCGGCGAACTGATCGCAGCCGGGGGGCGACTGATCAACATCGTGGCCCGCGCCGACACCGCAGCCCACGCCCGCTCGAACGCCTACAAAGCCGCTGACAGAGTGCAGCTGCGCGGACAGGTCCGACGCAACGATATCGCCGCCGACCTCATCTGACCCACCCGAATCCATCCAAGTACCACGGGAGTTCGCATGAACGATGGCTGGCCACTGCTCTCCCGTGACTACCCCTACAGCTACAAGCTCGGCCGGATCCGTCGCGACCACATCCGCGGTCGCGACGGATCACCGCACACGCTCACCATCCTCGAAAACGCTGGTGCCGTCTACGTCATCCCCCTGACCACCGACGGCACCATCCTGCTGCTACGCCAATACCGTCAATCGCGGCAACAATGGGGATGGGAGCTACCAGCAGGCGCCCGGTTCGACCACGATGGCGATCTCCGCGACCTCGCAGCGAAAGAACTGAGCGAGGAAGCCGGCGCGACTGCCGACCAGTTCGAATATCTCGGGTACTTCCACGACAGTGTCCCCATCACCACGTCCCGCTGCGACATCTTCCTCGCCCACGGCACTGTGATCGACCACGAACCATCGCCAGGACGAACCGAACTCATCACCACCCATCTGGTACCGGTAGACCATGCCCTGGTCATGGCACGCAGCGGCGAGATCACTGATGGCCGCTCCGCGCTGTGCCTATTGCGGGCAGAAGCGCTCCTCGCCGAAACCGGCGAGGCTCACACCGGAAACTGACTCGGTGCTGTTCATCGGGATCGAGCGAGATCAAACTACCGTCGCGTTCGGCAAGTCACCCACACCGTCGGATCGTTTGGCGACAGTCGAATACGAGACCATCATGGCTCCCGCACCGCCCCGGCCGCGTGATCACAGTTGACCTAATCGTGCAGCAATCCAAATTCTTTATTGCGGATCACGAGTCGATGACGAAGTACGCAGCGCACGGAAGTCGGGTCCGAATCCGAGTTCCTCGATCGGAAGGGTTCCACCCACCGGCCCGAACCATGCTGTCGGCACCGCATCGAAGGGAAGTCCTGGCTGGGGAACGTGTCGGGTTGGGGTGCATCGATGTAATGGTCCTTGTGCCGCGTCGAGGATGACGCGCATGTGCGGGTCGATGTGAGAGACGAACAGTGTGCTCATCGCTGTGCGGTCCTCGGTGACACGCGCGGCTTCGAACACGGCATGCAGGGCAGCGAATCGGACGGCAACGCCGTGGTGTGCCCACCATTGCCGACACCACGTGTATTGGCCTTCACGGTGATTCGCCGCCACCCGTACTGCGGTTACGGGTAGCAGCCATCGGTCGACGAAGGTGGAGTAGTGGCCGAAGCGCGGTGGTTTGGTCTTGCGCTCGTCGCCGTCCTTCGTGGTCGGTGCGGAACGTCGTGGTGGTCCGAACCATCCGGGTGGGACCGGTTCTGCGGATAGTGATGGCAGTGCGGTGTGTTTTGTTCTGGTGCAGCGGTGCAGGGGGCCGTTGGCGGCGTCGAGGATGATGCGCATGTGGGCGTCGATGTGGCTGAGCAGGAAGGTGGAGATGGCACCGCCGGATTGGCTTCGTCGTGAGGCTTCGAATGCGTTGTGTATGTGTGCGATTCGGACGGCGACGGGACGGTGCCGCCACCATTGCGCACACCAGGTGTAGGTCTGTTCACGGTTGGCTTCGGCCAGGCGGACGGTGACGAACGGGAACAGCCATTTCTCCCCGAAGGTGACGAAGTCGGGATACGCGGAGGGCTTGGGAGCCTTCTTGCCGGATCTGCCCTGAGATGGAGCCGGACCAGACGATGTCGTGGTCACTGCCCAGTACCGCCTTCTCGTCCGCTCCCATTGGGTGTTCGCGGCCGCTTCTCCAGCGAAACAGTGAGCTCAAATTCGGCAAGGGAGGCGTTGACGATCGGCGCGAATTCCGGGTGGTCCCACCAGAAGATCTTGCGCACGAGGATCGGCTCGTGATTCGGCAGGCGGACCAGGGCACGGTCTTTGGGCAGTGCACCGAGTTTGGCGACGTTGAGGATGGGCTCGGCGCGCCAGGAGACTGTGCGATTGACTCCGCCGGGGCCGATGGAGCGAGAGCGATCGGCGACGTCGTGCTCATCGATCAACTTCGACCATTCGTCGAGGTAGCTGACCGAAGCGATGTTGCCGCCATAGAGTTCGATCGATTGGGCACGCATCGTTTTCACCCCGTTCACACCCCACAGATCTTCACCTTGTTCGAGGACCTGGATGATGGTCACCAGAATGATCCCGCAGCCGCCACAGTAGGTGTAATAGCTGGGCAATTCACCGATGCGAGCGCAGTTGGCCGCCTCGTCGAGCACCGCCAGCAGCGGTACCGCCAACCGTCCGTCCAAGCGTGAACGTGCCACGGCGAGGGCGGCTTCGAGAATCTGCCCCACCAACGCGGCGGTCAACGGTCCCGCGGAGTCGGGGCCGGTCATCGACAGCGCGTAGAGCGTGTCGTTGCTCGAGACGAAGTGGGCGGGTTTGAATTGCGGCAGTGCGTGGGTGGCGGGTTCGGCTGCGATGTCGATGATGATGTTGTCTTCGCCTTCGTAGACGGTGAAGCGTTTGCGGGAGGGTGGGGTGATCATGCGGGCGTAGTCGGCGTCGGACAGCACGTTGAGGAATCGTCTTCCCATGTCGTACAACCCATCTCGTTGTCGGGCATAGAGGCTTTGCGCGTCGAGGATCCGTTGGGCAGGTCGGTGGTGGCCGTGGTGGCGCAGGATCAGCGCGGGTGTCTGGTCCTGGTCGCCGGACAGCCATTCGGCGACGTGCAGCAGGTCACCGTCGACGCAGGCTGCGGCGAAGGCGTATAAGGCGAGGAGTTCCTGAGCGCCTCCGTCAAAATACGAGTCGACTTTCGCGTTGGCTTGCTGCGCCGCAGACCCGGAGGAACCGCTGACGAAGAAGGCCGCCAGCTTCCGCGCGGCGGGCAGATTGTTGACCTGGGCGAGCAGATCGACCCAGAACTCGCATTCCGCGCGGCCGGTCACTGCTTGCAGATCACACAGCCACACGCGGCCACGCTGCGCGCGTCCGAACCTGGTGTGCCGGTATAGATCCGGCTTGTTACTCGTAGCCAAAGCGGGCCCCCAGGCCGAAAGTAGCCCGGGGATGGCCCAGGCCATCGTCTTTCCCGTACGTTGACCAGCGGCGATGAACACACCCAATTCCGCGGGGACGAACAGGTCGATGTCGCCGAGTACGGTGCGTCCCAGCGGTGGGCCCGGGCGTAGCCGGATGTCTGCGGGTGCGTCCTTGAGGAGGCGGGTCGCGGCGTCGCGGTTGTCTTGCGCCCGCGCGACAGTGATATTGCGGGGTCGGGCCATTGTTCTCGCAGCCGAGTCGAGGCCGGCACGTGCGGGGAGCCGCTTGCGAATCGCAAGCGTACCGGCCGCTACACCACCGGCGAAAATGACAGCGATGCAGGTGGATTGCCACGGCCACGGCCGTCGTCCGAGAGCCATCCCGAGCAGCGCGGCGACTGGATTGGCCGTCACCGGAAGTCCTGCCAGCCAGCTCCCGGCGCACAACGCGGCCCAGCCGAGCAGAGCAACGAGGACGGCAGCGAGGAACAGCAGCAGCAGCCATGCCTCTTCGCCGAGGCCGCCAGTATTGCGGCGACGAGATTCCCTCACCGGCACGACACCGCCGCCTTCTCACGCATCGGCTGACATGGAACTGTTTGGTGTGCAGTCGATTTCACGACTGAACTCCCAGATCGATCTGCGCATTCGCCGAAGCGGGCTGGTCTGGAGTGGACCCGGTTTCGGTCCAGATGCCGGCGTCCGCGTCGGCAAGGACTGCGTCGATCGCTTCGACGATCCGAGCACCGCTCTCACTCGTCGGCTGGACGTGCGTATCGACGGAAATTCTTCTGCCACTGGCTATTTCGATGCTCGACCGCGGTGAGGCGTCGACATCGGGTTGTGCGGGCTGGGTGGCGTATCGGCTGCGCAGGGTGGCGGCCTCGGCGCGGGCGCGGTCGCGGTCGTCGGACAGTTGCGCGATGCGGCCCAGACGTGGGTGGGACGGCTCGGTGCTCCAGTAGATGCCGTCTCGACCGAGGATGTAGGCGCGGTCGATATCAGGGGCGGGCACGCCGGCGCGCAACGCGTCGCGGCGAGCTGAGGCCAGCCCGTCGCGCAAGGCTTCGAGTTTGGTGATGCGGGCTTGGTCGTCGTGTCCGTCGAAGGCGTCGGCCACCGTCGTGTGCTCGCACGCGAGATCCTGCACTTCACGCAGGAGCTCGGCTTGCCGTAGCTCCCACACCTCTGATTGCGCGTAGTTGTAGCTGATCGGCGCTTCGCGCACGGCGCGAGGCAGCAGCGCTGCGCGGGCGTCGCGGCCGGTATCGAGATCTCCAGCATTTTCTTCTGTTTCGAGCGCGGCGTCGGTGGCGGCGATGATGTCTCGGATGTGATCGAGACTGGTTACCGTCGAGGCAGCTGCGCTGTCCCGGGGCGCGCCGAGGGTGCGTTCCACGGCAGTGCGCGAATCAGCTTCGGTTCGGTCGCGGTGCGGCTGGTTCGCGAGGGTGCGGCCGGGCTCCAGGTTCGGGAATCGGTGGGCCGCGTCGAGGATCGAGTCAGAGGAGGCCATGTCGGTGCCGTGGCCAGTGATCGCGCGTGCTTGTTGCAGGCTGCGCCAGAGGGTGTCGTCGACGGTGAGGTCTCCGGCGTGGCGTGCGCGGGCGAGTTGGTCGAAATTGCGGCGTGCGAGGTCGGGCCGGACTTCCCATCCCATGACGGCGGCTTGCAGTGTCTCCCACATCCGCCGGTGTTCGGCTGATTGGTGATGTCCCCATCGCATGGCGAGTTCGTCTGCGCGCTGGGTCATTTCCGCGGTATCGGCAGGCGTTTCGCCGAAGGGCGCGATTTCGCGCAACTGGTAGTACTTGGCGAAATCCGCGCGTAGTAGTCGTTCGCTGTGGTCTGCCGAGTCGGAATAGTAGGCGGGGTTGGCGTACCCGACCGGTTCGGTGATCCAGGTCATGGCTCGAGCTCGCCTTCTGGTGTGGCGGGGGGATGCTCTGTGAGCGGGGTGATGGGCGGGGATGGATCCTCGGCTATGGGTGGGTCGGCGCCGGTCATGGCGACCTCGACCGCGGTGCCGATGTCGGCGCCCGTCTGCGGGCGGCCCTCGGCACGGTCAGATGCGTCGAGGGCGTCGACCATGGTGGCGGTAGCGAGCACGGTGTTGGCGTGACGCAACTTCGCCAGAGATTCCAGTTCGTGCACAGCCTCGGCGCGGCTGGTGATCCAGTGGTGGTCATCGACTTCGCCGAGAAGTTCGCGCAGTGAAACTTCCTGCTGGGAGACCGTGGCGCCGAGGGCATCGATGGCGGCCTCGGCGGTTTCCAGTCGCTGGGTGAGGTTTGCGATCAGTTCGGCTTGCTCTGCGTTGTGGTTGCCGAGGTGATACAGCTCGTGACTGAGATCTTCGAGGCGGCCCAGCAGCCGGTGGGCGGGCTGCTGATCCCAGGCCAGGCCACTGCTGCCGATCTTGTCGGCGTTGTCGATGTCGGCGGAATCGACGCCTGCCTGGGCGGCGTCGATGCGCGCGGCATGCAAATCCTCGGCGATCCCGTTGACGTACATAGCCCACCGAGGCCGTGGATCGCTGATGTCGAGATCGTTGGCGACGGCGTTGGCCATCCACGCCGCACGCAGGAACGCCGCGTTCTGGACGGCTTTGAGCTTCGAGGCATGGATGGCGTCTATGTCGCCTGGCCCGAATCGGTGAGCGATCGCGCCGTCGCGCAAGGCTTGTGGCACATCGAATTTCGCGCCGTACAGGCGACGTATGGTCGGCCACAGGTCCTCTGGCGACATATTGCCGGAACCTGCGGCGTGTGCACGTGGCAGCGGGCTCGATCCGGACGAGTCAGGGCGTCTTTCCTGACCTGTCTCGGGATCGGGTGCTGAGTTGTCGAAGTATTTGTCGGACACCCTGTTTCCGCCTTCGCGGTTGCGTGATGTCCCTCGCGGAATGGTTTCTGGTTGTTCTCACGATGGTCGGCGCCAGCGCCACCGTGAGCGGGATCTCCGGCGGTGACCCCTCATGCCGAGTTCAAGGTCACCAGGGTTCAGCGGCCGGTCAGGGCTCGGGTCCGGGGCTGGGTGATGGCTGGGTTACGGTGGTGTCGGAGGGGGGCGGTTCGGGTCCCCACTGCCACTCGGTGTCGGCCGGTATCGCCACGTCGACGGCAATTTCAATGTCCCACTGCGCTGTCGGCGGGTCGAAGGGGTATACGCGCAGCGTCTGCGCGGCCTCGGTGATGAGCTGTTCAGGGGTGGGTGGACTGATAGCACCGTGTGCGAGTGGACGTTCGCCGTGGTAGTCCGCGTCCAGATAGGGCGGGACGGTGGAGGCGGGGTTGGGTTGCGTGTATTGCCGCCACGCGAATTCGAGAGTGAGGTTGTCCCAGCTATTGACCGCCACGGCTGTCACCTGCTGCAGGTCCGCGTTTTCTGCTGCGCCCCAAAGCTTCTCGGCGTCAGCATGGGTGAGCTGCGCGGCGTCGGCGAGTGCGCGGACCCGTAGATGCAGTAGTTGCATGTTGTGCTGGTATTCGGCTCTGGCGAACGGGGCTGTGCCGAACTCGTAGGAGCCTTCGGTTTCGCGGAGTTCTCGCGCGGCGGCCACGTAGGCCATGCGTTGCAGGTTCCACACGTCGACGCTGAGCATGTCGAGGTAGAACTGTTTGGCTTCATTCGCCGGTTGCTCGGACAGATCCGGTGGCGGCGTCGGGGTGTACTCGGCGCCGACGGTGCGGGCACGCTCGATCCAGGGTTGCGGGATCCCTGCCGACAACGCGATGCGTTCGGTCGCTTCACGCACAGCCGACAGGGCGTCGAGATGATCGAGCCAATCCTTCGTGCCGTCGCCGTCGGTGCCGTCGTAGCCGGCGGCCCCGAGATCGTCGATACGTCGGAACTCTGCCGCGAGGTCATGCACGCGCTGCAGCAGATCGATCTTCCACCGCTCGATCGACTCTGTCGGCGGTTCAGGGTCGGGGGCGGTCATCGCGCCCTCCTCAACTCTCCGCATGTGTTATGCACCAGCGCAATTCGACTCGCTGTGCTCATGGCTCCAGCTCACTGTCGGCGCGATGCTCGTTCTGCGGACCTGACGTTGCAGGGAACGGATGGCTGTCAGCCGACCAGTCGACCGAGAGTTCCTCGGGCAGAGCGGCTTCGACCGCCGCGCTGATCGCGGCGCTCTCAGCGCCGTCCGAGAAGTCGGGGCCGGCGACGGCGGTGTGGGCTTCGCTCAGCATTTGGCGTGGTGGCATCGGCATGTCCGGTAGCGGGATGTCGGGTCCGTGTTCACCGGCGCGGGCCAGCCGACTCAGCGACTTGCGTGCCGCGGTCGCGATGGCCGGATCGCCGTGTCCGCGCCAGCGGGTGTGTAGTTCTCCGAGGTCCTTGTCGGTGAGGTAGTGCCCGACGCGCTGCTGCCACTCCTGCGGTGTCACAGCCCACAAGACGGTCCGTTCCCTGGCGCTCATGCCGATCGACTCGGCGGTGCGTCCGGCGCGCATCCACAGCGCAGCCATGTTGCGGTGAATCTGTTGCGTCACCGCCTGTTCCATGGCCGAGACCAGTTCATCGACAGGTTTGCTATGCACGTAGGCGGCGTGGACAGCGGCCATGTCCTTGAGCTGTTCGACATCCTCGGCAACTCGTCGAATGGTGCGACGTTGTGCACGGGGGGCTGGATCGGGCAACGACTGATCATCGCGCCAGGGGTATCCGCGCTGGCCCAGGGTTCGGACTCGATCGATCCATTCCGCAGGGACACCTGCGGCGCGAGCCTTGATCTCGGTCAGGTCCCTGTCACGATCGATAGCGTTGATCTCGGTGATCGCCTCTACCGATGTTCGTGCGTCGCCGCCGGTTTCGTACATCTGCTGCAGCAATTGACCGCTCTCCAACGCCAACCCTTGGATGCGTTGAAGGAGCGCGACCTGATCCGGTGGGATGTTTCGTGCGCCTGCCGCGCGGTGTGGCTCGGTCACTACGACCCGCTCCTTTCGCCCACGCGCCGAGGGGCACAGCCGTTCACGGCTCGACCTCGGCAGACGGATCTGTGTGCGCCAGCGAATTGCTCGATACGTCAGGGGATTCGGTGGACCACGCCAGTTGGACCGCGGTGGGCAGCGCCGCGTCGACGGCGGTGTCGATCGTGTGCGCGAGGGCGGCATCGTCGGTGACGTCGAGCGCGGTGGAGATCTGCTCGTACATCGCCCGTGGTGAGGGGATGGGTTCAGGGGCGAAGGCGTCCGCGGGATCGATGCCGAGGGCGCGCAGGTCTCGGTGCGCCTCGTCGGCGAGACCGGGCCAGGCGTAGACACGCCAGCGTTCTTCCAGTCCTTGCATGTCGTAGGTGTCCACGGTGGCGGCCAGGACCCGCTGCCATGCGGTGGTGTCGGTGGCCCACATGCCCGCGTATTCCTCGGCGGTCAGCGAGATCGCGTGCGAGACCGCGGTGGCGCGCATCCACACTGCGGCCATGTTGCGTTCGAATTGGGCGGCTGCTTCGGAATCCGTTCCCGCGCCGATGGTGCTGGGATGCAGCGCCCCGACCATGTGGAGGGCGGCCATGTGCTGCAGTTGCCAGGTATCGGTTACGACACCGTCGATCATCTTCTCGCGGACAGGGTTTCCGGATCGCGCATCGGAATGCACGCGAAATCCCCTATTCCCCAGCAGCCGGGCGTCATCGATGTGTTCTTGGGCGATCCCGATCGCCTTGGCGTGGGTTTCGATTTCCTCGCGGGCATCAGCCAGCAGGTGTAGCTGGGTGCGCCAGGCCAGCACCGGGGCGTCCCCTCCCCCGGTACCGATCTGACATCCCTGCTGGAGAACACGGGCGCGATCGGCGGCCAGGTTCTGTATTCGCTCGAGTAGGCGTCGCCGCCAGGCAGGCTCACCTGCCATCGCGGTCGGTGGATTCGGTTCGGTCATTCATGCTCTCCTGCTCGTATCGGTCTGCTGTGCAAGGGTTTTGTTCGCCCTGCGGTCGCGGGCAGTTCCCGGATTCAGGGCTCGGGACCTGCTGTGTCGAGGAGCGCGGGCGAATACTCGCCCGGCTGTCCGGCGATGTCGTCGAGTCCGGAGGCTGTGGGTTCCTGGCCGATGAGCGAGGCCGCGGCAACCGCCTCGGCGATCGCTTCCCCGTTCCCGGCGTCGATTTGGACCGCTGATGCGGGCGTGTCGTCCGCGAGGCGCTCGGTGGGATGCTCCAGGCTGCGGTGGGCGGCCCCGACGAGGTCGACAAGAGTGGAATAGGGCGGCACGATCGGGTGCTGCTCGGCGACCGGCAGCTCGGCCAGCAGCCGTACGCGTTCTGCCTCGAACGGTCCGGACAGGTTGAGGTCTCGGTCACGCCAGTCGGTGAGTTCGCGGTGATCCCAGGCCTGTACCGTCGCGACGGAGGTGTAGGCCCATTCGGCGCTCGTCGGCCAGATCTGTTCTCGCTCGGCTGCGGTGGGATTGAGCAGCGACCCGATCCCGGAGATGCGTTTCCAGGACGCGTCCATGAAGTCGTTCAATGCTCCGACGGGCCAGAGCCGCTGCCCGTTCGCGTCGAAGATCTTGCCCGTAGCGGAGACTGCGAGCGCGAGACGTAGAGTGTGGGCCTCGGCACTCACGTTCTCGATCAGTGCACGGCGGTCGACGGGTTCGGGGGTCGGCCAATATTTCTGTACGTCGTGCCAGGTAATGGATTGTTCGCCTTTGCTGCGGATGTGGGTGATCCAGTTCTCGGGCACTCCACCAGCTCGCGCGATAGCCTCCAGTTCCCGGCCCCGCTCGTTGTGGCGCTGGTAGACGGCGTAGAAGGAGTCGGGCGCGATGGTGCCGGTGATCTCGCCGACTCTTCGGTGTGCTTCGAGCATGTCCGTGCACTGTTTTGCAGTGTTCTGAATTTCGCGCAGCATCACCTTGTGCGCAGCGCTCGGCGCAGTGAGTTGCGTTGGCTCGGTGGGGATCTGGTCTGAGGTCTCACTCATGGCTCGATCCCTGGCGTTGTCTCGGTCGCAGGGGCATGCGTCGCGATGGTGTCGACATCGAGCGGCGTGTCCACCTCGATGGGAATTCCGGCGACCTCGATCGCTTCTCCGATCTGTGTGCCGTGTGGCGAGTCGGCGCCCGGCTCACGTGGGGTCGCTGACAGCCGAGTTCTGACCTCTTCGATCATGTGGGCCGGAGTCATGCGCTCCCACACGCCGCTCTCCGGAGGCAGGCCGACGTCACCGAGCGCTTTGGTTTGCAACGCAAGATCAGTCGTGTAGATGCCGGCGTACCCTCGCCACCGCTTCCCCAGTGCAGACGCATCGAGGTCGCGCACGGTCGCGGTTGCCACGTCCCAGGTGTGTTCGCCCCACAACCGATCGGCTTCCTCGGTCGAGATCGTCAGGACGCTGGCGATGGCACGGGCATGCTGGGCCAAGACCCGCAGCTTGCGGTCGAACAGTTGCGCGGTGCCGACCTCGGCGCGTGCCCCGATCTCGCCATAGGTCGCTGCTACAGCGGCCATGCCCTGCAGGTGCCGAACCTGCCTTTCGAGCTCGGCCAAGAATTGGTTTCGAGGGATCAGCACGGGCTCGCGCCAGTGCAGGTCGGCTCGCCATCGCATCCCGAGATCGCCGCGCTCTCGACATTGTTCGATCCATGCGTGCGGGATCGCCGCTGCGGCAGCGGCGTTTTCGAGTTGTTGACGCAGCAACGCGTGCCCGTGGAAGTCCTCGTACCAGGAATTGGGCCGCGCCTGGGCGGTCGTCTGCTCCTGGACGTTGGCTCGGTCCTGCATCAGCCGCGCCATCGCCGCCTGATTGTGGACGGCTTTGAGGACCTTCATCTGCATCCGGGTCGGTTTGCTCGGCCTGCTCATCGATTTCTCCCGACCGTCCACGCCCACTGGGACGGGACTCCGCCTTCGGACGGCGCATAGCGACTGGTCATGGTTCGAGTCCTTGGTCCGGTGCGCTTGCGGATCCAGCCGTCGCCTCGGGTGTCGTGATCGGGGCGATGCCGGGGTCCTCCACGACTTCGGCGTCGATGACGTCGGCCAGATCGATCGCTGCTTCGATCACGGTGCCGTCGACCGCTTCGTTTGCCGCAGTGCCGGTGTCGGATTGCGTGGCATGGTTGACGACGATGTAGAAGTTCAGTTCTTCGGTCAGGCCGCGGGTTGCCTGCCACACGGCGAGGTCTTTTCCAGGGCGCGGGCCGAGATCCTCCGGCCCGGGGTCGGAGAGGTCGGAGGCGCTCATCCCGGTGTCCTCAGCGAGTCGCTCGTCGAACGCGTCGGCATGCGACTGGTGCGTATCAGAGAGGTCGGCCGTGCTGTGGGCGGCCGCGTAGGCGGCGGCCGAGCGCATTCCGGCGGCCTGGTCGGGGGCCTGGGAGTTGAGGGTTTCGGTGAATCCCGCTGCGCGACGGCGGATGTCGATGAGCAGCTTCTTGTATTCGACATCGAGATCGTGGCGTTGTTCTTCCCAGGCACCGCGGTTGATCAGGTTCTGGCGCTGGATTTGATGCAGGTCGTCTTTGTTCCCACGCTCGGCCGCAGCGTCGGCGGTGCGGCGGGCCAGGTCGGCGTCACCGCGTTCGATGATCCGTTCTTTGATCCGGCGTTCGAGCACGTGTAACTCTTCGGCGCGCTCGATCTGGCGGGCCTTGAAATCGGTTTCGAGCATGTGGAGTTCGGACTGATTGCTGGCGCGGGTCTGATAGCCGGCAGCCTTGAGATCGTGGATTTCGCGGTTCTGCTGCAGCCGGATCTCCGACTCCTCGACTCGGCGATCGAACTCGGCGGCCGACCGCGATTCGGCACCGCGCCGTTGCAGCAGGTTCATCGTCATCGCCGCGGTTTGCATGGCCTGCACGAATCCGGTCCGGACCGCTTGCCCGCCCTCCTCGACCGGGTCGCCGCCGCTCACGTTCTCACCTCCAACGCCGAAACACGCCATGCCACTGAAGAATCCGGCCTCGTCGCTCGTACAAAGACCGTGAGCAGGATCGATGGGTCTCGGTTGTCGGGCTGAAGGGTGACTGCGGCGACTCGAGCGAAGGTGACGTCGGTGTCGGGTGGGTGGTCGTCGGCTCCGAGGTGCGCGGTCGCGACGACTGAGACGCCCAGGTCTCGCCACCGCTGCCACTGCGGGCCGGTGATAGGTGCCAGGATGTGGGCGGTCGTGTCCGTGCGGGCGGCGAGCACCGGAACCATCAGCGGCGTCGCCGACTGGAACGACGCGCCTTGGTCGGCCTGCTGATCGGGTCGATAGGCGAAAACCGTCTGCACTGCTGCGAGGGCAACCTGCGACGGCGAGCAGCCATCGATATTTTCGAAGGGGGACACGAATTGCATAGCGCGACAATCAATCTTGGCGCTGCCATCGGATGTCCCGGGCTGAGCGCAGCCTTCGAGCACCGCTGCGGACAGGATCACAACCACCGCAACCGCTGCGTGCAGGGCCTTCTTTTCGGGGTGATCGCATGTCATCGCAGCCCCTGAGGGTTGCGGATCAAGGAACCGAGATCGCTGGTCCACCAGTCGATGAACTGGTCATCCGGGTGGGAAAGGGCTGGATTGGTGGTGGCGTCGACGACGAGGTCGAGTATCAGTCCGTTGCTGATCGCGGCAGTGGCGAGTTCCTCGCGCTCGAGACCTGACTGCGCCACGATCAGTCGCAGCGTGGCGACGTCGGCACCCCACTCCTGCCGGGCGCGCGCTGCGATCCAAATTGCTTGTAGTGCTGCGACTTTCGCGGCGACAATCGCGGTGTCAATGACCAGGTCGGCATGGAACCTCGCGTGCCAGATGACTGTTCGGTCAGGCCGACACACCGTGAAGGTTCGCAGCGTCGCTGTCGACCACAGCATCAGTTGTGGTCCGCGGGCAGCCAGGAGGGCCATCCGCTCCTCGGGTGTCGTGTTCTTCCCCGACCGGACTCCCCGCGCGCCGACCTCGGATTGGCCGGGAGGCGGTTCGATGCCGTCGGAAGACTCCCTGCGCCCCGTAGGGGCTGTATCGGGTTCTGTCACAGGCTTTTCCCTACTTCGCTGGTGCGGGAGTCGGCGGGGATCGCATAGCGGCGAAGATCGAGACGGTCGCCGTTCCACAGCGGCGCGATCGTGACGGTCTGCCCACTCTGGGGGGCATGCAGGACGAGGTCCTGGCCTTGCTCGTTGCGTCCGTAATAGATCGCGACGTGATGGGAGGTGCTCTCTCCCGGGGAGGTGAAGAAGATCAGATCGCCGGGCTGGCGTTGTTCGAACGGGATACTCGTTCCGGCAGGGTCGTCTTGCTGGGCTTGGGTGAAGTGCGGTAGCCGCAGTCGGCCGCCGGAGGCCTGGTAGAGCGCGTACAGAGTGAGTCCAGAACAGTCGAAGCCACCGCCGGTCGGCCCGTTCTGGTCCCCGCCGCCCCAGATGTAGGGGGTGCCGATCCACTTCTCGGCGGCCGCGATGATCGCAGCCCCGAAATCGCTTGTCGCCCCGGGCAGCAGTGCACCGGCTCCGTTGGAGCCGCATCCGCTCGCCGGTTGACCGGCTTGGGCCGTGGACAGCGGCGCAGGGTTTATGCCGGCGAACGTGGAGTACAGGCTGCGCGCCAAATCCAGTTGTCCCGCATACGCATTGACCCGGGCTACCTCGATGGCTTGTGCCAGGTCGGCGGGTGCCATGTGGTCTCGGCCCGGGATGCGATCGGCTTGGTCGTAGAACCAATTGATTTGATAGATCGGGTCCATCAGGGTGGCGATGCCCACTGATCCCCACACGCTGGCACGCATCTGATGGGGGCCCACTGAATCGCCGTCGTCTCCGAGCCCGTCTGAGCTGTAGTTCAGCGAATCGGGCACGGCGGGATTCGCCAGGTTCCGGAACGTGGATTCGGTGGCTTGCGCTGCGAGCTCGGCCAGGATCACCGTTTCGGGTTCGCCGCGTTGTTTCCCGATCACGACCCCGTTGCGGACCAGCTGTAGTTGCCCTTCGGTCAGTCCGTCGACTTGCACACCCGTGGAACCCTGTAACCCGCTGCCCGACACAGTCGTCGCGCATGATGAGATGGGCGTGGCCCCGATCATCACCAGGAATAACACGATCATGAGCATCGAGAGCGAAAATGCTCCCGCCACTGCTGTTTTCGGCAGATTCACGGGTCACCGCCTTGTCTCCCCGCCGTCGGCGGCTGCCGCAGTGCTGTGGTCGCTGCGCATCGCAGGTGCGCTGGAGTCGTCGTGTAGGTTCCGGGAATAGTTGTCGGCGGCCGCCGTTATTTCGTGCGCAAACCATGGGCTTTCCCGCTGATTTGTCGCCGGTTGCTTCTCATTGGTTTGTCGCTTTCTTCGAGTCGCCCCGACCGCATGGCCACCTGACGACAGCCGGGTACAGAGGGCGATAGAGGTGGATGCAAACGCGAGAGTTGTTGTGCGGTAGGCGCACTCAAGTACTCGCCCCACGCAGCCGGGGAGCTGATCCGCCCGACCGGGTTCCCGCCGAACTGTCGGAAACGACAGATCGCCGACAAGCGGATGGGATTACCGACAAGAGTCATGGGAACCTACACGTCGTGATCGCTCTGCGTTGTGGTGGTGAGGTGGTCGAAGCGCCGATTGGTGTTGTGGATCTGCGATTCCCGCTCTGTCGGGGTGAAGGTCATGCGAAAGGCGATGCCCGGCTCGGCGGCTTCACCCGTTTTGAGCAGGTAGCAGCCTGTGCCCGGGGGTGTTTCGCGGATCGGCGAGCCGTCGAGGCCGTCATCGGTCGGCGGCCTGGGTGCGGCCCAGGAGGTGACGAGTAGCTTTTCGGTCTCGGTGATCGAGACCGTGGCGCGGATGCGTTCGATTTCGTCGGGGCCGACGGGGCCGATGATCTTGGCGCGGGCGCGTTCGAAGAAGCCGAGGGCCTTCATGGTGGCGAGGTCTTTGATGGTGTGGCTGCACATGACCAGCCAGCACGCCAAGACCCGGTTGAGCCGCGTCAACGCGTCGACTCGGTCGACCATGTATTCTCCGACGCCCAGGACCCGCCAGATCTCGTCCATGACGACCCCGAAGGTGCGGGGAGGGGCGAGTCCGGCATCGGCGAGGGCGTGCGCGGCCGCGACCGCACCGAAACCTTCGCTCCAACAGGTCATCAGCACCGCGGCGAGGAGTTTGGTGTCTCCCTCTGGGATGCGTGAGACGTCCACGCACACTGCGGGGCTGTGTAGGTCGATCGGTGTGCTGGTGTGTCGGTCGAAGATCTCGCCCCAGGGTCCTTCGATCAAGGCGCGCAACGACCGTCGCAGCATTTTCGTGCTGGCCCGATAGGAGGGGTTGTCGTCTTCCTCGGCGAACTGGCGTAGTTGATCGGCGCCGTTGGAGATGACGGCCAGCAGATCCGACAGCAGCGGTGGACGGTCTGGCGTGAATCCTCCTGCTGGGCTGTAGAGTTCACGCAGGCTGGCCGCGATGAGCGTCTCTTCGTAGTCGGCGATCCTGGTGCCGCGGACCAACTCGATGAGCCCGGCGACGATGGTCACCTGCCCGGCTTCCACGCGTGCGGCGACGCGGCGACGCAGGTCGGGATCGGGGAGTTGATCGATCACCGAACCCAGCGCTCCTACGGCGAGGGGGTTGATACTGCCGTAGCCGTATCCCAGTTCGATGACCTGGCCGCCCAGTTTCTCGACCAGGTCGCGGTAGTCGGGCTTGGTGTCGCCCATGCACAGCACGGTCTCCCCCATGGCGACCGAGCCGGTGACGAGCCGGCGAATCAACGAACTCTTGCCGAATCCGTTGAGCGCCAGGATGAAAGCAATTGGTGCGGTGATGAATCCGCGCAGGAACCAGCTCATCGGATCGAAATGCACCGGAGCGGCGGTGATGTAGTGCGTTCCCACGGGGGTGCCGACCGTGGGTGCCGCAGCCCCGACCGAAAATGGCCACAGGCCAGCGACTTGGACAGTGGTCGAGCGCCATTCGGGCATCGCCGGCACCACCGAAGCCCGCCCACCACCCAAGCCCTGGTAGCCCCGGTCGGTCAGGGTCGCCCGCGGTAAGTGATAGTCGCTGCTGTTCTCGGCGTCGCTGCGACGCGCGGCGTTCGCGCGCCGATGGTCATCAGACGACAGTGCCCACCGTGCGGAGAGCCCACGCACTCCGCGCTTTTGCGCGGCGGCTTCGACTCGTTGCCGCGCTTCGGCTGTCAGGATCGCGATCCCGCCGACCTTGACCGTCCTCGGTGTCCGGGACGCGACCGAACGCGTACGGGGGCGACGTCGGCCGGTCATGCCGATACCCGTTTGGAGATCGAAGTATGCTCGGGCAAGATCAGCCCGATGCCGAGGCTGGCGGCGAACGTTGCAGCCTGAGCGGCGTAGCAGCGACGCACACGGAGTCGTGCCGCAGCCGACATGGCTCGTACTGACGCTTCGATTCCTGGTAGGTCGCCGTCGAGGGCGTCGGTGATGGTGATAAGGGCACCGAAGCGAGTCAGGCCCGCACCTCGGGCTTGCTCTTGCCGGGCGGCGCGAGTGTTGTCCACGCGGATCGACGCTGAGGCGGACGCGATTCCGCGTTCGGTCTGCTCTGCGGCCAGCGCGTCCTTGTAGTCGGAGTCGACGAGGTCGGCTGCCTCGGCGGCGGAGTGCAAGCGGTAGATGACGGCGACCCGTTTGCGGGGTACGTCCAGGCGCGGGCGCAGCAGTTCTTCGAGACCGGTTTCGAGGACCGCGCCGCGTGGGGGTGCGTCCATTTCCCAGGTGATCGACCGGGCGCCGTCGTGGACGTAGTGGTCCCAGCGGTCTGCGTGCGCGATGGGGCCGACGCTGTCCCAGGATTGGGTGCGCAGTATGTCTCGTCCGGCCGCTTCGATGTCGCGTTGGGAGGCTATGTCGTAGCGCGATCGCACCAAGCCCAGGACTTCCCATGCTTCCAGTGGTGTGGCGGGCAGGCCGGCGCGGGCGAGTTGGGATAGGACGCCTTGCAGGCGTTGTCCGATCTCGCGGGCCTGTTCGGCGGTGTCGCGGCGGATGCGGCCCTTGCCGATTGCTCGGTAGGTGATCGCGATCCTGGCTTCGATACGCACGCCGAGTCCGCCGATGTCGTTGGCGGCTTCACGCATCACGGTTTTCGCGAACTCCGGCGCGTCGTTGCGCACCAGCCGGGCGACTTCGCGGCGTTGCTTGAGCCGGGTCTCGACGACGGTGTCGACCACGGAGGTGACAGCGACGACTTCCCCGCCGCGCGATTGCGCGGCCAGGAACTGGCCGTAGTCCTCGACCCAGGCGTCGATCTGGGATTGGTCGACGAGCTCTTTGCCTCGCGGCAGCACTCGCAGCACCACGCTGTAGTGGTCGGTGCGCCGGATGTGGATGAGCGCGAACCGTTTGCCACCGGGCGTTTCGTACTCCGAGAGCCGCGAATCTGCCAGCAGACCAGGCAATTTCGCCAAGCCCGGAATCCGCGAGAACCTGCCCGCACGATATTCCAGCTCGCCACGCGCCCGCGCCATCGCGTACTGATACCGCAGCACGACGGTCTCCCAGCCGGTCCTACCGCCAATAGTGACCGCCAGCGGAGCGAACAGTGTTGCACTGCAAACGATTACGATGCCCGTCAGCGACAGGGAGTGGCTGAACATGAAGGTCAGCATCACCACAATCACCAGTCCGAGGCCGACCATACTCACGCCCCAGGTCAGCCCGAAAAAGCCTGCCGAGCGCGGCTTTTCCCATCTCCCGTACATGCGCGCTGATGTCATCGCCGCACCTCCATGGGACTCGGTGCGTCCACATCCCACCCGGCCTCAGTGGCATCTCGGAACTTGTCATCGACCGCCGAAGCAGCCTGCTGCCCAGCTTGTTTCGCTCCTTCTGCGGCAGCCATCACCGCTCCGGCGGGGCCCGCCGCAGCTGCCGCGCCACCGGCGCCCGCTGCCCCGCTGCTCTCCCCGGCGGCTGCGGCCTGGCCACTGCTAGAGGCTCCGGATCCACCGCTTCCGCTCGGTGACCCTCCCGATCCGGATCCGCCACCGGAGCCACCGGAATCGCCCGTTCCACCGGCCATCGGACGTCCGCCACCACCGCCTCCGCCGGGAGAAGGTCCGTCGCCCGCACCCCCGCCGGGTTTCGACCCACCGCCTGCGTCGTTGTCCCCTTCGGAGACCTTGCGAGCGTTCGATCCCCCGCCCCCGATCGATCCCATCGCGACACCGAACGCACCACCCGCGAGCGCCGCCGCCGCACCTCCCCCGCCCCCCAGTGTCGACACCGCTGGCGCGACCAATCGCATGAGCGCGGGCAGCACAATCGGTACCGACAGCAGCAGAAGCAGGCCCAACAGTACGAGCTGAGCATCTTGTTGATCACTGCTCTTTGTGCCGGCCGCGGTAAACGCAATGGCGTAGACGAGCGCACCGACCGGCTTCCACAGCACGAACGCCAGCGCCCACGACAGCATTCGCTTATAGGCTTGTGAACCAGGACCCGTACCGGCCGCCGAGGCCGCAAGCGGAAACGCGGCGACCACCAAGATCAGCACGGCCTGCCTCACGACCAGCATCACCAGCTGCGCGAGCATGCTGATCACGCCAAAGATCCCAAGCAACAGCAAAAGTGCCCCTAGCCCGCCATTGTGTCGAAGGTCGAAGTCCACTAATCGTGAGACAGCGCTGTTGAGGTCACCTCTCGCTGCGTCGAATATCACCCAATTGCTGAAAGCGTCACCGGCTTTGGTGCCCATCGTGATCAACGCCGAGAACATCATCGAGGCGAAAACCGCACGAGCAAAGACAAGAAAGCTTTCCTGTGCTTCGCCCGCCACGCCGCTTCGTTTGGCCATGGCAAGCCGGGCAGCACCGAAGAGAATGCCCGCGATCATCAGCAGCACTTGCAGGCCGCCGGTATAGCCCTGAATCGAGGTAAGCACAGGACCGGGGTCACCAGCTGTGGAGGCCAATTGCGGCGAAGGTAGGCTGACCCACCAGGTCATCGCCATCCGGAGTGCATTGCCGAACGCCTCTCCGAACATGTTGGCAATGCTGTCCAGGACCGAGCTCCCCGCAGATCCCACGGCCTTCTCACCGAGATTCTTCAACTGGCACACGGCACCTACGACATTCGGTAGGTTGCACAGGATCTGTCCTGGTGAGTCATGCAGAGGACCGGACTCAGCACTCGGATATGCGAGGAGAATCGGACCGCTCATAACGGAACTCCTTTCCAGGAACCGAAATCTGCGAGTGAGCTGACGGGAACTGCGGATTGCCAGAGGGATTCGATGTCGTCGGGAACCCGCACGCGCCAGTCACCATCGCTCCACGCCATTGGCCAGTTCGCGTAGGCCCATCCGCTGGTCGCGCGAACTGCGATCTGTACCACGGCAAAATCCGGCCGATACCCCGCAAGCACCCGGATTCCTTCGGGTACGACGACATAGGTTGCGGCGTTGAGCGTCTCAAGGCGGCTGCTGGCGATGCGATCGATGAGGGCCGCACCACCGCCGAGGAACCGCTGTTGTACGACGCTGCGCCACAGATCTTCTGGCGCGGACAAGGCTCGCGCGATCGCATCGCACGCGGACAGGCCAGCGCCCTGCGGGGTGTCGGCAAACCCTGAAGCCACTCCTGCCGCAATGGTGGTAGGTCCGTCGCTGCCGGAGATCGGCAGCGCCGCGCCTCCCCACACGCGCTGCCACTGTAATCGGGCAGGAGCCGCAGTGAGGTAGTCGGGCCGAATCGGGTTCGGCCGCAGCATCGGCTCCTGCGGAAGGGGGACGCCGGCCAGATCACCTGGAGCTTCGAGCCTGTTGCCGAAAATGTCGGTGGTGGGCACTCGAGACGAACTGGAATCTGTCGTCGTGCTTGCCATCGGAGGTGTCATTTTCGCAGGAGGTGTCGACACACCGTCGGAATTGCCGTGGTATCGAATTGAGGCGAGAACAGTGAGAGTGATGATCAGGACCGTGATTCCGATGGGCAGCACGGGTCCGGGACGTCGAAGGCTCATGATCGGCGCGTCCTCATCTCATGGAAGTGGTAGCGGAATGAGATTGGAAGGCAAGGCGGTCACCGTTTGCACAAGCGAGGATTGTGGGTGGCCGGGAAGCAGTAACTTCCAGTCACCGTCTTGCCAAATGACAGTTGCGGTGTTCCGAGTGAGCGACTGATCGGACTGGATCGTGAAGATGGCGATCTCGGCGCGATCCGGGGCGTAGTTCACGACGCGGTATCCTGCGATTCTCAGGGCGCTGGCAGTAATGGGGTCGGTAATGGAGATCTGTGATCGAGCGATCGCCCAGGCGTCACGACCGGGGCCTGACGCGAGCATCCGCTGACCAATCAGCGCCCATTCGCTGTCAGTCGCAACAGATATCCGAACTGTCGCGTTGATCGCGGCCAAAGAGGCACCGACGGGATTTCGATCGAATCCGCTCACCACAGCGCCGCTAGTGTCTCGTGGACCCTGATCCGCGACGGGCAGCGAAATACCCTGAAATGCAATCTTTTTCAGGTTGCTCGGCCGAGAATCGATGTTCGCGGTCGTGGCGGTGCCGGGCGTGGGGTCAGTGCTGTGGTGACTGCACCCGGCCAGCAGGATGGTCGACCCGAGCAGACCCGCGCTGAGGGTCAGTTTGCCCATGACCGTCGACGGTGAATAGCGCATTTCTCGCTCCTCATGAGCGTCAGTGGGTCGGGTAAATCGCGGCTGCGATGCCGCTGGCGGAACCGACCAGGACTGCGGCCAAAAGAGATCCGGCTAGTCCTTCGGTGGCTTCTTCTCGGTAGATGCGAATTCCGAGCAGGCCGGCAAGGAAGATCGTGCGCGCAATACACAGCAGCAGCACGATCCAGGCGAGCCATCCCAGCATCGGAGTGAGGTATTGCGTGACTTGTGGTGGAAGGGATTTCGCTAGTGCCACGGTTCGTCTCCTGCCGCTATGGCGGCGCGTTCGGCCTGGGCGAGGGTGTCGTCGATTGCGTTGCGATCGACGGCTTCGAGGGCATGCACGATCACGTCTGCGGCCCGGCCGGGCTCTGCATGCGGAAGGCTGTGGCCCGCGCCGGGCACCAGTTCGTAGTCGGCCCAGATGCGTTCTGCCAGCCGAACCGATTGGGCCGGTGGGACTACGCGATCGCGTTCGCCTGCGATCACGAAGGTCGGAATACCGCGAAGCAGTGCGGCCGCGTCAGCGTCGAGGGTGAAGTCGCCGTAGGCGGCGAGCACGTCGGCCAGGACCCGCGGATCGCTGCGGCGTGCGCCGCATGCTAGTTGTGCGCGCGAGCCCAGACGTCGGCTCAAAGCACGGAAGCGGTGTTCGAGGAAGGCGATGGTCGCGACGGACACGGCATCGAGGCGGGTGCGTCTGAACCGCTGAACTCGGCGCGGTAGTTCGCGGTAACGCGCGGCGAGAGAGGGGAATTCGGGGAATTCTCCGCCGCCGCTGAAGATGACCAGCGCGGACAGGGCCGAGGCTTGGGTCGGGTTCTGTTGTGCGTATGCGGCCGCGACCAGTGACCCGGCGGAGTGGGTAACGAGGATGACCTCGCCGCTGGCGTGCGCGAGTACCGCGTCGAGGTCATCGACCAGATGACGGAGCGTGGTGGCCGTGCGGCGGTCGGGCCGACCGGAGATGCCGTGGCCGCGCTGGTCGTAGGCGATCTGGGTGATGTTGTCACCGAGGCGGCGGTGCACGTGTTCGGCAACCGGAGACCAGTAGCTGCCGTCACTCAATAGGCCGTGGACGTAGACGACGGTCGTGGCGGCGGTGGGTGAGCCGAGCCGGGTGGCGGCGAGTTCGAGATCGTCGGTGGACTGGACGCTCAATGCGCTGGGGTCGAGCAGGGTCATAGTGGTGATTCCTTGAAGCTCAGGGCGAAGGGATACCTCTCGGCCGAGACGGCGATAGACGCGCTCGTCGGTGCCGATATCGAAAGGCGTTCGTGGTCGATAGATTTCGCTCGGCATGTCATTGCGTGCTCGTGATCTGAGTCATGATCGTTCCTGCGCTGGTGGCGATGATTCCGCCGACGAGGGCACCGAGGACGATCTTGGGGGCTTCTACCGCACCCCCGTGCCAGCGTTCCCACGCGAATTTGCCGCCGGCGTAGATGAGCGCAGCAATTCCTGCGAGCATCACGAACCACGACAACCAATTGACAATTTTGATCAGGCCGTTGGCACCGGGTGGTTGCTCGGGAGTGATGTGGACCTGCTGAGCCAATATCTCGACGGCGGACAGCATTAGTGGCAACGTCATTGAAGGTCCCCGGACACGTCGTGGTCGGTGTTCGGACGAGCGGCGGCGATGCGCGCGGTGATCGCGACCCCTGCTCGGTGCACATCGATGGGCACCGAGCTGCTCAGGTCTGCGCGTCGGGATGGTCGGGGATCGTTCGGTGTGAATTGCGCCAGCTGGGCGAGGTCGCAGACGAGGAGCTCGTCGTGCCATTGGATCGACCAGATCGCCTCGTCCACCAGATCGGCGACGATGCGCCGATAGCGGCGTACCGCTGCGGGGACGCGCCCAGGACGGACCGGAGTCAGCACCAGCCCGAGGACGGTGACGCCCGAGGGAGCGAGTCCGGCGTGCCATTCTCGTAGGCGGTCCGCGGCGGCGGTGAGTCCGGGTAGGCAGTCGCGTGCGGCGACGACGACGCGTTGTGTGGTCTGCGGGGAGGCGGGCCAGGCCAGTCCGGTATCTGCTGCGGGTGCCCACCAGTGCGCCAACGTGGTTGTGCCGGCGCCACCATGTGCTCCTTGCACGGCGAACAGGGGCGGGTAGGGGCCGGTCGTGGGCAGCGGTGTCGGACGAACCGGTGCTTGACGGTCCGGAGTCGGCGCGGTGATGGTATCTGGTTCGAAACGTGCCGGCTCGGTGCTGCCGGGGCGGTGGAGGTGAATGACGTTGGCGTGCATCGGTTATCCCTGCTTTTGAATGTTGTCGATCAGCAGCCCTGCCGGTGTGCGGCGGAGGTTGATCACCTGCAGGTAGTCCGTTCGGGTGTGGTCGGGGTGCAGCTCGACCAGGTGCACGTTGGCCGTGGCGTCCGCGATCGGTGTGATCGCGACGCAGTGCGTGGTTCCAGCGGGAATGGATGCGATCCCAGCGGTGAGCGGATCGCGCGTGATCCCGGCTTCGGGGGTGACCAATGCCAACGCTGCATCGGCCGAACGCTGCTGGTAATAGGCGTACTCGAACGCGGCGATCACGCCAGTGACGCTGGCTGGATCACCGGAGCCTGCAGTGACCGTCGTGGCGGTCAAGCCCGTGCAGGCACCGGTCAGCGCTGGGGTCGACGTCGCACTCAAGGTCACGGTCTGCGGCTCTGACACGGTGGACTCTGTCCTGCGACCCAGTGCGAAGACAGCAAAGACGATCACCGATACCGAGACCAGGGTCGACACGATAGGGACGACCCATCGAAGGCGTGCCGTCTTCGGCACCGGCCGCCCGTCGAAGTCTTCTCGCGGCCCACTGCGCGTTACTGCGGTATCCAGATCGTCTGGTAGCCAGCCCCATTCAGAGTTGGTCTCGTGAGACGGCGTGGTCGGGGCGGTGGGCTGGGTGGGCAATGTCGTGGGTGTTGAGTTGTCGAGCCAGCCCCACTCGCTGTTGCCGTGGATGCGCGAATCGGTGGTGGTGTTGTGGGGCATCGAGATTCACCTCCTGTGCTGGGTGATGTGGTGTGGGTGGGCCCTTCGGGCAGACGGCCCGCGAGGGACTGGTCTGGTTATCTCTCTGGCGCAGAGACCACCGTCTGCCCGAAGGGGTCTAGGGAGCAGGCGTGCTGCTGGCGGTCGCTGACAGCGGAGTCGCGACCGAGGGCGAAGAGGCGTGCGTCGTGGTTGTGACGCTCGGTGTCGCGCTGGTGGACGGTGTCGCCGATCTCGGTAGTGACGTGGCGGGGTTTGTCGCGGCGATATCGTGGGCCAGTGCGGCGAACCACGTGGCGGCGGCGCTGAGCGGGGCTGTTCCGGAGGAGTCGGCCGAAGCGCTGGTGTAGGAGTCGTGTCGTCCGGCGGTGTCGCTGTATTGGGTGTAGGTCGCCAGGTTGTAGAGGTCGTTGTCGTTGGTGACGGTGGAAGTGATCGCGGTGAACGCCTGGTTCACCCAGCCCAGTGCCGTCGCGGGAGGAATCAATTCAGCTACCGCGCCAACGACTTTCGCGCCGAGGGCGGCCAGGGCCGCGACCGGGTCGGCCATGCCGACTGTGGCGAGTTCGCTGATCGTGCTTGTGGTAAATACTTTCTGTGCGACTGAGACCACGGTGTTGAGTCCGATCGTTCCCAGCCGGAACAGCACCGAGAGGGCGTCACCGATGCCGGGGATCGGTGTGCTGGGATCTGATGCTTCGGCCAATCGCTGTCCGAGCGTTTTGGTCGGCTGGTAGGACAGCTGATCCAAGCTCGTGCCGGAGAGGTCTTCGGTGACCGCCCCCACGGTGGTCTTCCACACCGTGGCCGCCAAGGCTTGCGCGATCGTGGAGATGGCGGTGATGGGATCCTTGGTATCGGACTGTGCAGCAATGTTTTTCACAGTCTTGGTCAGCGGTGTATCGGAAGAGGAGTCACAGGACAGGTCACCCGGGGTGCAGAAGTCAGCGACCCGTCCGGCGAGTGAGCCGTAGTCGACAGCAGTGTTGCTGGCGATTCCTGATCCGCTGGTCCCTGTATCGGTCAGCGTGATCTGTGCGACCGCGGTGCCTGCAGTGCCGGGCGCGCCGGTCGGGGTGGTTTGGCCTGGGCGGCCGGGCAGCACAGCTTTGTCGGCGCGCGCGGGGTTAGCGAACAGGGCGACCCCCGCCACGGTGTCCGGATCCACGGGACCGGCACCCGTGCCGACCGCATGGGCGAATGCGGAGACGGCTGCGGCGCCCTGTCCGTAGCCGGCGGCGGCGATGCGCGTGTCGGGGCAGCGTTGGGCAATCTCGGCCGCATTCTTTCCGAGGAGGTCCGCAGCATCGGTCACGGCTTGCTGATATTGCGTCTCAGTGCCGTCGTCGGCGTAGCCGTAGCGCACATAGGAGCGCTGCACGGTAGTTCTGGCCTGAGCGAGCAGTGCAGAGAAGAACTGTCCGAGAGCTCCGGTGTCGGTCGTCGGTGCAGCGTCGGAGGGGCCTTCGTCTGTTCCTTGAACCCCGAAGACGTACAACGCGGGGCATGTGCCGTCCACGGGGACATCAGCTTCCGAGCGAGCGAGCAAACCGGTCGATAAGTACACAATCGTCACCACAAGGGTCACCAGAGGCGCGGCCGTGCGGCCGAAGTGTGTGGGCTGAGTGTTTGAACTGTGCAACAAAGGATTCACCTCGCATTCCTGATCTCTGACGGCCGTTGCGACGGCGCGAACGTCACGCTTGTCGCTCTACGGCCTTGGCAGCTGCCCGTTCTGCGTCGGTGGCCGACGTAGGAAGCTGGCGAGCGTGTCGGCGACTTCTGGTGTGCTGTCGATGGCAGTGCGGAAGTGGTTGGCGTCGTACTCGCGCCAGCTGACCTCGATGCCGCGGCGCTGATACTCGGTGAACAGTCCGCCACCGGATTCGATCGGTACGATCGGATCGTGGGTGCCGTGATACAGATGGACAGGGACGGCAGGAGTTCCTGCGCTGCTTCGGCTTTCGCGAGTCAGGACGAAGCGCCAGATGGCGTCGTTCCAAGGGTCCGGGCGTTCGCACCAATGTTCCAGCGGCTGTCGATACTGCGCGAGTAGCGTTGCCGCACTGAGCTGCTCAGCGTGTCTCGCCACACTGCGGCCGTCCTCGGTAAGGACATGACGCAACGGGAGATGGTGGTAGGCGCGCGAGAGTCCGATCAGTCCAGCCAGCGCCAACGCTGCCCACGGTCCGCGGTGTTGTGTGCGAACCAACGCGCCTGGATCAGTCACGACAGCGCCGGCCGCGACTCCGCGCAGGTCGAGGTCCGGGGCGTACTCGACTGCCAATTCGGCGCCCCAGACTGCCGCACGGCCGCCGTCGCCATAGCCCCACAGCACGATTGGTGCGCGCGGGGTGTGCGAAGGCGCGAGTTCCGGTATCGCCTGGGTGGCTCGGGCCAGGTCCAGCGCGACGTGTCCGGACGCGCGCGCGGCGAGGAAGGTGTGCGGGCCCAGACCAGTTACGCCGAGGTTCTCGCCGTCCGGCACAGCGACGGTCCACCCCCGATCGAGGGCTTCCCGGATCTGTTCGAGCGGTTCGTCGCCGGTGAGCAGTTGCTGTGAGGGAGCGCATTGGCCACCGAGTCCATGGAAGCTGGGGCAATACACGACAATCAGCGTCGGGTGCGGCTGCGCCATAGACGTTGTGGAGAACACTGTCCCTGTGACGGGGATCGGTTCTCCCCGTGAGTCGTTGGAGACGTACATGATGCGCCAGGCTCTCGTCTGACGACCGAGCTCCGGGACGGCGATGGCCTGTGTGCGGAGCAGCTGGCCTGGACGGTCGCCGCGCTCGGCGGGGAGCAGTGCGTAGAAGTCGGGCATGGTCAGCTCCCCGCGATGTCGTGCGCGAGGGCGATGAGCCAGGCGATCCCGGAGTTCAGCTGTCCGGTGGTGGCGTAGCCGTTGTGGCGAGCAACCGTGTCCGCGAATCGGATCCAGACCGCGGGGTTCACCAGGTCACTATTGTCAGCGGCGAACTGACCCCACGCCCCGGACAATTGCGAGACGAGTTTCGGCAACAGGACGAGCGGATTCTGGGCTACGGTGGCGGCGATCTCGTTCCATCGAGCCGTTGCTGCGGTGGTGTCCTCGGGCGACGGTCCGGGTATCCGAGGATCGGTAGCGTCGGTCAGCCGCTGTGCCAGCGTGCGTGTCGGAGTGTAGTCGACATCGCCGGAATCGAGATGGAAGTCGTTGAGCACGAACGACGTCCAGGCATCCCCCAAGGCGGCGGAGAGCAGGGATTGGATCGATCCGACTGCCGCGATCGGGTCACGTAGGTCGGCCTGCGCCGCGAGATCGGCTCCCGCCCGCAGCATCGCGGCATTGTCCGGTGCCGAACACGCCAGATCCCCGTCCACACAGATATCGGCCACCCGACCGGTCAGAGCCCCGTAGGTCGTGCCGTCGTCAGCGATTCCTGCACCAGCGGACGCGGAACTGGTGAGCTGCACAGTCGAGACTGCTGCTCCGGTACTGCCAGGGGCAGGATCGGGTCCGACCTGCCCTGGGCGGCCCGGGAACACGGGTTCGCCCGAGGTTCGAATCGGGTTGGAGTACAACTCGATTCCGGCGATCCGTTCCGCCGGTACCGGACCGTCGCCGGTACCTACGGCCTGTGCGAACTCGGCGACCGCTTGTGCGCCTTGGGAATAGCCGACGACCGCGAGCATCGTGGCCGGGCAGGCCGCCATCACCTGTGTTGCCGCGTCGTCAAGTCCGGTCAGAGCTGACGAGACCGACGCCGCATACGGGTCCGCACCGCCGCCCGGCACCGCCCCGCCGAAGCCGGCCTCGTAAGCAACGTAGCTGCGCTGGACCAATCCGGGCACCGCGGAGACCACGGGGCCCAGCAACGCACCGACCACTCCGGTATCTGCCGTCGGACTCGCCCAGGGTGAGGACTGACCAGTTCCTTGAACACCGAGCGCGTAGAGCGCGGGACAGGCCGGGCCAATCGGAACCTGCTGAGCGGCTGCTGGTTCCGAGCCGCCGACAAGCGAAGCACCGCACAGGAGCGCGATGGCCGTGCCACCGGAGATCCGTGAAATCCGTTTGCTCACGGCTGGCCCACCCCGACCCCTGCCCCGAAGCCCGCACCAACCGTCCCTCCTGCGATCGCGCCGACGATCGCGACCGGTAATCCCGCGATCGCCGAGCCGACTACCGCGCCAGCCGCAGCACCCAGAGCGGTGCCGAAGACTCCGGAGGTCACCGTCCCCAGAACCGGCACGGGCACAAGGGTTCCCACCGCGGCTCCGGCGATGCCGCCGACCGTGCCGCCGACGAGTCCGCCCACGACCGCACCGACCGCGGCCACCGGGCCACCCGCGATCACCGCCCCGGCAGCGCCCCCGACGCCCGCGCCCGCCAGGGTGGCGCCGCCGACACGGTCTGAGCGCCCTGCCGGGAAACCGATCGAGTCCAGCGCGGTCGCCACCTGGGCTTCGGCACCGGCGGAGGTGTCGTTGATCCAGTCCCGCACCGGCGTAGGTAGCCAATCAGGCGATGGCATCTGCCATTCACCGATGCGAATCGTGTCATCCGGCGGTGCGATCGGGGCGACCGGTGCGACGGGCTCGGGCGGATGAAGATCTTGAAGTTGCACGGGAGGTGCGGGATCAGCAGACGGCTGCGGCCGCGGCGACGTCCCGTTGCGTACTTCCGGTGGTTGCTCGGAGTACTGCTGGTCGGGCGGCGTCTGCTGCTCGACCGGTGGCGGAGGAGGCGCAGCGGGGGTCGTGGTGCCCGGCTGCGCGGGGCTGGTGACGCCGGGTTGATCCGCAATATCGCCGAGCCCCGCGGCCACGGCCATGCCCGGTGCCGACAACATGAGCGACAACGGCACGACGCCCGCGATAACAAAACGTCCGCAGCGAACGATCATCGGCGTCGACGACATCGCTGCGCTCGCACTTCCTACACCGTGCGCACGTCGGGTCGACCGTGCGGGATCGGCTGAATTGCGTCTGGAACTTCGCATATCAAATAGACCCTTCATAGCAAGAAAGGCAGTCCGCTCGAATTCGACGAACGTTCCGCACTCGATGGCGCAGGCGCTCCTGTCTGCAGATACGCGACCAGGAGCACCCGCGTCAAGGATCGGGACTTACAGGAACTGCCCCACCAGCGAGATGAGCTGGGTCACAATGTTGAGAGCGTTCGATGCGATCGACGAACCGAAGTTCAGGTAGGACAGAATACCCATCGGATCCACGAATTTCCCTTTCGTAGCGGTTAGCATTGCCCCACCATCAAAACCTCGTGGACACTGTCGCGCCATACCTTCCGCTGGTAAGAAAATTACCAAATAAGGTATTTACCAATACCCGCACGGCAGCACGCAGGCATTATCGCGCCGATTGGTAAAAAAATTACCAACAAAATGCTCGAGCAGAGCTGTCCGCCGGTTCGACGGACCTGTCCCTCCCTGCCAGAATCGCAAACGCCCGGCAATCACTGCCGCAAAATCAGCGTTGCCGGGACCGCAACTCCCTGGTAGGAACGGGTCGAACTCATGGGGGAGTTGCTTCATTCGCCACAGTCAGCTCAGCGATAAGTCACAACCGCAGAAGAGGGGGAGAGGACATGGGTCCGACTCCTGGGAGAAGAATCCGCCGGCGACTACCGACCATCCACGACGGCGAGGCCATCGGCATCGAGATGCCCAGCCTGGGCACCTGGCTCCGCCGCGTCCGAGACGATCGCGAACTCACCCGGCAGCAAGCCGCCGAGCGCTCGAACATCAGCGTCGACTACATCAACAAGATCGACCGCGGCTCCGTACCCACCCTGGACATGGTCGACAAACTCATCACTGCCTATGACATGAACCCGATGCAAGCCCGGCACACTCGCCACCTGTGGGCACCGCCCGTACCCCTGTCCTCGATCGAAGAGCTACGCGAACGAGTCGACACCCCGAGCCGTCGCGAAGCACTCGCACACATGGATAAAATCGGGATGATCTGTGTCTATACCGATCCGCTCTGGAATGTGCTATCCGCGAACGAGTCTTTCCGCCGCGCGCTACCTGGCCTCGATGAAGCCCGAGACAATGTCGCCATCTGGTTCTTCTACATCTGCAAGAACTTCCGCCCAGCGATGAATGTAACCCTGCAGTGGGAGCAAGAAGCCCTCTTTCACGTCGCCATCTTGCGCGGCGCCTTCGGCCTCTACCGAACCAGTCCACGCGCGAGAGACCTCTTCGACCGCCTGATGCGAGACCCCGACTTCAGACGCATTTGGAACAGCAGCCTCCAAGTCGCGTATGCACGAAACCCCAACGACCTCGCCCACCTCCGCGACCCAGACAGCGGCGAGCCGTACTCCATCAGCATCGACATCGCCGAGCTCGCCGACACCCGCGACATCCGCGTTTGCCACGCATTCCGTCAGCCCCACTCCGGACCACTCACACTGCCCTAGCCATAGAGCCGTTTACACCCAGGAGCTATGTGGCTCACATCACAATCAATGCGTGATAGGTATTGCGGCAAATGAATGTCTACAGCTGTAGCAAACTGTTAATCGCTTATAACAATCAGATCGTCTGACACGTGGGTTCGTCGACGGATAAACCACGCCGCCGACATGGATTTGTTGGAGTAGCCATAGGTCAGCCGTCGCGTCCGCCGACTGCCCGCTGGTCATGCCGTCCGCTTCGCCATTCCCACACGTTGCGGGCCGCGAATGTTCGACCTCCGGATTGGCGGGGCGGTCACGGCTCGAGATACAGAACTTCACACGGAAGGCGAGGAAGCTCGACTACATCTCCACGGGAGACCGAAATTTGTTCTGCACCAACATGTTCCGACCAATCCTGTACGAAAACCAAGGCAGCAGTTGCGCACGCCCGGTAGTCCAGTCGCACTCCGCAGAGGCACAGCGACAGATGCACATCCTCCTCACCCGGACGAGGCGAGCCGTTGAACGACCTAGTGAACACTACGAATCCGACGACTTGCGCCGGCACCGCGGCGGACCTGCACCAGGACCGATGCTCCCGGGATATCCAGACCTATCCGGTCGAGGGTCTTCACCAGGACCACTCCCGTTTGACTCCGCGGTGAGCACGAACCGCCACCACTTGGATACGTGAAAACCACACGCGGGCCGCAAACTCACCTTGAGAGAGGTAGCAGCCTGGGATCCGACGCATGGAGCTCACACTCGCCGGGTGGTGCACGTGCGAATTGATTCGATGACGGCCATCCCGGAGGGACGAAACCCGTCCCGTGGTGGCTCGACCCACCGCCGGAATTGCCCTTGCTGATCCGATGGCGAGGGCAGCACGATCTGAGCGCCGGCTCGAGCGACGCTCACACCGCAAGCCGATCAGTTCCCGTCGCTACGACTGCATCTGGGCGCGGGTCGGGGAGATCCTGCCCTGGGTAGCCGTTCAGGGCATAAGCATGCACTGGCTTCGGCACACCACACTGACCTGGATCGAACGCACCTTCGGTTTCGCCGTGGCCCGGGCCTACGCCGGACATGACGGCAAGGCAGGCGGCACGACCGCGACCTATGTGAAGTCCGATGTTCTCGAGGTCGCCGCCGCCCTCTCGATCCTCACCGCGGAATCTCACCCTCTGGTGTCGCACGAGGAGAGCATTGCCCGAGCCGTCGACCGAGTTTGACTGACGGACACCCTGCCACCGACTTGTGCAGCGGTGCGATCTCGTTTCCGCTGCCTCGGCCGATCAACTCGACCGAGGCAGCGGCACAGCGGCGAGAACTCGCCCGTGAAGTGCGCTCGAGCAACGAGAGGGTCTGTGTGACACAACAACTCGTTGCATCGCGTCCAGATGCACTCACACCACCCTCAGCAGGAAGGCCCGACAATGACTTCCGATCCCTCGACCACGAATCCCTCTCGACAAGCCGCGTTTCGCGGTGTTCGATGGGTCCAACCATCGCATCACCGGGAACCAGCACAGGCGCTGTTGCGCGGCCACCGTCCACGTCGCGGCGCAGCGGCACCGGGACGGGACGCCACCGTGGGAATCGACATCACCTGCCCAAGCTGTGGGCACGACGACCGGGTTCAGCGAGTTCCGGCAGTCCGGGCGACCGGTACGACCACGGTCCATGGCCTGGACTACCACTCCGGCGTCGCCGTCAGTTCCGCAGGCCTGATCCCCGTCGTTAGCTCGAGCATGACCGAGCGGACCTACTCGACCAGCCTGTCCCAGTCGCTGGCGTTGGCACCCCTCCTACGGCGTTCGGGCAAACTGGTCTTCCTCGGTGTGATCCTCGCGATTCCTGCCTTCATTTACCTCTTGATCGCCATCGTCAATGTCTCTGATCCTGAAGCGACAACGCCGTTGCCAGTGTTTCTCGTCGCCAACTTCCTGCTGATTTCCGCGATGGCTGCTCCATCGCTGTTCCTGTTCTGGATCGCGTCGCACAGAACTCGCCGAAACAGTAGAATTTCCAAAGGCATCTCTGTCAGTAAACATATCTGGAGTGCCGGCCACTACTGCCATCGATGCGGCTACTGCTTCTGGCCCTATGCGATCGCGCCCGGAATACCGGCACGACAAGCCGTCACCCCGGAAAACTATCGCAGAATCGTGTGGAGCGCAGGTGGCTACGCCAATCTGTGAGCGCTCCACAACCCCGTTCTGAGGACACGTGGTCACGCCGATCCATCGCCCACCGGCATCCATTCGGATGGTTCGCATAAACATGCGCCCAGCCAGCGAAACGCATTGAGACATCCACTGTTCATCGCGTACTGACCTCCACCGAGTTCAAGCACCGTCACCACGGCTTGCTGATGCCATCTCGGTGACGAGTGAGTGAGCGCGGCACCCATTGAGCTCCCCCATATCGCTGAAGGGGTACCTCGATAGTCGAGCGCTCCCGCACGCGAATTCCTGAACTTTCACGCTCGCGCATGCGTCCACAGCATAAAGCCGCGACGGCATTGCCGTCGCGGCCTTTTCTGTTTCTCCATCTACTGGAAGGCGATCCTCTATGCCTGTTCCCGCATCTTCTCCTCCGCATTCCTGCGCGGTCTGCCAGCCCGCGACGTCCCGGCCGCGAACGCGCACGGCGGGAACCGAGGCGATCAGTACTCCGGCTTCCGCCCGAACGCCACGATGTGATCGCTGCCGTGCGCCCAATCAGGACCTGGCCATCACAGCCGAATTCGGTCATGTCTGCCGTGAATGCACTCCCGGATGGTCGGAGTGCGCGCGCTGCCTGTATCGCGCGCCGACTACGTGGCGCACCGATACCGGGGAGCGTGTATGTCCACCGTGTGTCGACCGGTTCTTCGATCACTGCGCGGCGTGCAGCCTGTTCACTGCCGAGAGCCGCTATGTGTCCGGCGGCTCCCGCGTCTGCACTCACTGTGCCCAGAACTACCGCCCGTGCGAGCAGTGCGGCACCCTTCTCCCCGATCGCACCGACTGCGAAAACTGCGGCTCGGCCGGGCGGATCTGGAACTACAACTACAAACCCGACCCGCGATTCTTCGGTCACGGCCCAGTATTCCTCGGCCTGGAACTGGAAATCATCGTCCCACACCACAACTACGATGCCTGCGCGGCGACGGTCGGCGAGCACGTGCGCGATCTGGCGTACCTGAAGCACGATTCCTCGATCGAGCCGTTGGGTTTCGAATTGGTCACCCATCCGATGGACTACCAGTTCGCGATCGAGCACTTTCCCTGGCCACTGCTCGAGCGGTTGACCGAACTCGGGTGCCGCTCGGATCACAGCGTCGGTATCCATGTCCATGTCTCGCGGAATGGGTTCGACTCGGCCGCCCACATCTTCCGGTGGGCGAAGCTGATCTACCGCAACGAATCCCAGACGGTGGCCTTGGCGCGACGGCGATCGCGTTACGCGGTCTTCTCCCCGATCGCCCGCGAACGGGTCAAGCACACCGCCAAGGACGATCTGCGCCGGTATGGGATGAACCGCTACCAGGCGATCAACCCGCATCCGCGCAAGAGCCTCGAGTTGCGGGTGTTCGCCGGATCGCTTGGCCCCCAGCAGGTGCAAGCGGCCTTGGCATTCGTCGCGGCCAGCGTCGAGTACACCCGCACGCTGACCTCCACCGATGTCGTCCGCCACGGTGGCTGGGATTGGGAGCAGTTCACCGCGTGGGTAAGCCAGCGGGAGGAGTACGCGCCGCTACGGGCGGAAATGGAGGCCCTCGCGTGTGCTTGCTGACCTTCTTCCCCCCAGGCACGACACCTGACCTGAGCGCGCTGCGTAACGGCACGCGCGTCAACAGAGACGGTCACGGATTCGCCGTCGTCACCACCGACAGCATTCTCGTCGGGCGCGGTATGGACGCCGAGGAGGTGCTCGACGATTTCGCCTCCGTCCGCGCTCGCCATCCGGAACGAGCGGCGCTGTTTCACAGCCGCTATGCCACGCACGGCGCAGTGAGCATCGACAACTGCCATCCCTTCCGGCTCGGCCGCGATCGACGGACCGTGCTCGCGCACAACGGTGTTCTACCCAGACGGGTCCGTCCGACCCCGTACGATCCTCGCTCGGATACCCGGATAGCGGCCGAAACGTACTTGCCGCACATGCCTTTCGGGTCGTTCGATACCGGCCACGGGCGACGCGGGCTGGAGTCGTGGCTCGGGACGAGCAAACTCGTCGTCCTCACCGTCGACCCGACCTTCGGCCAGAACGCCTACGTGTTCAACGAATCGGCAGGAATGTGGGATGGCGGGATCTGGTACTCCAACCCCGGATACCGGCCCGAACTGGACCCGGCGCTGCTACGCGCGAGGGCGTGGCTGTATGTGTGTGAAAGCTGCGGGGACATCGACTTCAGCCGGCGCGGCCGCTACTGCGGCCGCTGCGGCTGGTGCTTCCTGTGCGCCAACCCATTCCCCCACTGTGACTGCAAGCAACGCTCCGACACCGCAGGCATAGAACTGCGCCGCAGGGCGATTCGCTAATTTCAGCGCTCACCTCTATTGGCTCTGGTCGGGGTTGCCCGCCATGTCGTCACCTCCGAACCGACATCGCAGGTGGCCCCCACCTGTCGTCTCGCTGATCGCATTCCTGAAACCAGCAGAGGGTGCGCGAGATTCGCGCGCCCCGCCGCGCTGTGCGCGCCGTTTCGTCCTCGGCGCTCCCATCTGCCTCCTTCAGTGCTCAGAGAGGTCCTATACCCATGCCCGAATTGCTGGACGCACCCGCGTTGTGCAGCACATGCTCCCCACCGCTGCCCGACAATCCTCCCCCGAGCGAACCCGCTCTACAGTGCCCGGACTGCGATGAACGCGCCTTCTGCGAGGACTGCGGCGAACAGGCCACCGAAACCCACGAGACGGTCAACGACGGCGTGCTGTGCACGGCCTGCACGCGGCGATGGTCGGAATGCGAGTACTGCGCGCGCTACACCACCACCGGTGAGGCGACCGTCGGCGGCGACATCGTGTGCGACACCTGCCATCTCGATCACTACTGGCGATGCTCGGACTGCCGGTTGCTGTCGCGATATCTACGCAGCGTCGACAGCGGCGACGAAGTGTGCCGCGACTGCCAGTCCCACTACCGCGAATGCAGCGATTGCGACTACCTGACCACCAGCGACGACTACTGCTCGTCGTGCTACCGCGACCGCCGCGATGACTACATCCACGACTACTCCTACAAACCCGACCCCTACTTCCACGGCCAAGGCCCGGTCTTTCTGGGGTTGGAACTCGAGATCAAAACCCTGGGCCGTTCCCTTCAAGCCTGCGCCGAGATCGCCGCGGACCACCTCGGCGACCTGGGCTATCTGAAGGAGGACGGATCCATCGGCTATGGCGGCGGATTCGAAATCGTCACCCACCCCATGAGCTACGAGTGGGCCATAGCGGAATTCCCTTGGAATATGCTGCGCGAGTTACGGATTCGCGGTGCTTATGTCGATGACCATGTCGGCATTCACGTCCATGTCTCGCGGGCCGGGTTCGACTCGCCAGCGCACGTGTACCGGTGGATGAAGTTCTTCTACCGCAACGAAACTCAGGCCGTGCGCCTGGCTCGCCGCCGCAGCGACGACTGGGCCAGCTTCACCTCCGAAACCCGCGCCGATATCGCCAAATTCGCGAAGGGTGAACGCTTCGGCCACGGCCGATACCAGGCCATCAACGTCAATCCCGAAGACACCTTCGAGGTCCGGATCTTCGCCAGTTCCCTACACAGTCAACAGGTTCAAGCCGCGCTGGCGTTCATCGCCGCCTCGGTGGAATACACCCGCACCCTCACCGCCGGTGATGTCGCGCGCCGACGGGGCTGGGAATGGACCGTGTTCGTCACCTGGGTGCGAGCCCACCGGATCTATCTGCCGTTGCTGGCGGAAATGGAGACCCTGCAGTGTGCATCTTGAGCTTCTACAAGCCCGGCATCACCCCTGATCTCGCCGCGCTGCGCGACGGGGCCTTGGCCAACCCGCACGGGCACGGCTATGCCGTCGTCGCCGACGATCGCATCCTCGTCGGGCACGGGCTCGACGCCGCCAAGGTGATCGAGGACTTCGCCGCCGTGCGTGCTCGATTCCCGGACAACCCGGCCCTGTTTCATTCTCGCTTCGCCACTCACGGATACATCAGCGAACAGAATTGCCACCCATTCAGGGTCGGAGGCGACGCGCGAACAGTGTTGGCGCACAACGGAGTTCTTCCCGCCATCGTGCACCCAGCCAAAGGAGACTCCCGCTCGGACACCCGGATAGCCGCCGAAGACTTCCTTCCTCTGCGTCCGTTCGGGTCGCTGGACTCGTGGGCTGGTCGCGCCGACCTCGAGGAATGGCTCGACGGCGACAAAATGGTCCTGCTCACCGTCGATCCCCGCTACAAACATACCGCCTACCTGTTCAACGAACACCACGGCCGTTGGAGCCGCGACGGGATCTGGTACTCCAACCACTCCTACGTGTGGCGTGGGCCCGGCACCGACGAACAGCCCGGAAACCACGTCGACGACTACTGCGACTACTGCGGACAGTACGGGCTCGAACGCGGCGGCCCGCACTGCCCGGCCTGCGGGTTCTGCGAGCAATGCTGGCAGGAATTCCCACACTGCGCATGCGAATTCCTCACCGGCACCGAACGATACGCCGACCTGACTTTCGTCGACATCGCGTGATCGGTTGCGCATCTCCCCTCTACCAGGCCGCGACGTCCGCCACGGCAATTCCGAGAAACGGAGTCCATCTCATGATCCGACAATCCGCAGGTGCCGATCACGCACCGAGCCGACACCTTTCGATGCTCCTCCGACCCGCCCGGCGGTGGCCGTAATGAAGACCGACCCGACCCGATACCTCGCCCGCCTACGCGTCACGCCCGGCTACGAGAAGGCCGTGCCTGCACCACCGTCGGTCGGAGTGCTGATCGTCGGCTACCGGGCGTGCTTCGCCGCCGCTCCCGCAGCCGGCACACCGATCGCGTCCTTCGAGGCCACCACCCCCGTCCAGATCGATGCCGGGGCCGCGACTGCGATGGCCTTGATCTCCGTCGAGCGCGCCACGCAGCGGCTCCGTATCCGCACCGAGGGCGGCACCGAAATCAGCTGGGAGGAGAACTATTTCAGCGCTTTTGGCGACTCGGGAACCCAGTGGCATCTGCTGCCCGTCGACCCCTCATCTCACGGCGGGTTCGTCATCGCGCGCGGAGCGTGGGCAGCGGGCGGCTACCAGGCCGTGCTCACCCGCTCCACCCTCATCCAGGCCCCCTTCGCCCCCGCGGTGGTGTCGGTGCACAACGTCGACCCGCACACCGGCGAGCGACGGTGGTGATTTCGAGCGCCTCCGCCCTGGTGCGGTGGATCGAAGACGCGCTCCCCCAACTCGATTCCTCCATCTTCGGCCCGTGGCTCGCCGAACCTCCTGAGCCACAGGCCCTCACCGCGCTCGTGCACGTACGCGTCGAATCCCCCGCCCAGCCCACGCAATCGATCACCGTCGCCTTGTCCGCACATCCCACGACCGGCGACCACGCCGCCCGCTAGCACGCTCAGCCGGGCATCCATCGTCCGACATTCAGGAGCATTCCGTGAATTCCGCAGCGCCGTCATCGAATCCGTCGCGGCCACCGCTTCCCGCGCGTCTGCACGACGCGCCGACCGCGCAAGGCTTGGCCATCCCGTATCTGACGTTGTGTCACCGCGGTCGTGTGTCCCCGGTCTGGGGTGCGATCGACCCCGAACGCTACGCCCTGGTACTGGGTTTGCGCCTGTGTCAGGTCTGCGGCGAAGAACTCGGCCACGGGCACGGACCCGGGCACCAAGTCGTGGTATTCGTCCGCCCTCAGGACTGGGTACGCGGGGTCGGCCCAGAAGCCGGGCTTCATCCCGAGTGCGCCGCCTACTCCACCCGTGGTTGCCCGATGCTGGCCGGCCGCATGCCCATCTACCGATCCAATGCGATCGCAGCCCGCTTCACCCCCTGCGGTGACCCTGAATGCGGATGCCCCCAATGGGTTCAGCCTGGTGCCGACTCCGACGAAGCCATCCGGGCAGGCCAACCTGCTGACGCCTGGTACTCGCTGCTCATCGACGCACACGACTACCGAATTGGCCCCTTCCACGAAGACGAATCCGGCCCTGTCACCTACGGTGTCGAACTCCGCGCGCTCCGCATTCTGCGAGTCCGAAAAGTGCGGGGCACCAACGATTCCACGCCCACAGTCCTCGACCAGCTCGCCGCGGCTCTGGAGTTCACTCGGCTGTGGAACTGACCACAGTCGCATGTCAGAAGGGCTAACCGATATGCTCCTCGAACCTTCTATCACCTATCCACGATGCGGAATGTGTTCCTACGCACCGGGCGACATCCAGCACAAGTATTGCGGCAATTGCCATGCCTTCCACGACGGATGCCGTCGCACAAGGCTTCTCGTGCACGACGGATCCGTCGCAGCGTGCAGGGAGGTAATTCGGGTCGACGCAAGTCAGCTGGAGTCGGAACTGTTTACGGCGCAGGGAATTACGCCGATTCCGTATGAGATTTGCGGTGGCGGAGTCGTCATTGTTTCCCGTCGACCCGCAGACGCCACCACGTTCATCGAACTGATCTCACGCATCACGGGTCGGACGCAGCCTTGGTCGCCCACGGGGAAGTTCGCTCAGGCAAGCTGCACATTTTCGGCGCGGTCGTCGCCCGGGTCCACATCCGTGGGGTTCGGCTCCTGCCGACACCGAGCCGACGACTGCCTCCGGTCTCGGCGGAGACGACGAACCGCCGTTCTGATCCGGCGGATCGACTCCGTCCGCATGTCGCCGCCCGGGATTCCTCATGCCGGGTCAGCTGCGGCTTCTCTGAAGCTGGGATGGTCGAGGACGTCGGTATATCGTTCGGCACCTTTCACGCTCAGTCCGAACAGATCACACAGGCGGCGGACGTCCACGCCGGTGGCGAGGGCTTCGTGCAGGATGCGGTCCTCTCGCACAGCTCGCCCCGGTCTTCAGCGGCGGTGCCCCGCGACGCCGGCGAACGGGTTAGTCAGTGCCTGAGTGACGTTCGTCGCTTCAGCTCGGCGGGCAGGAAGCGATAGATGCCGCGCCGTGGTCGGCGACAAGCACGGAACGGGCGACGGCCGGTATCCTCGACATCGCGAGGGACTGGCCAGTTGCATCATGCCAGTCAGGAGATCGTCATGGCCGAAAGTCGTTGTCCCGACCGTCACAACGTCGCGGAGATCATCGAGGATGCGTTCGGCCGCCGGCCGCAAGAGCTGAGACGACAGGTTCCCACAGCGGTCACGCCGCTACCGGCCGGGGCCTGCGAATGAATTCCCGGGATGTGTGGCTCACGTCCAAAGAACTCGCCGAGCGACTGAAGGTTCCAGAGAAGACCCTTGCCACCTGGGCCTCGGCCCGACGCGGCCCACGTTACGCGAGATTCGGGCGCCACCGCCGCTACCTGCTCAGCGATGTCATCGACTGGGAACGCAAACAGTTCAACCGCGAATAGACCCCGACATCTAAGTCATGGTCAGCGGCCAAACCACGGTCGATAATCCCGCCCTGCGGCGAAAACGGTTCGAGAGCAGGTCATTCCGCCTGGCACGGCAAGCTCACACATGCCGTAGCCGCCAATCGGCACTCGACTGCTTCGACGCACGTTCGGTCGCCACCTCCGGTTCGGCTTATCGCATTCATCCCGAGGGCTGGCCATCCCACAACGATTTTGGAGTCCTATGCCACGTCCCGAGATCCCGCTCGGCGGACTCGGCAACGTCAGTTGCACGTTGCAGAAGTCCGGCCGCTACAAGGGTAAGCACCGAGCGAGGGGAACATTCCGTCACCCCATCACCGGCCGAGATTTCCCTCTGGACTTTGTCGCGGACACCGAGCTCAAAGCGAGGCGGAAGTTACAGGACGCCTACCTCGAACGACTCAAGACGGCCAACACCACCTTGACCGCCACCTCCACCACAGTCACTAGGAAATCGAAGTTCAGTGACCTGATCGACCTGTGGATCGAGGAGCGAGAACTCGACGTCCAAGACGGACTGCTGGACCGATCCACGCTCGACAACTACCTCGACGAGATCAACCAATCAGAACCACGCCTCCGCAAGGATGGCACGCCCGATCGACGTTACAGCGCTGACACGATCAAGATCCGGCCGATGCTCGGAGACCTGCGCAACCACGATGTCGACGCCGGACGCCTGGACAGACACATCAAATCTATTCGGGCCCAGGGATATACACGCAAGGCCACCCTCCAGTACCAGATCCTGCTCGAAATCGTCACTCTCGGCCGCAAGCTCGGCGCACTTCCCCTCGATCCCATGACCGGCGTCCGGAAGACCCGGCGCAGAAAACGGACCGCCGCGAGAGCCATGGACAAGCAGACCCGGGACGGACTTCGCGCCCAGCTGCGGAAGTGGGTTGCCGGCGAGGCGATCCCCGGCACACCCGCCTACACGTCCGGCCCGAAACGCGACGAGGATATTCTTCATATCGCCGACATCCTGCTGGCCACCGGTTGCCGACCGTATGAAGGGCTCGCCTTCCGCCGCTGCGATGTCATCCGCTCCACCACCGGCCCCTGGGCGATGACCGTCTGCGGCACCCTCAAACGCCAGAAGGGCACGGGCGGCCTGCACCGGCAGGAATGGACCAAAACCGACGCCGGCTACCGCACCACTCTGATCCCGCAGTGGGCTACCGAGACGCTGCAAGCCATGGGGGCCGACACGTGGAGCGACGACGACAGTCCGCTGTTCCCCTCACGCAACGGTGGCTGGCGTGACCCACACAATTTCGGCCGCACTTGGCGAGATGCCCGCGGCACCGAATACGCGTGGGTCACCGCCCGCACAATGCGCCGAACCAACCTCACCACGGTCGCCGAACGTTACGGCACCGAACAGGCGAGCCGTCAAGGCGGGCACGCGGTCGTCAGCACCGGAGCTGACATCACCGCCCGCTATCTCGACCGGCCGCGTGAAGCCCCCGATTCCACCCCCGCGCTCGACAAACTGAAATAGGCCAGGGAGCGCCTTCGGAACCCGGGCCCGGTCTTCCGATACCGCCCAGCCGCAGCACGCCCATCAACACGCGAGCCGCGAAGCGGTGATTCATGGGGGATCGAACAATGGGGGAAACAATGGGGGATCAGCGAAAAAACAGATCAGGCCCGGAATGAACCCGGGCCTGATCTGTATAAATGGGTGGAGCTAAGGGGACTCGAACCCCTGACCCCCACACTGCCAGTGTGGTGCGCTACCAGCTGCGCCATAGCCCCGGATGGTTGCCGCGCGGTTTCCCGGGCGACTGGGAGAAGGTACACCAAAGGACCCCCTCGAGCGCAAATCGGCTGGAAATATGGGTGGGCGGGGGGTGGGTGGGCGCGCGTACAGTGGGCGGTGATTCGTTGTCGTCCGGGGTGGTTCGCGGGGAAGGCGGCCGCTCCGCGGGGAAGGTCGGACGCCGGTGAGGCTGATCAATGGCCGGTACGAGCTGCGGGAGCTGGTCGGCAAGGGTGGGATGGCCGAGGTCTGGGATGCCTGGGATCGGCAGTTGCGCAGGCAGGTTGCGGTCAAGGTGCTCGATGCGGGCAGTGTCGCGGTGCGGGCGCAGGACGAGCGGGTGGCCTGGCAGCGGTTCAAGCGGGAGGCGCGGATCGCGGCGCAGATGAACTGCACCAATGTGGTGATGCTGCACGACTCGGGGGTGTTCGCCGAGAACGGCTGCCGCTCACCGTTTCTGGTGATGGAGTTCATTCACGGGGAGAATCTGCGGCAGTTCATGCGGGCCCAGGAGAACTGGTCGCCGCCGGCGCTGGCCCGGATTCTCACCGACGCGCTCAGCGGGCTGGTGTACGCGCACTCCAAGCAGGTGGTGCACCGCGATATCAAGCCCGAGAACATCATGATCTGCCGCGACGGCACGGCGAAGCTGGCCGATTTCGGCATCGCCATCGAGATGCGGGAGAACATGCTGCGGCTCACCCGCACCAACCAGGTGGTGGGCACGCAGAACTATTCCGCTCCCGAGTATCTCGAACATGGCAGGTTCACCCATCTCAGTGACGTGTACTCGTTCGCGGTGGTGTGCCACGAGGTGCTGGAGGCGGTGTTCGCGCCGGCGCCGCTGCCCGGCGGGCTGAAATCGGTGCTGGATCAGGCGCTTTCGCCGGATCCGTCGCTGCGTTTCCAATCGGCGGCCGAGTTCCAGCACTACTTCCGGGACGCGGTCCACTCCCAGACCCGCAGTCTGACCCGAACCGTCAAGGGCCCCAGGCCGGAACCGGTCACCGTGCCGGTGCGGGCGCAGACCAGCGTCCTGACCCCGGGCCCGCCGGTGCGGCCGCCGGAGGAGCGGCACGGCGTCGACCTGCCCGAGACCGGGTTGTGGGGCATCTTCGTCCGCCCGGCCCTGGAATACCGCCAGCGCGTGCTGGAGGGACTGACCCGCGACGATCCCCGCCACATCGGCGGCGTGCTGCTCGGCGCGGCCGGTGCCGGAATCGTGCTGGGCTGGCTGGTTTTCGTGCTGCTCGCCTGGGTGATCGTGTCGATCGCCCACCACCTGTGAGGAACTGCGATGAACAACCGACGGGCCGGCCTGGCCTGGCAGCAGTACGTGTACGCCGGATCCCGCTCCTGGCACTGGCTGCGGGTGGCGTCCGCGGTCGGTGGGGCCTTTTTCCTGGCCACGCTGCTGTGGCTGACCTACACCGTGCTCTGAGGAGTGCCCGTGCGAATCGTCTGCCTGAACTGCCTGGCGGAGTTCAAGTTCGATACCGCCCGCCGCTCCTGGATCTGGGTGCTGCGCCAGCCCAACGGCGGGTTCGCGACCCGCGTCGGGGACTATTCGCGGCGCCTGGACCGGCGCTGCCCGAACGGCTGTGAGATCGACGAGGAGATCCTCGACCATCCGACCACCGTGATCGGCTTCGTCGGCGAATCCGCCTCGTCCAAGACGCATCTCATCGTGTCGATGATCTATTCGGTCATGAACGACCCGATGCTGGCCCGCGAATGGTCCATCGTGCCGTCCCGCCGTTCGACGAAAATGCTGGCCGCGCTGGAGAACACGCTGATGAACCGGCAGGCCATCGGCTACACCCAGAAGCGCGGCTACGTCGGCGCGCAGCAGCGGCAGGAGAACGGCATCGGGCCGCTCGGCACACCGCAGCCGCCGGGTCTGCCGCAGCCACCGCGCCCGCCGCAGCCGCCGATGGCGCAGCAGCAGACCCGGGCCCACGCCTGGAGCGGCTGGCAGGTCCGCACCCCGATCCTGATCAAGTTCACCTCGCTGTCCACCAGGCGCACGGTGAATCTCGCCTTCGTGGATGTCGCGGGCGAGGATGTGGCCGACGCCGAGATCGCCGCCAAGGTGAGCCCGCACCTGGCCATCGCCGACTTCCTCTGGTTCGTGGTGCCGTCCACGCTGAACAAGCAGTACCTGGCCATCATGCGCGAGCACGCGGGACCAGCCAACGAGGAGAGCCTGAACAACAATGTCGAGCACTCCCAGACCGTGGGCCGCACCACGATGATGATCGACCAGATCGCCAAGCTGTGGCGCACGGCCAACAGCTATCCGCTGGATCTGCCCATCGAACCGCCGCGCCTGCACGCCTCGACCATCATCGCGAAATCGGATCTGCTGTCGCTGATCAACCTGCCCGAGGTCGGCCTGGTCGCGCCGCCGGCGGACTGGGCCGATACGCCGTACAGCCTCAATGGTGCGGGCAACCTGTATCAGCCCGGCCAGATCGACTATCGCTCCGACGCGACCAGAAGCCTGGTTCGCAAACTGTTTCCGGCCGTCGACGCCACGCTGTCCATCCACTTCCCGCACAACCGCTACTTCCCGGTCTCGGCGGTCGGGTGCGGGAAGCGGGCCGACAACACCTATCCGGTGTTCAAGCCGTTCGCGGCCGTGGACCCGGTCATCCACATGCTCGACCGCATCGACCGGCTACGGGCGGACCGATGACGGGTTTCGCGCAACTGTTGTGCGGCTGGGCCATGGTGACGCTGGAGTCCTCCGGGACCGGGGTCGGCGTGGTCGCCAGATCCGGAAACTGGCCCGCCGCACTGGGATCCACCACGCGGGAGCTGGGGTCGCTGGTCAGCTGGGATGGTTCGCCCGCGTCGCCGGAGGCGTTCGCGCTGGAGTTCACCGTGGTGCGGGGACTCGCGGTAGCGGTGCTGAAAACGCCCGCCAATGACCGGCCGGGCACCTGTGTGGCACACCTCGTCGCGGGTGGTCGCGGAACACTCGACGGCGCAACGACTTTGAGCCTCTATGACGCGGGACGATTCCGCACCTCGCTCGACGACGCCGAATTCCCCACCGACCACTGGCCGCCGCTGCCGAATTCCGTGGAGCACAGTCCCGCCGTCAGCGCCGCGGCCGACGCCTACCTCGACCTGGACTGGCTGCCCGCCCTGGTCGGCTACACCCTGGCGCATCTGGCCGGGCGCGGCCCCGCCATCGAACTGCACGTCGAGAGCGGCACGGACGCCGTGGCCATGCTGCGGGCACTCTACGGCCTACTACCCCGGAACAGCCTGCGGGACTTGACCTTCTGCACCTCCAGCACGCCGTCCTCGGCTCCCGTCGCGATCACCGCGGTGACCCGCGACAGCCCCGCCCCGCCCGGCGGCGCCCGCCGCATCGTCACACCGGGCGATCCCGGCGACGAATCGGACCCGTTCGTCCTGCTCGGGCAGCAGATCATCGGCCACCGGCGCGCCGGTGTCACACTTCCCGAATCCCTGTCCACCGCAGACGAAATCGGCCACTGGTGCTATCGACGGCACCTGCGCGCCCTGGGTCCCGCCGAGCTGGACGACGACCATCTGGCCGAGGTGATCACGGACCCGGAGCTGAACCCCGACTGGCTCCGCGACGAGACGGTGGCCGGGCGCGCCGTCCGTCTCGCCATCGGAAGACCCAGCGTCGCACAGGCATTGGCGCGACTCGACCACCGTCCCAGCGTCCGCCGCACCTTCGAGCAGGTTCTCACCGACCGTATCCTCACCGACGGCCGCGACCGCACCCGCACCGTCGAGGTGGCCCGGCAGCTCGGCATCGATCTCGGCGCGGCGCTGGCCACCTCCGCCTGGCACCGCCTGGAATCCGGGACCGCGCCGCTGACCTCGTCCGATGCCGAATCGGTGTGGCCGCGCCTCCGGCGGGACTGGGCCACCGGCGAAGTCGAGCAGCGCCGCGTCGTCGCCGCCCATCTACTGCGTCACCGCGCCCTGCGCGAGCAGGCGATCGGCTCCCGCGACCGGGCCCTGGTGTACGCGGCCCTCAGCGCCGAGGTCGACGATCCGGGCACCCACACCGGCGGCAGCCGAATCCTGCGCCAGGCCATGCACACCAACCTGGGCATCGTCGCCCAGCTGGTGGTGAACGTCTCGTGCAACGGCCGCGATCGCTATGCGCTGGAGCAGATCCTGGCCTGCGCGCCCGCCGACCTGCTGCCCACGCTGCTGGCCGAGGCCACCCGCTACCCCGCGATCGACGCCACGGCCCTGCTGAAGGCCCTCACCCTCACCCGCTCCGAACCGGCCGAACTGGTGGCCGCCCTCCGCCCCGCGTGGCGCACGCTGCGCACGACCCTGGACCTTCCGGAACCGATCGAAGCCCTGGTCGTCCTCGCCGTCCCGGCGCCCGCCGACGATCAGCAGCGAGACGGACTCCGCCTGCCCCGCAGAGCATTCGGATGGAACAGGCAGCGCGGCACCTGGTCCCGCGCCGAACTCTCGGCCCTGCTGTGCACCCCGGCCGACGAACCGCTGGAAGCCGAATCATCCACCGGCATCTTGTCCGCCGCCCTGACCGCGGACCTCGAATTCGTCGTCTCCACCCTGGTCTCCCGCTCCCGCACCCCCGATGCCGTCCCCGCCCTGCGCCGCATCCTCGCCCTCACCCCCACCGATCAGCTCCCCGCCCTGGTCACCGCCTGCGCCCGCCAATGGGACATGCCCCCATCCACGCTCCTGCAAGCGGTGGCGGCCCTCGACCTCCCACCGGCCGACTTGACCGAAACCCTCACCGGCGGCTGGCCCTGGCTCCGCACCCGCCTGGACCTCCCCCAGGCCATGACCGCCCTGCTGGTCCTGGATCCCGCGGACAGCCTGCCGCCTGCGGCGACACTCATACCGCAGGAACAGGATTCACGCCGTGCCTGGCAGTTCTGGCGTTGACACGGCCTGAATCAGCGGCAGCTCCGCGTCGCCGACCAGCACCCGGTACCGTCGCAGCACGTCCTGGAGATCCGCGTCCTCCGGCACCGACTCCCGCGCCGCCCGCACGATCATCGCCGCCTGCTCCAGCAGGATGCTGCGCCGCTCGGGATCGGTTGTGTGGTCCGCGATCTGGGCCAGCGCTTCGAGTTGCCGGATCATGACCGCGGGCACGCCGCGCGCGGACTGTCGAATCTTCTCGAAAGCCCGCTGCACCAGCCGCTCGTAACTCGCCTGCGCCGCGATGACGCGGACATAACCGTTCTTGCCGCGGTAGACCGGGCTCGGCTCCCACGCCACCGCGGCCCGCGACAGGCAGTCACCGAGCCAGTCGATACAGGTCAGGGCGGTGAAGGTGTCGTTCACCGCGGTGGACAGCGCGCGCACGGCGATTTCGACCAGCTGGTCTATGCCGAAGGAAATGTCCTGGGTCAGCGATCGGGTGGGACCGGCCACGTGCCCGCGCGAGAAGTTCTCCGCTATCCGCCCGGCCGCCGACGCGGGCCAGACGGTGGCCACCACCTGCCCCTCGGTGAGGAAATGCCCGGGCCGGTAGGGCAGGTGGATCACCGCGTCCGCCTCGGTCGCGAGCCGCACCAGCTGCTCGTATCGGATGTAGCGCAGGTATCCGCTGCCGGTCACCCGGACCTCACCGCCCTCGCCCGCCATCCGTTCCAGCAATTCGGCCGCCGTCGGCCCGCAATGCGGGGTGGAGGGCGCGTCGGTGCGCTGCGCCTCGATTCCGACCGCCACCTCACCCGCGATCTCGGCGATGACATTGGGCAGCTGGATCGCCATGGCGATGTGATTGATGAAGTAGATCAGCACGGCGAGATCGAGCACCAGCGATGCGATCGAGACGGTCGTGCTGATGTGCGGCACGAAATCCGATCCGATGGACACCAGCGCGGCGATGGCGTAGACGAAGGTCGCCACGAAGGTACCGAGGGTGACCTGGGTGCCCCGATCGCGAATGAAGGTGCGCAGCATGCGCGGACCGAACTGGGTGGAGGCCAGCGTCAGCGCCACGATGGTGATGGAGAAGACCACACCCACCACAGTCATGATGGCGGCGGCGATGGCCGTCAGGACCTGCCGCGCCGTGTCGGGCGGGCCGCCGATGACCCAGGACGGAAAGGCGAACCCGCCCCGATATGCCGCCCGGTCCAGCAGGTAGGTGATCACGAACAGCCCGATGGCCGCGAGCACTTCCACGGTTGGCACGAACCACAGATTGGTCCGCAATGCCTCGCGGCGGCGGTCGAATTCGAGAGGAATCCCGGCCACGGTCGAGCCTCCTGCGCTGTTCCGGCGTCATGTCCTGACGCCGACCAGACTTCCCGGCTCACCCATCCGAGATCCCCGGACGTCTGATCACCGTACCTCCTGCTCAACGCCACAGCGCGGGCAGGGTCAGCGAACGACATCCATCCGTTCCAGGTCGTGCTGCCGATCGCCCCGGAGGAATCTGCTCACCTCCGGGGCGAGTTGATCGGAGATCACGACCAGACCCAGATGGCCGTCGTGGTACACGTGCAACCGCGCGTCCGGGATCCGCCGGGCCATGATCTTCGCGTTCACGAGCGGAATGATCGGATCGTCGTCGCCCGCGAGGATCAGCGTCGGCTGGCGGATCAAACCGAGGAACGGGAGGCTGGTCCACCCGGCGCCGGCCAGCAGCTGCAGCAGGTAGCCGCGAGCGGAGGACGTCGACGAGTGGCCGGCCAGCAAGGTGGTCACCCGGTCCGGATCGGTGCGCAGCCGGCCACCATAGAGTTCCGCGGCGATCCTGGTGGCGTACTCGGCGTCGCGGTATCGGCGTGGAGTGATCATCCTGCGCAGCACCTTCGGGTGCGCGGGGACCATCATCCAGCCGGTGGCGGTGCTGACCAGGACCACGCGCCGGCAGCGCCGGGGGTTTTGCAGGGCGATCTGCTGAGCCAGGCCGCCACCCCAGGAGATGCCGAGCACATCGAAGGTGTCGTAGCCGAGCTGGGTGAGCAGCGTGGTGACCCGGCTGGCCAGCGTGGTCAGGTGATAGGGCCGCCGGGGCAACGGCGAGCGACCGATCCCCGGTGGGTCGAACCGGATCACCGGAATTGCCGGATCGAGCTCGTCGACGAACGGCTGCAGCAGCTCGAGGCTCGCACCGATCCCATTGCACAGCACCAGCGGGACGCCGACGCCGGGACGGACCACAACGCGCAGGCGGTCGCCGGATACCGTGTACTCCCGGGCATTTTCACTCGCCATTGGGTGTCCTCGTGGGTATCGGAGCACGATCCGAGCACCAGAGTACGCATCGCCCCATCCGGGATGAATATGTTCGACCACATCGTTAGCGGCATTTCATTTTTTCCGGGCACATAGGTTTGCCCGCGCGGCTCTCCGACGATTGACAGGTGCGGGTCATCGTCGACCTTCGCCCATCTCATCGAACGTGAAATCCTCTCTCCCAGAAGGACTGTCATGACCGATCTGGATGTCTCCGCACCCCCGGACCTGATCCTCACCGAGGCCACCACCGGGATCGCCCGCCGGTTCCTGCCGGGGCGCTCGGGACTGAACCTGCTCCTGGCGATGGCGCAACGGCCGCGTCGCGTCGCGAGCCGGGCGGCAACCCTGGGCGCGGAGCTGACCCGCATCGCCGCCGGCTCCTCCACCGTCGCCCCGCCCAGCGCCCACGGAGATCTGGTCTGGAACTACTGGGTCAACAACTATCTGCAGGGCCGCAAGCCACCGGCCTTCGACATCCTGTTCTGGAATGCCGACACCACCCGGATGCAGGCGAAACTGCACCGCGACTTCCTCGAGACCGCGCTGGGCAACAAGCTCGCCCGGCCCGCCGATCGAGGCCGCCCCGGGCAGTTACGTGCTGCACAGGCAGGAGGCGGACCGCTGCCAGGCCGCGCGGCGCAGCAGGCGCAGACCGTTGAGGCCGACGATCACGGTCGAGCCCTCGTGACCGGCGACGCCCAGCGGGAGCGGCAGGGTGCCGACCAGGTCCCAGATCACCAGGACCGCAATGAAAGTCGCGGCGATCGCCAGATTGGCCACCACGACGCGGCGAGCACGGCGGGACAGGGCGATGACGGCGGGGATGGCGGTGAGGTCGTCGCGCACGACCACGGCATCGGCGGTCTGCAGGGTCAGGTCGGAACCCGCTCCGCCCATGGCGATTCCGGTGTCGGCGGCGGCGAGGGCGGGTGCGTCGTTGATGCCGTCGCCGACCACCGCGACCCGGTCACCGGTCGACTGCAGCGCCCGCACCGCATCGACCTTCTGGTGCGGGAGCAATTCGGCGCGAGCGTCGGTGAGCCCGACCCGGGCCGCGAGCCGATGCGCGGCGCGGCTGTTGTCTCCCGTCAGCAGAATCGGGGCGGCCCCCGTCACGCGGGTCGTGAGATCGATCGCGGTGGCGGCCTCGGGGCGGAGCTGATCGGTGATCGCCAGCACTCCGATCGGACGCGCATCGCAGGTGACGACGACCGCGGTGAATCCCTTCTCCTGCAATCCGTCCACGGCCGTGCGGGCGGCCCGGTCCGCATCCGGCGCACCCTGCCCGGAGCCTGGCAGCAGCGCCGCCGGAGAACCGACCGCGATCCGGCGCTGCCCGATCCGGGCACTGACGCCGCGCCCGGGATCGGCGGCGAATCCTTCGACGGCCGGCAGCTGCTGCCCCGCGGCGCGGGCCGCGCGCACGATGGCCGCCGCGAGCGGATGCTCACTGTCGAGTTCGGCGGCCGCCGCCAGCCGCAGCACCTCCGGCTCGCTGAATTCCGGATCGACACTGCGGATTTCGTCGACGTGCGGGGCGCCGCGGGTCAGCGTCCCGGTCTTGTCGAAGGCCACCCGCGTGGTCACGCCCAGCCGCTCCATGACCACGGCCGACTTGACCAGCACGCCGTGCCGCCCGGCATTGGCGATGGCGGCCAGCAGGGGCGGCATGGTGGCCAGCACCACCGCGCACGGGGAGGCCACGATCATGAAGGTCATGGCGCGCAACAGGGCTCGCTGCAGCGGATCGCCGAGGGCGAGGGGAATCGCGAACACCGCCAGGGTCACCGCGACCATGGCGAGGGAGTACCGCTGCTCCACCTTCTCGATGAACAGCTGTGTGCGCGCCTTGGTGTGCCCGGCCTGTTCGACGAGGAGGGCGATGCGCGCCACCACCGAGTCCTCGGCGCGGCGATCCACCCGGATCCGCAGTGCCCCGGTGCCGTTCAGGGTGCCGGCGAACACCTCGTCGCCGGCGGTCTTGTCCACGGGCAGCGGTTCGCCGGTGATGGTGGCCTGATCCACTTCGCTGCCGCCGTCGATCACGGTGGCGTCGGCGGCGATTCGCTCGCCGGGGCGGACCAGGACCACGTCGCCGATGTTGAGGTCGGCGGCGCGCACGGTCTCCTCGCCGGTGACGGTGAGCCGGGTCGCGGTCTCGGGCGCGAGGTCGAGCAGGCCGCGCACCGAATCCTCGGTGCGCGCGGTGGCCAGCGCCTCCAGCGCCCCGGAGGTCGCGAAGATGACGATCAGCAGGGCCCCGTCGGTGACCTGCCCGATGGCCGCCGCGCCGAGGGCCGCCACCACCATGAGCAGGTCCACGTCGAGGGTCTTCTCGCGCAGCGCCTGGAGCCCGGCCCAGCCCGGCTCCCAGCCGCCCGCGGCGTAGCAGGCCAGGTACAGCCCCCACCACAGCCAGCTCGGCGCGCCGGCCAGCTGGGCGGCCAGCCCGAGCAGGAACAGGGCGAGGGCCACTGCGGCCCATCGCATCTCGGCCAGTTCGAACAGGCGGGTCCGGCGGACCGCCACTTCCGGCTGTATGGATGCCTGCACCGGCGTCGCCACGACCACGACTCACCTCCATTGCTACCCCTGACGGCCGCGACGATACCAGAACACATGAAGACGTCTTCATGTGTATAAGGTTCCTCGAGGTACCCTCCTGTGTTATGGGACATGGCGTCGAGGGCCGCGATCGGCCGACGGCACGGCTGGACGCCGAGGCCGCCACCCATGTCGCGACCACCCTGCAGGCGCTGGCCACCCCCAGCCGGCTACTGATCCTCAGCGAGCTCCGCCAGGGCCCGCTCGCGGTCACCGAACTGGCGTCGTCGATCGGCATGGAGCAGTCGGCGGTCTCGCATCAGCTGCGCCTGCTGCGCAATCTCGGGCTGGTCGTGGGCACCCGGACCGGCCGCAGCATCGTCTACAGCCTCTACGACAACCACGTCGCGCAACTGCTGGACGAGGCCATCTACCACAGCGAACACCTGCGCTTGGGGCTCGCGGACCGCCCCACCACCGCCTGATCCGGACGCGATCGGCGGGCCCGCCCGACGAGAAGCGTTGCGAGGCAGATCAGTTGGGTGCGAGAGCGCCGGGGTGGTAGCTGACCGCGGGGTTCCAGAGGAAGAATCCGTTGTAGCCCGCCGCGTAGGTAGCGTCGATCTGCGCCTTCACCTCCGCGTCGCCGTAGGCCACGCCGAGGCTGAAATCCTGGAGCCACGGGATGATCTGGGCATTGGCGCCCGCGGTGCGGGCGCGGAAGTCCTGCAGGGACCGGAAGATGATGTCGTAGGGCTGGGCATTCGGGTTGGCGACCTCGTATTCGCCGGAGTGCCAGTGGCTCGGGTAGAGCATCGGGGCCAGGAAGTCGGCGTAGCGGGCCATGGACGGAATGTCCTGGGCGATCTCGTCGGGGCGGGTGGCGGCGATGCCGAAGACGGCCGCGCTCAACGAGGCTCCGGCATCGTGCACGGGTTCGCGGCAGTCGCGCAGGAAGTTGGCGATGGAGTCCGACGGCGATTCGGCCAGGCCCGGGAACTGCATACTCGCGAGATTGCCGTCGGGGCGGCGGATGTAGTCGTACATGACGCCGTCGAAGCCGAGCCGGGCCGCCTCCACCGCGAGATCCCGGTTGTAGGAACGTATTTCAGGGCTGGCGAAGTTGGTGAAGGCGATCGCGCCGTAGCCGCTGGAGTACGGCTGGCCGGACGGGTTCTGGGTCACCCAGTCGGGATGGCCGTTGTGCCAGGCCCAGCCCGCCAGGGTGGGATCACGGAAGGCGACGATGCGGCCGACCACCTTGATGCCCATGTCGTGCAGTTGCTTCAGCGCGGCCGGCGCGTCGTAAATCGTGATGGCGGCGCCGGATTCGCGCGCCAGCGGCACCTGCGAGTCGTAGCCGACCATCCCGTCCTCGTCCTTGATATCGAGTTCGACGGTGTCGATGCGGCCCTCGCGTGCCATGTCGAGCACGGCATCGCGCATGGGGTCGTAGGCCCAGGCGTAGGCGGTGACATGGACGGCCCGGATGCGCGACAGTGCCACCTCCACTTTCAGCGGGGCGGTGACGCGGTCGCCCGCGGCGCCGGTGGCCACGACGGTGGTATCGAGCGGTGCGTGCGGCAGCTGGATCTCGAAGGATCCGTCCTCGGCGGGCTGGACGGACCGGTCGCCCACCGACACCTGCTTCGCGCCGATCGCGGTGCCGCGCACCGTCACCGGATCACGGTAGGAGGTCGCGGCGGCCGTCGGGGCCAGCTCCAGGCGGCCCGGGCGGGTGTCGGCGCCGGCGGCCGAGGGGCGACTGCGGCCGAAGACGAACACCAACGCGGCGAGCACCAGAACCACGACCGCGCCGGTCGCGAGCAGGGTGGACCGCCGGCGGCGGATCGACCGGAGTCGCATGAGCAACGTACACACCAACTTCCACTGACAGCTGTTGGCATCACTATCGCGCCTGCACGCAGGTGTCGGCCGTTTTTCGCCGAGATCACCTCAAAACCGTTGTCGCCGCGTAGCGTTGCGGCGATGAAGGCGTCGACGACGCTGCGGATGGTCGCGGCGGCGCTGCTGTGCGCGACCGCCACCGCCTGCGGAGCAACCACCGCCACCGTGCCGCGCCCCGCGGCCGTCACCGCACCCCCACCGACCTCGAGACCGCCGGATCCGGCTACGGTGGCCGCCAATGAGCTGGGCCGGATCCCGATCCTCATGTACCACCGCATCGAGGCCGAGCCCGGCAGCGAATATGACCAGACGCCAACGAAATTCACCGCCGAGCTGGACCGCCTCTACACCGACGGCTACCGCCCGATCACCATCGCCCAGTATCTGGCGGGTGCCATCGACCTACCCGCGGGCACCCACCCGGTGGTCCTCACCTTCGACGACTCCACCCGAACCCAGCTCACCCTCGGCGATTCCGGCGAACCCACCCCCGACTGCGCGGTCGGCCTGCTCGAGCAATTCCATTCCCGCCACCCGGATTTCGCCGCCACCGCCACCTTCTACGTCAACAACGAGCCGTTCGGCGACGACCCCCGCGCCCTGGCCTGGCTGGTCCGCCACGGCTACGACATCGGCGCCCACACCGCCACCCATCCCAACCTGGCGCGCCTGTCCCCCACCGACGTTCAGCGCGAACTGGTCCAGAACGTCCGCGCCATCGCGACCGCCGCGCCCGGCACCGTCATCCACTCCATGGCCCTCCCCCTGGGCGTCTACCCCGCCGCCCACGCCCTCGCCACCTCCGGCACCTGGGACGGCACCCCGTACGCCTTCGACGCCGTCCTCCTCGTCGGCGCCGACCCCGCCCCCTCCCCGTTCGCCGCTGCCCTCGACCCGACCGGTCTCCCCCGAATCCGTTCCGGCCGCACCGCAGTTCCCTTCGACTCCACCTACTGGCTCGACTGGTTCGCGGCGAACCCCACCGCCCGCTACACCTCCGACGGCGACCCCGCCCACCAGTCCTTCCCCCGCCCCCTCGCGGACCAGGTCTCCCCCCGATTCTCCGCCACCGCCCGCCCCTACTGATCCGGATGAAGCTCCCGGAACCCGATTCGGTGCGATGACCACCTGATTCGGTTCGACGACGCGGCAGCCGGTCATGTGCCACGGTGGACACGTGTTCGGCGAACGTGTGGCGAGAATGCGGTGGCGGCCCGGCTCCGGCCGGCTGGTGACCACCATGGCGGTCTGTTTCGGACTCACCGTGGTGATCACGCGGCTGTATCTGATGGCCGCGGGCTATCCCAAGATCGGCGGCAGCACCTACCACATCGCGCATGCGCTCTTCGGCGGATTACTGCTTGTCATCGCCTGTCTGGTGATGTTCCTGTTCGCCGGGCGCGGGTCCCTGACCACCGCCGCGGCGCTCTCCGGGGTCGGGCTGGGCCTGTTCATCGACGAGGTCGGGAAGTTCATCACCTCGGACAACGACTATTTCTTCCCGCTGGCCGCGCCCATCATCTACCTCGCCTTCCTGCTGATCGTGCTGGTCGCCCGCTATGCCGCGCGCAGCCGGGTGCGCCCGCCCGCCCTGGTGCTGGCCGAGGTCACCGAACAGGTCGGGATGGACGTGGGCGGCACGATCGACGCGGAACAGCGCAATTACCTGCTGAACAGCCTCGACCGCATCGACCGCAGCGGTTTCACCCCCGACACCGTGGCCCTGTGCGACGCCCTCGCCACCTACCTGCGCACCACCCACGAGACCGCCCAGCCCTCCCGCTTCGCCCGACTGCGACAGGCTTACCGGCGCGCCGAGGACGTGATCCTGCCGCAGCGAGTGCTGGCGGCCGTCCTCATCACCGTGTTGATCGGCCACGCCGTCTGGACCCTGCTGCGGCTGGTGCTGGCCGTCATCGTGCTGGCCGGCTGGCACTCCCCCTGGGCCGCGGTCGACCACTTCCTCGACGTCACCCAGAACCACGGCTGGAAAGCCCTGGTGGGCTTGGGCATCGCCGCGGTCGCCGAACTGCTGGTCGGCGTCGGCTGCGCGGTGGCGGCCGGCGCGTGGATGCGCGGCCGCGCCGATATCGGTGTCCGGCTGGGCATCTGGTCCAACATTCTGTCGCTGACCGTGGTGAATGTACTGGCCAGCTACTTCAGCCAGTTCCTCACCGTGTTCACCGCTATCGCCGAAGCACTACTGCTTTGGCTGCTCATCCGCTACCGCACGCGATACTGTTCGGTGTGAGCGCATTTCGGCACAGCCCTCCCCCGGCAAGGTCGAGAGGGCGAGTTCCGCGCAATGCCGAGTTGCTACTCTGCGTGGCCGCGCTGGCCCTGATCGCCTTCGCCTATCTGGCCATGACCTCGGCCACCGGCAATGGCTTCGACGGCCAGAGTGTCCGCGCGCTCGGCGTTTTCACGGTCTTCGTGCTGGTCACCCATCTGGCCGTGCGCCGCTGGGCGCCCGCCGCGGACCCGGTGCTGCTGCCGTGCGTGGTGCTGCTGAACGGCATCGGGCTGGTGCTCATCGACCGGCTGGACCGCGCCGAGGTGGTGAAGGCCAAGAACGCCGGCGAGCCGATACCGTCCTCGGACTCGGCGCATCAGCTGATCTGGACCGGCCTGGGCATGCTGCTGTTCGTGCTGGTGCTGGTCTTCGTGCCCGACCACACCAAACCGGCCCGCTACGGCTACACCTGCGGCCTGGCCGGGGTGGTCGCGCTGCTCATCCCCGCCCTGCTGCCCTCCCGCTTCAGCGAGGTCAACGGCGGAAAGAGCTGGATCCTGATCAGCGGGTTCTCGATTCAGCCCGGTGAGTTCGCCAAGGTGCTGCTGATCATCTTCGTGGCCGCCTTCCTGGTCGCCAACCGGGACCTGTTCACCACCGCCGGAAAACGCTTCCTGGGCATGACCTTCCCGCGCCTGCGAGATCTGGCACCACTGCTGCTGGTCACCTTCATCGCGGTGCTGGTGCTGGTGTACGAGAAGAACCTCGGCTTCTCGCTGCTGGTCTTCGGCACCGTGCTGGCCATGATGTACATCGCCACCGGGCGGGCCTCGTGGCTGCTCATCGGCCTGGCCATGTTCTCGGTCGGCGCGGTCATCGCCTACCAGCTGTACGGGCACGTGCGGGTCCGCGTCGAGGTGTGGCGGGACCCGTTCGCCACCTATTACACGACCGGATACCAGATCTCGCAGGGCCTGTTCGGCATGGGCACCGGCGGCCTGGCCGGGACCGGGCTGGGCAGCGGGCGGCCGCAGGACGTGCCGTTCGCCGGTACCGACTTCATCATCTCGACCATCGGCGAGGAGCTCGGCCTGATCGGCCTGGCCGCGGTGCTGGCGCTGTTCCTCATCCTGTGCATCCGCGGTTTCAGCGCCGCCCTCACCACCCGCGACGCCTTCGGCAAGCTGCTCGGCGGCGGGCTGGCGTTCTCGATCGGCTGGCAGCTGTTCGTGGTGGTCGGCGGTGTCACCAAACTGATTCCGCTGACGGGTCTCACCACCCCGTTCATGTCCTACGGCGGTTCGTCGCTGCTGGCCAACTACATCATCCTGGCGCTGCTGATCCGCATCTCCGCCGACGCTCGCTCGGCCCCGCCGCCGCCCACCCGGCCCACGCCGACGGTGCCGCCGATCGCGGATGCCGTGACCGAGCACGTCTCCCGCCGCCTGCTGCCCCGCCGGCGCTGACCCGAATCGCGGTGTCGCCCGGGGCAAATGGGAGGAAGCTGGTTCGGTGACCTCTTCAAGCTCAGCGAGCCGGACGGCGCTCGGCAATGTTCGCGTCTTCGACGGCCGCGCGCTCACCGAACCCACCACGATCGTCATCGACGGCGACCGTATCGGCACCGACGACACCGGCGCCGAACGCCTCGACGCCGGCGGCGCGATCCTGCTGCCCGGCTTCATCGACGCCCACGTCCACATCCACGATGCGCAGACTCCCGGGCTGCTCGCCGCCCACGGGGTCACCACCGCGCTCGATATGGCCAGCCTCGCCGAGGTGGTAGCCGAGCTCCGGAACACCGTCGGCACCAGCGATATTCGCAGTGCGGGCATGGCCATCGTCGGCCCTGAGGGCATGCACGGCAAGTTCCTCGGCGAACCCGCCATCATCCGCAGCGTCGACCAGGCCGAATCCGCTGTCTCCCAGCGTCATTCCACCGGCTCGGACTACATCAAGCTGGTGCTGGAGGCCCCCGGCGACGGCGGCCCCGACGCGGCCGCGGCCAAAGCCGTTGTGGCCGAAGCTCATGCCCGCGATCTGATGGTCATCGCTCATGCCACCAACCCGGCCGCGTACACCATGGCCCTCGATGCCGGCGTCGACATCCTCACCCATATCCCCGTGGGTGTCGCGCTGCCGCAGGCAGTGATCGCCCGCCTGGCCGCCGAGGGCAAGGTCGTCGTCCCGACCCTGACCATGATGGAGGGCATGTCCGCCGCCCACGGCGTCCCCGGAGCCTTCACCGACGCCCTGACCAATGTCGGTGCGCTGCGCGCCGCGGGCGTTCCGATCCTGGCGGGCACCGACGCCAACTCCTCTCCCGGCGTGCCCATGAACCCGGCCTTCGGCGTGAGCCTGCACCACGAGCTGGAGTTGCTCGTCAGCGCCGGGTTGTCCCCCGCCGAGGCCCTCGATGCGGCAACCGCCCTGCCCGCGAAGTACTTCGGTCTGACCGATCGCGGCGTCATCGCCCCGGGTCTGCGCGCCGACCTGGTTCTGCTCGACGCCGATCCGCTCGCCGACATCACGGCTACCACGCAGATCCGCGGCGTCTGGTCTGCGGGAATCCCGGTCCCCCGGTAACTTTCAAGATCGGGGAGCTCCGGCTGCGGCCAACCCGCGCAAACCCGCACCCGGAGCTCCCCGATCCGGCCCGCGCTAGGGCAGAGCGCGCGCCACGGCGCGAACGGCGCGCAGCCGGCCGTCGGCGAGCGCCCGGGTCAGGTTCTCGATCTTCAGCGGGAAGTTCGGGACGAAGGCCTGCAGCCCAACGGGATTCGGCGGGGCGGCCAGCACGGCCCGCATGATCGTGCCCGCCTGGTCGGTGAGGTCGTCCCAGTGGTCGAGGGCGAAACCGGAGCGCTCCAGGGTGACGCGCAGGTCGTCCGGGGTCACCAGGTGGCTCTGCTCGGAGCGGTCGGCCCACGGGACGGGGAAGTCGGGGCGGGCGCCGGAAGCGGTGGTGATGTCCCAGATGGCCAGCAGGCCATCGGGATTCAGCAGCCGCCGCGCTTCCCGATACAGCGCGTCCTTGTCGGCGATGTTCATCTGCACGTGCTGGCTGAACACCACATCGAAGTCGCCGTCGGCGAAGGGCAGCGCGGTGACGTCGCCCTGCCGCACGGAGATCCGGTCGTCCAGTCCGACCAGGCGATTGAGCCAGCGCGACGTCTCGCAGTAGTCCTCGGTCAGATCCACCGCGGTGACCCGGCATCCGTAGGTTTCCGCGACATACCGTGCGGTGCCGCCGATTCCGCTACCGGCATCGAGTACCCGGGACGCCGGGGTGAGACCGGCCAGCTCCGCCAGCGCACCCGTGGCGATCCGGCCCATGGTGTGGAAGTCCTCGACCAGCGCCAGGTCGGCGAGCCGTAGCCGATCGAGGTCGTGCCCGGCCGCGAGCAGGGCCTTCTCGATATCCGTCCGGGAGTTGCCGGAGGCGTACGGGGTATCGATGTAAATGTCGTTCATATCAGCACTTTCATTCGAAGGCCGGGTGGCGGACCACTATGTTTCCATTGGTCACATCTACGAGTATGTGAGCTGATGTGACCGTCGTCAACATCCCGGCCGAATGTGCAATCCTGACGTTATGAGTCCAGCTGCCCCCGACCGCCGCACCACCTATCACCACGGCGCCCTGCGCGCGGCCCTCGTCGACGCCGGGCTCGCACTGGCCGACGACGGCGGACCCGACCGAGTGGTCCTGCGCGAGGTCGCCCGCACCGCCGGGGTGTCGCATTCGGCCGCCTACCGGCACTTCACCGATCGTGAGGCCCTGCTCGCCGAGGTGTCCCGCCGCGCCCGCGCCGCACTCGCGGCCGAGATGCGCCGGCGCATCGCCCGCACCGACGACCCGCGCGGCCGCCTGCACGCGGTCGGCACGGCCTACATCGATTTCGCGCTCACCCACACCGGCCTGTTCCGCACCGCCTTCGGCGCACACTCGCCCGCCGCATCCGCACCCGCGGACGAACCGGCCGACGACCCGCACCGCATCCTCGGCCAGGTCCTCGACGAGACGCAGGCCGCCGGACTCCTCGACCCGGAGCTGCGGCCCGGTGCGGACATCGCCGCCTGGTCGGCGGTCCACGGCCTGGCCGCCCTGCTGCTGGACGGGTCACTGCCCACCACCCGCGCCGACATCGATTTCGCGGTCGATCAGGTGCTCGGCCTGGTCAACCGCGGCCTGTTGGACGACCCGGCGCGCGGGTGACCCATGATGGGGACGTGAATCGGATCCGGGAATGGTTGCGGCCCTCGCACTGGGGGTTGCGGATTCGGTCGGCCATCGCGGCCGCGCTGACCGTGGGTGCGGTGCTGCTGCTGGCGGCCGGAGCCATGCTCGGACTGCTGAATCGGTCGCTGCTGCGGGAGATCGATACGGCGGCCGGCACGCGGGCCGAGACCATCGCCAGTGAGCTGACCCGGAATTCGGTGGCCGAGCTGCCGAATTCGCTGTTCGAGGCGACCGGGCAGATCGGAGTGGTGCAGGTCATCGACCCACAGGGGCGGATCGCGCGGGAGTCGAACGCGAAGCTGTCGGTTCCGCTGCTGGACCCGGGGACCGTGGGCGCGCGAGAGACCGCGCGCCGGCCGGTCTCCGTGTACGACGAGGACCTGCGGGTGTCGGCCCGCACCCTGTCCGCACCGGACGGCCGGTACCTGGTCCTGGTCGCGGGCGACAGCGAATCGGCCGAGCACGCGGTGAAGCGGGTCGCGGTCCTGGTCGCGGTGGGCGGGCCCCTGGTGGTCGCGGCGGCCGCGCTGGCCACCTACCTGCTGGTGGGGCGGTCACTGCGATCGGTCGAGGAGATCCGCAGCCGGGTGGCGGGCATCGGCGCGGCCGGACTGTCGGAGCGGGTGCCGGTGCCGGTGGCGCGCGACGAGATCGCCCGGCTGGCCGAGACCATGAACGACATGCTCGCCCGCGTCGAGGCCGGGCACGCGGCCCAGCGGCGCTTCGTCGGCGACGCCTCACACGAACTGCGCAGCCCGCTCGCCGCGGTCACCGCCGCCCTCGAGCTCGCCCGGGACCGGCCCGAGGTGCTGGACGCCGAATTGATCGGCGGCACACTGCTGCCCGAGACCGAGCGCATGCGGCACCTCATCGAGGATCTGCTGACCCTGGCCGCCGCCGACGAGAGCGGGCTCGACATGCGCACCGGGGATGTGGATCTCGACGATCTGGCCGGCGAGCAGGCCGCGGCCCTGCGGGCACGGGGCGGCCGCACGGTGCGGACGGCGATCGAGCCGGTACGGATCCGGGGCGATCAACCGAAACTGGCTCGGGCACTGCGCAATATCGTCGACAATGCCGCCGCGCACGCCCGCACCACGGTGGCGGTGACCGTCCGGCGCGACGGTGGCACCGCCCGGGTACTGGTGGACGACGACGGCCCCGGCATCCCCGCCGCCGACCGCGAGCGCGTCTTCGGCCGCTTCGTGCGACTGGAGGCCGACCGCGCACGCGCCACCGGTGGCTCCGGGCTCGGCCTGGCCATCGTCGCGGAAATCGTGGCCGCGCACGGCGGTTCGGTCAGTATCGGCGAATCACCTTGGGGCGGAGCCCGATTCGTCATCGACCTGCCCGTCACCGGACCAGCCGGGATCGACCATCCGGTAGCCGACGCCCCGTAGCGTCTCGATGCTGGTGCTGCCGAACGGCGCATCGATCTTCTTGCGCAGATAGCCGATGTACACCTCGACCACGTTCTCCGGACCGTCGTAGTGGGCGTCCCACACATTGCGCAGAATCTCGATCTTGGTCAGCGCCAATCCCTTGTGCCGCAACAGGAATTCCAGCAGCCCGAATTCGCGCGGGGTCAGCGTCAGCGCGGTCTCGCCGCGCCGCACCGTGCGCCGCGCCGGGTCCAGCACGAGATCGCCCGCCGTCAGCAGCACCGGCTGCTGCGGAGCGCGCCGGCGCAGCAGCGCGCGCAGCCGGGCGATGAGCACCACGAAGGAGAAGGGCTTGGTCAGGTAGTCGTCCGCGCCGAGATCCAGCGCGTCGGCCTGCTCGTAGTCGCCGTCCTTGGCGGTCAGCATGAGCACCGGGGTGGTCACGTCCCGGGCGCGCAGCCGGCGCAGCACCTCGTAGCCGCTCAGCCCCGGCAGCATGATGTCCAGCACGATCACATCGAAGCTGTCCTCGACCGCCGCCCACAGCCCGTCGGTCCCGGTGTGGGCGAGCTGTACCACGAACCCCTCCAGCTCGAGCCCGCGCTGCACCGTTCGCGCCAGCCGCTCCTCGTCCTCGACCACCAGCACCCGCACGGGCACCAGCATGCCCGACGATCCGGCCGCGGGGCGGCCCGGCCCCGCCCGGCCGGGCTCTCAACGTTCTCTCAGCGATGCCATGGCAACCTCGGTGGCATGCTGTCCTCACCCCCTGCGCAGAAGGAAGCGTCCACCACGAAACGGCCCGCCGGATTCCCCGGACACAGGCTCACCGGCATGTTGGTCACGCTGGCGCTGGCTGCCGTGATTCTCGTCCTGACCTGCGTGGTGGTCTGGTACAACGGCCCGGCCGGACCGGATTCCCCCTGGTTGCAGTGGTTCATCGACCAGCGCACCGCCACCTGGACCGGCCTCGCGAAGGCGGTCAGCGCGGCCGGGGACACCACCTCGGTGGCGATCTACGCGATCCTGGCGTGCGTGCTGCTGGCGTGGCGGAAGTACTGGGACCAGGCGGTGCTCGTCGCCGTCGCGGCGGCAGGCGCGGGGGCGCTGGTCTTCTTCGGCAAACTTCTCATCGCCCGCGATCGGCCCCCGGTGATCGACCACCTGGTCACCGAGACCAATCACTCGTATCCGTCCGGGCATGCCCTCGGTTCGACCGTCGCGGCCGGCATCCTGGTCGCGGTCCTCCTGCCGGTCCTGGCCCGCCGGATCACCCGCATCCTGGTGATCACCGTCGCCGCCCTGTTCGCCGTGGCGGTCGGCCTGTCCCGCCTCTACCTGGGCGTGCACTGGCCCACCGACGTCCTGGCCGGCTGGCTCATCGGCGCGTGCTGGCTCTCGATGTGCCTGACCCTGCGTCCGTACACCCGCCTGGTGACCGACCGCCTGCCCGGCTCGTTGCGCTGAACCGGACCGGCGGCGGCACCACACGGAGGTAGCGCTCAGCGCAGCGTGACCGTGGTCGGCAGGCTCGCGAAGCCGCGGTTGTTGGAGGCGTGGATGCGCTGCAGCCCCGCCGGGTCGATCTCGAAATCGGTTACCCGCGAGGCGATTTCCTGCAGCGCCGTGCGCAGTTCCAGCAGCGCCAGGTTGGAGCCGAGGCAGTGGTGGCGGCCGCTGCCGAAGACCAGGGAGGCGGAGGTGTCGCGGTCCAGGTCGAAGGTGTCCGGATCGGCGAAGACCTCCGGGTCGCGGTTGGCGGCCCCGGTGAGCAGCAGGATGCGGGCGTCGGCGGGAATCGACACGCCGTGCAGTTCGACCGGTTCGGTGGTGGTGCGCAGCTGGGTCTGGGTGGCCGGGTCCCAGCGCATGGCCTCGGCGATCCAGTCGTCGATCCGGCCGTCGAGGGCCTGCCGCCGCTGGTCGGGGTGCAGCCAGGCGGCGTGCCAGGCATTGCCGAAAGTGAGCATGCTGGTCTCGATGCCGGCCCCGACCAGCAGGATCAGGACGCCGACGATCTCCTCGGGGGTGAGCCGGTCATCGCCGTCGGCGGCATCGAGCAGACCCGAGAGCAGATCCTCCTGCCGCGACTTGCTGCGCTCGATGGTGAGCTCGGTGTAGTAGCCCACCAGCGCGCCGATGGCCTGCATGGCCTCCGGCCGCAGATCGGTGGACTCCTCCTCGGTGTACATGATCTCCATGCCGAGCTTGCGCAGCATCTCCCGATCGTTCTCGGGCACGCCGACCAACTCGGAGATCACCTCGGTCGGGAAGGGTCCGGCGAATTCGGCCATGAGGTCGAAGCTGCCGCGCTCCAGCAGCGGTTCCAGCAGGCCGATCGCGATCTCGTGCAGCCGCGGCTGCAGCGACTGCACCCGGTGCGCGGTGAACGCGCGCGTCACCAGGCCGCGCAGCCGGGTGTGCTTGGGCGGGTCCATGGCGACGAAGGAGAAGAACCGTTCGGCCTGCGGCCCCCAGAAGGCCGGTTCCATGCGCAGGCCGTTCACGCTGGAGAAGCGGTCCGAATCGCGGAGCGCGGCGAGCACGTCGGCGTGGCGCGAGAAGGCCCAGAAGTCGTCGGTGTCGTTCCGGTAGACCGGGGCCTCGCTGCGCAACCTGGCATAGTAAGGGTACGGATCGGCATGGACATCGAAATCGAACGGGCTGTAGCGCAACTGCATGACGAACCTTCCGGCGATGCTGCGGGGCGGGCGCACGGCTCTGCCGGTTTCCGAAGGTACAGAGTCGTTACCGATCCGCAACTGGAGCTGACAGATTCAGACAGTAGCCGAAAAGGATTGTGAGCGTTTTGAACTCGGAATCAGCGGCGGACCGCGTCGACACCACCAAACCGCATCCGGCCCGCCGGTACGACTACTGGCTGGGCGGCAAGGACAACTTCCCCGCTGATCGCGAGTCCGCCGACGCGGTGTCCGAGGCATTCCCGACCGTGCAGCTGTCCGCGGTGGAGAACCGCAACTTCCTGCGCCGCGCGGTCGCCTATCTGACCGGTGAGGCGGGCATCCGCCAGTTCCTCGACATCGGCACCGGCCTGCCCACCGCCGGGAACGTGCACGAGATCGCGCAGGGCATCGCCCCCGAGTCCCGCATCGTCTATGTCGACAACGACCCCATCGTGCTGGTGCACGCCCGCGATCTGCTCAACAGCTCCCCCGAGGGCCGGACCGCGTATCTGGACGCCGACCTCCGTGACCCGCAGCACATCCTGACCCATCCCGACCTGCTGGCCACCATCGACCTGAGCAAGCCGGTCGCGCTCATGGTGGTCGCGGTCGCGCACTTCATGACCGACGAGCTACGGCCCTACGACCTCGTGCGGCAGCTCACCGACGCCCTGGCCCCCGGCAGCTACCTGGTCATGTCGCACGCCACCAACGACTACCTCGACGAGCACGACCTGGCCCGTTCCGCGGAGGCCAATGCCCGCAGCGGCGTGCCGTTCCAATTGCGTTCCAGCGCCGAATTCGCCAAGTTCTTCGACGGATTCACCGTGACCCCGCCGGGCATCACCGCGGTCACCCTCTGGCGGCCCGAGGAGTACCGGCCGCATCCGCGTCCCGAGGCGGTGGCCATGCTGGGCGCGGTGGGCCGCATTCCCTGATCCGACGACCCGCCGCGCGCACGGTCAGAGGCTGCCGACGTCCTCGAGCACCCGCCGGGTCTGGGCGAACAGCATGCCCACATTGATCGATTTGCGGCACACCACCACCACGACCACGTCCTCGCGGCTCTCGGCACGCACGAACAGGTGGGTGAGGTTGTCGCTGTTGACCAGGATCTCCTGGAAGTAGTGGCGCTCCAACCGGATTCCGCGCCGCTCCTTCCAGATGTCCTCGATCATCACCATATTGCGGCCCTGGAACAGCTCCAGAGTGGCCGCGGCCAGCAGATCGAGGACCTCCTGGGGATGGTTGTCGACGGTCTCCACCGCCAGCAGCGTCCCGGTGGCCATGTCGATGGCGCCCGCGGCGATGCATTCGAGCACCTCCGAGCGCAGGACCTTCACCAGCGTCGACACCCGGTCGGTCATGCTGCCGGGAGCACCTGCATTGCTCGATGTGTTCATTGCGTCCTCTCTGGTTTCCTCGGGATGAGGGCCCGGTTCGACGCCGGGCACCCGCGGCGTCAGGTCTTCCGGCCGGGGTGAGCCGTCCGGTATGTCATGCGGTGATTCAGCGACCAATTCCCTCGTGGATGCGCGGCCCAGCGCCGGCAGCCGCCCGGGCGCTGCGACAGCTCCCGTAGTCATGCTCGAACTCCTGGGAAATAGGCACGGCGAAATGAGGCGTATCGCAGCCCGGAAGCATCGGAATGTGAAAGTTGCGCGCCTGATCGACAATTCGACGGTGAATCGCACCGGCCCCGTTCACCGCGTGTGGGATATCGTGACAGCCCAGCAGTTTTAGAGCAATGGATTCCGGTGAATCGATTACCAAAGTCCCACGGCATTGCGCGACCCGGCGCGCAGGGAAACCCGCATCACCAGCGCAAGCGATCCGCCATGTGCGCCGCCTACGGGTTAAGCGCGCTTGACGGTTGCATCACGAAAAGATATTGCCGCGCAATATGAACCGCCCGGTCGAATTCATTTGTCCGAATTCGATTTATCGCTACCCGGCACAGCCAGCGCCAGCAGATCCTCCCCGGCCGAACCGGTCCATGGCCGCCTCCGAGGGCGCGCCCGCGCACAACGCAACCAGGGCGCAGGCGCAACCGAGCCGCGCGGCCGTCCAGATGGCCAGGCCGCGCAGGGCGTCCCCGACCAGGACCGCGTCTTCGATCCCGCACAGCCGCCACACCGCCGGGCGGCCGCGGCGCAACGGGTCAGCGGCGGCCTGCCCGATCGGCGAGCACGCTGACGAAGGGGCCGACCGGACCGGCGATGACCGGCCTGGGACGGGAGGCCCGCAGGGTCTGCTCGGAATAGCGGCCGGTACTGGTGTGCCAGTGCAGATTTCCGGCCATGTGATCCCGCAGCCGGTCGACATGGCCGAGCAGCGCCGCCCGCACCTCGCCGGGCGGCTCGTGGTCGGCGAAGAATTCGGGCAGCCGTTCGCGCGCGACGAGTTCGAACTGCGTCAACCGTTCATTGGCGAGATCGACGACGATATCGGCGGCGTGCTCGCGGGAACAGCCCAGGAAGGACTGGGTGAGATACACGAGATTGTAGATCTCCTCATCGTATTCGATCTCCTTCTGATACGAATAGAGATCGTTGACGAGGGCCGCGTAGTCGTGGGCCGAATTCTGCAGCTGCCGAACGATGCTGGAGTCCGATATCTCCGAAATCCGTGAGTCGGCGGCAATTTCGGGCGAATACAGGGCATCCAGTGCGCAGAACAGCGGCCCGCCCGAGGTGAGGCGTCGCTGCTCGAGATAGTCGACGGGATCGGGCAGCCGGTGCCGAATCTCGTTCTCCAGCACGCACTCCCAGCCCTCGAACAGCTCGATCAGGGCCGCCCGCAAGCGCTCACGCCCCGCCTCGTCACAGCCGGCCGCGGTATCGCGCCACAGCGCGGCCAAGCCGTATTCGAGTGCGGTGAGCGGTGCGGGCGGACTGTCGGCGAGCTGAAGTCGCAAGTGCCGCAACTGATCTCGGCCGGACACCGGTTCCACCCGGAACACCCGGGTAGCCAGGTCGTCGGCGTAGGTGCCCCAGGTGCACCAGCGGGTGCGCAGCAGCAGCGCGGCCGCATCGGCCCCGGGATCGAGCATGGCCATCAGCCCCGCGAAATCTGCGGCGGCCACGGTCTCGGCCGTCCAGCCGACCCGCGATCCAGCAGTCCGACGGCCGCGGCCCACCTCGGCCCGTCCGCGCGAGCCAGCGCCACCTGCGGATTCATCGACACCGGATACGGCATCACCAGCCCGCGCACGGGCAGCGGTCCGGGTGTCCGCGGCGGCGGAACGTGCTGCTGGAGCTGGATTCGCAACCCCGGCGCGAGCCGGGCGGCCGCGCTGCCCAGCCCGGTCGGACCGCGGTCGACGCCGCTGTTCATGTAGCGGCTCGACCGCAGATGCCACTCGTGCCCGCCGGACTGCCAGTCCTGCAGGCCCCCGATGTACCGCGCGACGGCCAGCTGTTCGGCAGGGGTGGCCGCGCGTTCCACGCACAGCTGTGGCACCTCGACCGACGCGGTGTCCTCGAACTGTTTCAGCCGCGAGGTCAGCATGTCATTGGTCAGCTCCGCGGCCGCCTGCGTGGGCAGGCCCAGGAACCGTTCCAGCACCAGCACCATATTGGCGTTCTCGCCTTCGACCCGGACCTCGCGCTCGTAGGAGAACAGGTCGTTGCGCAGATGCACTGCGTCGGAGAAGGTTTCGCACAGCACCCGGAGCGGCCGCTCGGCGGCGAAACGGCCGGGCACCTCGGCGCCGCAGGCGAACTCCACCAGATTGGCCGACCAGGGCGCGCCGCCCACCCGGCGGCGCATCTCGATGTACTCGACCGGATTGGCCACCCGATCGCGGGCGATATTGTCCAGTTCCCAGAGGGATTCGACCATGAGGTTGTGGGTGGAGCGGCGCATGCGCTGCCGCCAGCCCGGGGACATGACCGGCACGGTCCGGGCCCAGCAATCGGCCAGTCCGGCCTCCGACGCCCGTCGCCGTCTCGCCAACACCTCGCAATCTTCTCCGACCGATCGGTACCTCCCGAACCGGCCGGCCCGCCCCCGCCCGAGATAGCCTGGGCGCTGCGCCACCCGCACCCGCCACCCACACCAGGAGGATCGTCCATGCCGAATCCCGCCGCCGACCGCGCCCCGATCCTGCAGCGACTGGGCGACCGTGGCCGGGTGCGCGTGATCGTCGCCGGTGGCGGCACGGGCGGCCACACCTATCCGGCGGTGGCGGCGATGCGGGCGCTGCGGGATCTGGCGGCCGAGACCGGGGCCGTGGCCGAGGTGCTGTGGGTGGGCGTGCCCGACAGCCTGGAGCAGCGGGTCGCGGCGGAGAACGACATCGACTTCACCGGCATCAAGGCCGGCAAGCTGCGCCGCGACCGCAATCCGCTCAAGATGCTCAACAGGGACAATGCGCGGGATGCGCTGCGCGTGCCGGTCAGCGTCCTCACCGCCCAGGGCGTGGTGCGCCGGTTCCGCCCGGACGCGGTGCTGTGCACCGGCGGCTACGTGTGCGCCCCGATCGGCATGGCCGCCGCGCTGCGCCGGCGGCCGCTGGTGATCCACGAGCAGACCACCGGCGTCGGCAAGGCCAACCTGCTGCTGGCCCGGATGGCCGACCGCATCGCGCTCAGCTCCGAGGCGTCGATCGCCATGCTGCCCGCGCGCGCCCGGAACCGGGCCGTGGTCACCGGCAATCCGATTCGCCCCACCCTCACGACCGGCGATCCGGCCGCGGCGGTCAAGGCTCTCGACTGGGAGGGCTACACCCCCGGCCTGCCGACGGTCTACATCACCGGCGGCGCGCAGGGCGCGGTGCAGATCAACGAGCTGATCGGGCAGCTGCTGCCCGAACTCCTCCACTCCGCCAATGTGATTCACCAGTGCGGACGGCTCTCCTTCGAGCAGGTTCGCGACCACGCCGCCACCCTCCCGGAGGAGGTGCGCGGCCGCTACCTGGTGCGGGAGTTCGTCGGGCCTGAGCTCCCCGATGTGCTGGCGCTCAGCGACGTCGTCGTATCCCGTTCCGGCGCAGGGACTCTCGCCGAGCTCACCACGCTGGGCAAGCCCTCGGTGCTGATTCCGTATCCGCATTCGGTCGGCGGCGAGCAGATCCGTAATGCCCGAATCCTGGCCGACCACAATGCCGCTCGCGCCCTCGTCGGTGACGATGCCACCGTCGCGAACCTGCGCACGGCCCTCACCGAACTCCTGACCGATGCCGGGACCCGCGCTGCCGTATCGGCCGCCGCCCGCGCCCTCGGCCACCCGGAGGCCGCCACGGACCTCGCCCTCACCGTCCTGGATCTGGCCACCCGCTGAGCGCGGATCACGAAAAGCCGTGCGCCGCCACGCGATCTATTCCACACGCCACTCTCAGTAGGAGTGGGTATGGTCGGAGGTGTCAGCAAGCCCTCGGTTACTCCGGGGCTTGCTACCCGAGAGATTGGAGATGCCATGCAAATCCAGGTCTTCGCCGACAAGAACATCGGCGGCGGCGCGATCGCGCAGGAAGCGACGGACACCATCGCTTCGATTCTGGATCGATTCGCTGATCACCTCACCCGGGTCGAGGCCCACATCACCGATGTGAACGGGCACAAGGGTGGTTCCGAGGACAAGAAGTGCAGCCTCGAGGCGCGGCCCAAGGGCCAGCCACCGGTGGCGACCACCCACCGCGCGGCCACCGCCGAGGACGCCTACACCGGAGCCGCCGACAGCATGGCGCACCTGCTCGACAGCAAGTTCGGGCGGTTACATCACGCCAAGGGCGGTGAATCGATCCGCCACCTCGTGTCGGACTGAGTCCGGCCGCCGGCCGCTGCCTCCGGCATTCGGTTACGGAAGGAGCCCGAGGCGGCGCGCGCGCACGACCGCCTCGTGGCGGTTGTGCGCGCCGAGTTTGGTCATGGCGCTGCGCAGATAGCTCTTGACCGTCTCCGGGCGCACCGAAAGTCGCTGCGCCGCTTCCAGATTCGTGCAGCCCAGCGCGACGTGGGCGAGGACGTCCAGTTCCCGGGGCGCGAGGCTCACCGCGTCGTCCGGGGCCGCGACGCCCGACACCAGGCGCGCGAGCTTCTCGGTCACCTCGCGCAGGCGCCGGCGGGCCGAGGCCTCCGAGACCACCTGGGTGATGCCGCGCAGTTCCGCGTGCAGATCCCGGAGTTGTTCGGTGACAACGGCATTGGCTTCGGCGACGAAGGCATGAGCGCGCGTCGTGGACTCCCGCGCGAAGGACAGGCGCAGCCGCCGATCCACTTCGTCGCGAATGGCCAGTTCCGTCGCGAGCCGGCGCCCGGCCTGCACCATCTCGTCGGCGATCCGGTCGCCGATCACCCCCGAGTCCCGATTGGCCACGTACAGCACCGCCCGTGCCTCGCCCCGCACCACCACCGGCACCGCCACCACCGCGCGCAGACCCTCGCCGAGCACCGGGACGTCGTAGTGGTGGGTGATGGTCGAAGCCGAGCGATAGTCCGACACCGAGCGCGGCTTGCCCGTCACCACCGCCGAGCCGCCCAGCCCGGAGCTGGGTGCGACGGCCAGCCCGCGCATGCCGTTGGTGCGGGTGCCGACGAACTCGCTGAGCACCAGCATGCCCGCGTGCACCTCGCCGCCGAAGACGACCGGAAGCTTGCTGGCGGAGGCGAGAGTGCGCAGCTCAGCGCGCAGAGCGTCACAGTCGCTGGGGCGCAGGAGCCCGTCCGTGGCCGAAGTCATCGGTCAGCCCCTTTCGGGGGTAGTTCAGGGTGAGTGTGACGTAGATCCTACTGGTGTGAGCGAGAGCACGAGCTACACCTTCGGAGTCTGGGACGCTCCCCTGCTGGGCGACACCATCGGCGCCAACCTGGAACGGACCGCGGCCGCGTATCCGGACCGCGAGGCCCTCATCGACTACACCACCGGTATCCGCTGGACCTACCGCGAATTCAACGCCGAGGTCGACGCGCTGGCGCTGGGCCTGCTGGCGGCCGGCATCGGCAAGGGCGACCGGGTGGGCATCTGGGCGCCGAACTGCCCGCAGTGGACACTGATCCAGTACGCCACCGCCAAGGCCGGCGCGATCCTGGTCAATATCAATCCGGCGTATCGGGCGCACGAACTGCGCTACGTGCTGCGCCAGGCCGGAATTCGAATGCTGGTCGCGGCACCGTCGTTCAAGACCTCCGACTACGCGGCCATGATCACCGAGGTGCGCCCGGAGTGCCCGGAGCTCGAGCAGGTGGTGCTGCTGGACAGTCTCGAATGGCAGAGCCTGTTCACCAGCGGCCGGGCCGCGAATTCGGATCTGCTGGCCGCGGCGCAGTCGGCGCTGTCCACCGACGATCCGATCAATATCCAATACACGTCCGGCACAACGGGTTTCCCCAAGGGCGCGACCCTCAGCCACCACAATATCCTCAACAACGGCTATTTCGTGGGCGAGCTGTGCGGCTACACCGAGCAGGACCGGATCTGCATTCCGGTGCCCTTCTACCATTGCTTCGGCATGGTCATGGGCAATCTGGCCGCCACCACGCACGGCGCGGCCATGATCATCCCGGCCCCGGCCTTCGACCCGCGCGCCACCCTGGAAGCCGTTGCGGCCGAACGCTGCACCTCCCTGTACGGGGTGCCGACCATGTTCATCGCCGAACTGGCCGATCCGGAGTTCGACACCTACGACCTGTCCTCGCTGCGCACCGGCATCATGGCCGGATCGCCGTGCCCGGTGGAGGTGATGAAGCAGGTCATCGAGCGCATGGGCATGCGCGAGGTGAGCATCTGCTACGGCATGACGGAAACCAGCCCGGTCTCCACCCAGACCCGCGGCGACGATTCGCTGGTGCAGCGCACCGCGACGGTCGGCCGGGCCGGGCCGCACATCGAGGTGAAGATCGTGGACCCGGTGACCGGGGTGACCGTGCCGCGCGGCACGGCCGGCGAACTGTGCACCCGCGGCTACTCGGTGATGCTCGGCTACTGGGGCGAACCGGAGAAGACCGCCGAGGCCATCGACGCCGCGCGCTGGATGCACACCGGCGACCTGGCCACCATGGACGACGAGGGCTACGTGGCCATCACCGGCCGCATCAAGGACATGGTCATCCGCGGCGGCGAGAACATCTACCCGCGCGAGATCGAGGAATTCCTCTACACCCATCCCGACATCGTCGACGCCCAGGTGATCGGCGTGCCCGACGTCAAATATGGCGAGGAATTGATGGCGTGGATCCGGATGCGCCCGGGTACACCGCCTTTGACCGCCGAGAGTCTGCGTGAGCACTGCGCCGGCAAGCTCGCCCACTACAAGATCCCCCGCTATGTGCACGTCGTCGACGAGTTCCCGATGACCGTGACCGGCAAGATCCGCAAGGTCGAGATGCGCGAGATCGGCGCCCGACTGCTCGGCCTGAACGAGGAGAACGCATGACGAACACCGAGGCCTACCGCGCCGCCCGCGACGGACTACTGGCCGTGTCGACGGACTACGACACTGCTGTGCGCGAGTTCGAATGGCCACGGCTGACCGGCGAATTCAACTGGGCCACCGACTGGTTCGACCACATCGCCCGCGGCAACGACCGGCCCGCGCTGTGGATCGTCGAGGAGGACGGCTCCGAACAGCGGATCAGCTTCGCCGAGATGGCCGAGCGCTCGGACCGGGTGGCCACCTGGCTGGCCGGGCTGGGCGTCGGCAAGGGCGACCGCGTCGTGCTCATGCTCGGCAACCAGGCCGAGCTGTGGGAGGCCATGCTGGCGGTGGCCAAGCTGGGCGCGGTCATCATGCCCACCACCGGGGCGCTGGGACCGGCCGATCTGAGCGACCGGATCGAGCGCGGCGGAGCGCGTTTCGTCATCGCCAATCACGGCGATACGGGCAAATTCGACGAGGTGCCGGGCGACTACACGCGAATCGTGGTGGGCGAGCCGGTATCTGGCTGGCACGACTACGCCGGGGCGGCGTCCGTCGAATCGGCCGGGCCGTTCCGGGCCGTCACCGAGGTGACCGATCCGCTGCTGGTGTACTTCACCTCCGGCACCACCAGCAAGCCGAAGATGGTGCAGCACTCCCAGATCAGCTACCCGGTCGGTCACTTGAGCACCATGTACTGGATCGGTGTCCGCCCCGGCGACGTGCACCTGGCCATCAGTGCGCCCGGCTGGGCCAAGCATGCCTGGAGCTGCTTCTTCGCGCCGTGGCTGGCCGAGGCGACCGTATTCGTCTACAACTATTCGCGTTTCGACGCCGCGGCCCTGCTGGCGCAGCTGCGCCGGGCCGAAGTGAACACCTTCTGCGCGCCACCCACGGTGTGGCGCATGCTGATCCAGGCCGATCTGGGCGAGCGTCCGGCCGGGCTGCGCGAAATCCTCGGTGCGGGTGAGCCCTTGAACCCCGATGTCATCGCGCAGGTCGAGAAGGCGTGGGGCCTGGTCATCCGCGACGGCTTCGGCCAGACGGAAACCACCCTGCAGGTGGGCAATACGCCCGGGCAGCCGCTCAAGCCCGGCTCCATGGGCCGGCCCGCACCGGGCGTGCCGGTGGTGCTGGTGGATCCGATCACCGGGCAGCGCGCCGAGGAGGGCGAGATCTGCCTGGATCTGGCTGCGGCGCCGGTCAATCTGATGACCGGCTATCTCGGCGATCCGGAGCGTAATGCCGCGGTCATGGACGGCGGCTACTACCATACCGGCGATGTGGCCGTGCGAGACGCGGACGGATACATCACCTATATCGGGCGCACCGACGACGTTTTCAAGTCCTCCGACTACAAGGTGTCCCCCTTCGAGCTGGAGAGCGTGCTCATCGAGCATCCGGCCGTGGTGGAGGCGGCCGTGGTGCCGCAGCCGGATGACACGCGGCTCGCGGTGCCCAAGGCATACGTGGCGCTGGCGGCGGGATGGGAGCCGGACCGTGAAACCGCCCGCGCCATCCTGGAATACGCCCGCGATCACCTCGCGCCCTACCTGCGTGTCCGCCGGCTGGAGTTCACCGAGCTACCGAAGACGATTTCCGGCAAGATCCGCCGCGTCGACCTGCGCCATCGCGAGGAGCAGGCGCACGCGGCCGGCGAGACCATCCCCACCGAGTACCGCTACGAGGAAGTACTGAGCGACACCGTCCGCTGAAACCGCACCGCCCCAGCCCCTACGACAGATCGGAGCTCCCATGCCCCATACCGTGGAATCCGCGACCGCCTACGTCATCGCCGCCCTGGAAGCCAAGGGGACGGCGACCCGTGAGGACTTCGACATCCCCGGGATCGTCAGCACGACGCACAGCATCACGCAGACATGGGATTTCCAGGAGGTCGACCGCCGCCGGTTCTGGGGCATAGCGGCCACCTTCCTGCGCGCCTGACCCGCAGGACAACAGGGAGTGACACCCCGCTCGCCCGGACCCGCAGGAGATCGGGGACGAGCGGGTTGTCTCACAGTTCGGCGAATTCGCGGTTTCCGGCCGCGAATTCCCCGCACCATTGGCTGATGCACACCTCCGACTCCGTGCTGCTGCCACGTTTCGTCCTGTCGCGCGCCGCGGCCGCGGGCCTGGACCCGGCCCGCCTCGCCCGCGAGGCCGGCATGCCGGGCTGGCTGCTGGAGGACGGCGATGCCCGGGTGTCCAGTGACTACTTCCCGCGGCTGTGTGAGCTGCTGGAGTACGAGCTGGACGACCCGGAGGTCACCCTGCGGGCCACCGGTAGTTACCGGCTCGGGGAATTCGGGCTGATCGACTATCTGATCTCGACGGCCGAGACCGTCGGTGCGGGTTTCGGCGTGATGGGCCCGTTCGTGGGGGCGATCTCCACCAATTTCCGTGTCGAGCCCGGCGCGCAGACCGAGACCGAGTCCACCTTCGACATCTACACCGTCAATACCGAGGGCCGCGGCCGCGACCTGTCGGTGCAGATGGCGCTGGCCTCCCTGATCTGGCGCATGCGCCAGACGACCGGCCGCCCGATGGATCCGGTGCGCATCCGGTTACGCGAGCGCGCGCCCCGCCGCCTCGACGCCTTCACCGAACAGTTCGGCACGGCACGGCTGGATTTCGGCGCTCCGGTCGACCGGATCACCTTCCGCAACGCGGACTTCGAGCTGCCCCAGATCACGGCGGACCCGTTGCTGGCAGCGGTATTGCGCCGCCACGCCGCCACCGTGCCGCCCCCGCCACCGCGCGCCACCGAGTGGCCGGACCGGGTGGCGGCGGTGCTGGCCGAGGTCCTCGACGGCACCGACGCGCTGCTCGACCAGGTCGCGCGCCGTCTCTACACCAGCCCGCGCACCCTCCAGCGCCGCCTCGCCGAATCTGGCACCACCTGGCGCCTCGAGGTCGACCGCGCCCGCAAACGCCACCTCGAAGATCTCGAATCCGGCTGGGCCGCCGAACACGACGGCCATACGCCATGATTCGCCGAAGTAGGGGGTACCCACTCCGGCGAGGTGACCCGAGGTGGCGTGGGCGAGGCGGTGTGGCCGGGCGAATAGAGCGGCGATCATGACCGCCTCGGACAGCATTCTGATGGCCCGGTTCGCACTGGAGCGGGCGGCCCGGGCAGGGCTCGACCCGGAGCGGATCGCCCGGCTGGCCGGGGTCCCCGCCTGGCGCGAGGGCGGCGAGGGGACCCGGGTGTCGTCCCGGTACTGCCTACGGGTGTGGGAGCTGCTCGAACAGGAAACCGGTGACCCGGATATCGCCCTGCGCGTGCCGGAGGACAGTGCGACCGGCGAATTCGGTCTGCTGGAGTATCTGTTCCTGTCGGCGGCGACCCTGGGCGCGGCACTGGACGCCTGCGTGCACCACACCGGCAGTCTCACAACGAGTTACAACTTCCGGATCACGCATCGCACCGAACACGAGGTCTGCTACGAGGTGCTGTCCGGGGTGGAGGACTGCCGCGGGCGGGAACTGTTGGTGCAGGCGGCTTTCGCGCTCCTCGTGGGCCGGGGCCGGGCGGCGACTCGCTCCCCGATCGTGCCCGCGCGGGTCACCTTCCGGCAGGCCGCGCCGGTCGACCTCGCCGCAGTCACCGAGCTGTTCGGCACTCGCGCAATCGATTTCGGGAGCCTGGTCGACTCGCTGACGCTGCGGGCCGTGGATCTGGCGCTACCCATGAAGTCGGCCGATCCCGAGTTGACGGCCGTGCTGCTGTCCTACGCGGCCACGCTGCCGGTCACTCCCGAATCCGGCGTCACCTGGCTGGAACGGCTCGGCGACGTCCTCGACGGCGCTCTCGACGAGGGCACCGCGACACTGGAAGTGGTAGCGCGGCGTCTGCTGACCTCACCAAGATCACTACAACGCCGCCTGACCGAGGCCGGAACCACCTGGCGCCGTGAGGTGGATCGGGCGCGGCGCCGCAGATTGCAACGGGCCGAACACCTTCCACGCGCTCAGCAGGCGGAATTCCTGGGATACGCGGATCCGGCCAGCCTGCGGCGCGCCGTACATCGCTGGCGCGATCGCGACGATTCCTGAAAGACGGACCCCGCGCGCAGGCCGAAATCGCACCTACCGTACGGTATTCCGGCAACCACACAGCAAGGTTGGCGTGTACCGGCCCGGTTTGGCGTCTTCGGAACTCCCGCGCGACGCGGGCGGAAATGAAACTGGACGGAAACGCCACGACGTGCCCGCCGCGAGGCTCGCCACGGCGTTTGCGATGCGTGGTTGTGGCCGACGCTGTCCACGGCCACGTGTCCCACCCGGTCCCGGTCCTCGATTGGAGCTTCCTCGTGCCCCACACCGCAGAAACCGCCACCGCCTACGTCGTCACCGCCGTGGAGGCCAAGGGCACCGCCACCCGGCACGACTTCGACATCCCGAGCATCGTCAGCATCACCCACAGCCTCACCGAGAGCTGGGATTTCAACAGCGTGGACCCGAACATGTTCTGGAACATCGTCGCCACCTTCCTCGAGCACTGAGCTCGGCCGCGCCTCGCGGCCGTCAGACCCCGCACCGCGGCCGTCAGCCCCGCCCCGCCGACCGACGATTCGCGGAACGGTTCTCCTCGGCATCGGTCATGGCCGTGCCACGCCGTCCGAGTCGTCGCCGGATCCGGTCGCGGCCGGCCGGGCCGGCCGGGGCGCGGGTTCACGACGCCGCCAGTCCTCGGGAATGACATCCTCGAGCACATCGTCGACGGTGACCACACCGAGCACCCGATCGGCGTCGTCCACCACCGGCACGGCGTACAGGTTGTAATCGGCCATCAACAGGGCGATGTCGGTGATATCGGTCTCGGGCGCGACCCGCACCGGATCGTCGTCCATGAGGTCGGCGACCGGCGTCGCCGGGTCGGCCTGCAGCAGCGCGATCACGGAGACCACGCCCACGAGCCGGCCGGAGTCGAGTACGTGCACTTTCAGCAGGGCCTCGGGCTGCACCGCGTGCGCGGCGGAGACCACCGAAAGCGCCTGTGCCGCAGTAGCGTCCAGCGGACACGAGACGAAGTCGACGTTCATCAGCCCGCCGGCGCTGTCGGGATTGAACCCCATCAGCGTGACGACCTTGACGCGCTGCCCGGGCGGCATCAGGTCGAGCACACGCCGGCGGCGCGATTGCTTGAGATCGATGACGGAGTCGGCCGCGTCGTCGGCGCGCATGCGCCCGAGCAGCGCCGCGACTTCCGCATCGGACATGTCGTTGAGCAGGCGGCTGGACTTGTCGGAGTCGAGCTCCTCGAAGACATCCGCCTCCAGTTCAGGGTCGTCGTGCACTTGATCCAGGATCTCGTCCTGCTCGTGCTTGTCCGCGTCCTCCAGCAGGTCGGCGATCTCAGCGGGCTTGAGCCCGCGCAACCGGCTGCTGAGCCGCAGGGTCAGCGACTGCTCATGGCCGATCAGCGGCTCGAACGCCTTCCAATCCCGGGAGGCGTGACCGCCGCCGGACTTGATCAGCCCGAACAGGCGAGCCGGGCGGCGGGTGTCCAGTCGCGCCAGCACCCAGCCCGAACCGGAGCCGTCGGGTACGCCGACCCGATCGAGCTCGACGTCATAGGCGTGCACCAGCTCTACCGCCTCCACATCGATCAGCCGGTGACCCAGGATGTCCGCGCGCAGCAGCACCTCACCCGCACGCCGCTCGAAGGACCGCAGGTCGACCTTGTTGACCGAGAGGACGATGCGATCGGCTTCGAACAGCCGGATACGTTCGGCGGAGACGAACACATCGCGCCCGCCCATCCCGACGACCACGCCGATCACCGGCGGATAGGCGTCGCCACCCGGGAGGCGCACGACGAGGTCGTCCACGCGGCCTATGGCCTCCCCCGACGCGGCGATCACGGGCGCCTTCAGCAACTGCGACAGATGCACCGTCGCAACCGATTCCGGTTTCGGCGATATTGTGGGTTCGGTCATATGCGCTCCTGACTCGGCGACCCGGAATTCCGGCGGCCACGGGCGAACTTGCATGTCCGAATTTGACGAATCAATCCTCTACTGCCAGACTTTGCGGCGTCAATCAGCACCTCGCTAGGCGAGGCTCCTGTACGAACACAGGCCACTGATCCGACGACGTCGAGAGACGCCCAGGGTTAGGACAGGTTTCCCCGGATTAAGGGGTCACCCGAAGTGGCTTCCCAACGACATCGTCATTGGGGATACGTCGTGCAGTGCCGAAGCTCTGACGAGAGGGGTGCTCGCCCCCCGGCCTGCTGCCGCGGCGACTCCTCGTGTGCACCCTGGTCAGCGCCCTCGTGCGCTCCGACCGCAAGGAGGTGAGGACGACCCATGGCCCCCGGCGATAGTCCGTGTCCGAGTGATCCGTTCCACTCACCCGTTTGCGGGTGGAAACACGCCACACGACTCTGACCTTTCACCACATCACGCACGATGCGTATCACCATTACGCGGCCGTGTAATACGTGCTGGCCTTTCCACCCTCATTCGAAATCATCCACCCAGAATTTCGGAGGTTCGCCAATGAGGAAAATCACCGCGCACCCCCTGGCCGCCACCGTCCCCGCCCCGGCCCTGCCCGCGCCGGTGCTGAAGACCGTCGCGAGCCAGGCCGACCAGGATGCCGCGTTCGCCGCGGCGGTCAACCAGTTCGGTCTGGCCACCTCGATGGGCACCCTGATCGGCACCCTCATCGGCGGCGCGGCCGGTTGCGCCATCGGCGCCGCGGGCGGCGCCATCGCCGGCGTCACGGTCATGTCGGTGCCGACCGGCATCGCGGGCTGCCTCACGGGCGCCGCCATCGGCATTCCGCTGGGTGCGGCGGCCGGTCTGGTGCTGACCGGCGTACCCGCCGCCATCGCGGTCGGCATCGGCCTGGCCCAGCGCCTGTCCGCACCCGACTCCACCCCGGCTCCCGTCGGCGCGGCGCCTGCCGTCTAGCGGGCGGGTCCGATTGTGCCGGTGAAAACCTTTGCGGTGGTGAGGGTCTCGATCCTCCCCGCCGCTGCCTTCTTGTCCGGCAGCAGGTTCGGGACTGTCACACACCGTCTACCGAGAGGGTGGCCTGCATGAGAGTCATCGCCCCCGCGCACGGGTCCGGTTGCGCCGCGTGGTCGCGGTTCTGGACCCACCAGGTGACGGTGCCGGTGTCGGAGGCGGTCACGGCGCAGGTGCTCGGATCCTTCGGGTCACGCCAGTACATGCCACCGAAGTGCTTGATCACCAAACGCTCGACCTGATAACCGAATTGGTCAGCGATCTGGACCTCACGGCTCAGGGTGTCGTTCTCCAGCCAGGCGTAGGTGATGTCGACCGCACCGCCGTGCGGGCTGGTGGCGGTCCAGTTGCAGATGGTGGGGGCGCTCTGCTGCTCGAGGCCCGAGACGTGCAGGTTGCTCGCGATCTTCTGATCCTCCAGCGGGCCGCAGCCGGCCAGCAGGTTCGGGGCGTCGGCGGCGCGCACGGGTGATTCCCTCGGACCCTGCGAACACCCCGAGAGTGCGGCGATCAGTAAGACCGCCAAGGCGATTCGCGCTCGAATCCGACGCATTACCCCTGCCCAGCCTTCGTCAGAGTGGACGCCGCCAGCTGTTCCAGTCCCTGACAGGACTGCTTGGCGGTCTCGGTGATCGCGGCCCGCTCCGACCAGTCGATGAAATCGCTGTCCCCGAACGGAAGTGCCACCTCGCACGACTGCGGCCCCTGCCATTCGATGCCGGATTGCCCGGCCACCTGAACATCGGACGGGCGCGCGTCGGTGATCTGAGTCCGGCGGTCCGCGAGCGGACTGCCCCGGAACCAGTGGAATACCACCGCGTAGTCACCGCCCGCGGGCCGCTGCCACGCACATCCGAGCGGATTCACCGCCACTCGCTGCAGCCCATTGAGCCCGGTCGCCTGACCGACATCGGCATCGGCCACCCCGCCGCACAGTCCGACGGTGTTCGGCGCCGGCATCACCGCCGCCTTGGATGTGGTCGTGGCCGGGGCCGCCTGCTGATTCGACGAACCGCCGCAGCCCGCGATCGCCGCCCCGATCAGGGCGATCCCCGCCACCGCGCCCACCGCTCTCATCACGCCGACCAGCGTAGGCGAACCGCCCGAATCATGCGATCGGCGACGCGGTGGACGATTCGCGACATGGCCAGCGCATATAAATACAAGCTTTTCACAATTCCCGGGCCTTGCCTACGTGCAATACCGCACCTCGATAGGCGGCGCTCCTGTCACGCTGGTAACTCTTTCCGGTATTCGGCCGCGCCCCTGGCGCTCGCCTATTTCCGCGTGCCTTTTCTCGAATAGATGCGGATTCATCCAGCACGACGCCGACGAGCACATGCTGACCCGGAACACGGCGGCCTGAGTCAGTTCTCCCGGCGGGCGCGGGCGCGGCGCTTGCCCTCGTGCATGGCCTGCACCCGCGCCACCGGGATGGTGTGCCCCTCCGCGATGAGATCGGCTGGGAGAGACTGGGGTTCGGGCATGGCCTCGGCCCAGGGATCGCGGTCGCCGAGCATCTTGGCCACCGTACGAATCGTGAAGTCGTGCGGGTCGACGCCGGGCAGGTCCGCCCAGGCGACCGGGAACGAGACGGTCGCGCCCGGGCGGATCCGCGGGCTGTAGACCGACACCACCGTCGCGCCGCCGGCGCGGGTCGAATCGAGAAAGACCTTGCCGCCCCGATCTTCTCGAATGAACGCCGTGGTGGCGAGCTGTGGATCGAGACGTTCGGCGCGCGCGGCGATCGCCCGGGTCGCCGCCGCGGCATCCTCGAGATCGACGCCCGGCGCCACCGGGACGAAGATGTGCACGCCCTTGGCGCCACTGGTTTTCACCGCGCCCGCCAGCCCATCCGCTGCCAGCGCTTCCCGAACGAGCTGCGCGGCCCCGACCACCCGGGTGAAGGGCTGATCCGGCGCCGGATCGATATCCAGCACGAGATGCGTTGGGCTGCCGGAATAGTCGGCGAGGCCCTCCGCGTACAGCAGTGTCACGTGGTACTCCACCGCGCGCTGATTCCCGAACCACAGCAACGTCCGCACGTCATCGCACAGCGCATAGGACACCTCTCGTTTCGAGCTGCCCGCCCACAGCGTCACCCGCCGCACCCACTCCGGTGTGTACTTGGGCAGGTTCTTCTGCATGAACGGCTCCTGCCCCGGCCGCACCCGCACCACCGACAGCGGCCGCTCCCGCAATGCCGGCACCATCCGCTCGCCGATCGCCTCCAGGTAGTCGATCAATTCGCCCTTGGTGGCCTCGGCCCCGTCGAACAAGGGACTGTCGAGACTGGAGAACTTCAACCCGGCCCGCACGTCATCGCCCATCGGCCCACCATGCGCCACACCCGTACCGCCGTCAACCATCCCGGCCGTGGCAGCCCGCGCCGTCATCCGATATCGGCGACCCTCGCCCAGGCGGGCGGGCGGTCCAGCACCGGATATCCCGCCCCCGGAAACGTCTCCCCGACCCGCAATCCCGGCGAATCATCCTCGGGCACAGAAACATCGACGGCGACGCGCCGCCGTGCGCCACACCGCACCAGCCAGTCGCGGTGCGTTACCGCGAGCTGAGGCAGGAAAATGGTGAAACAGGAAGGGACCTAACGGACCAGCGCACCAACCGCAGGGTTCTGATCGACCGGCCGCGTACGCCGGGTGCTGAGCAGGAACAGGGCCACCAGCAGCACGCTGAACCAGACGTAGGTGTTGCCGATGAGGTGCTGCCAAGGCGTCCAGTGCGATTCGCGATGTTCGCCGTCCGGGAGCCAATTCTGCGGGCCGATCACGAAGATCGCGGCCGTGATCGCGGTGACCAGGTACCAGCCCGCGGCACGGCGCCAGGGCAACCGGGTCGCGTAACCGAGCATCGCCAGCAGGGCCGGGGCGATCCAGATCCAGTGGTGCGACCAGGAGATCGGGGACACCAGCAGCGTGAAGACCGCGTTGATCCCGAGCGCCAGCGGCGGGAAGCCCGCCGCGCGGCGCATGGCGGGCACCACCAGCGCCAGCAGTGCGGCGCTCAGCACCAGCCACAGGATCGTGAGCAGTGGCTTGTGGATCTCGAACCGGGCCAGCACCGCCTGAATCGACTGATTGGTGTGGAATGCCGAACCGCTGAGCCCCGACACATTGCCCAACCCGCCGAACCAGTACTTCACCGATGCCTGCGGCAATACGGCAAAGGTCAGCGCGGTCGCCACGGCACCGGTGATCGCGGCCGTGACGGCGGCCTTGTAATCACGGCGGATCAGGAAGTAGAGGATGAACGCGGCCGGTGTCAGCTTCACCGCGGCCGCGATACCGATCAGCATGCCGCGCCGCCACTTCGGCTTCTCCGTCAGGCAGTCGGCCACCACGAGCACCATCAGCAGCAGATTGACCTGCCCGAAATCCAGCGTCGAGTGGGTCGGCTCCAGCAGCAGGGCCAGCGGTGTGGCGCACGCGGTCACCCACAGCCCGAGTCGCTGCCGGCTCTCCCCCGGCCACACCCGCAGTGCCACCAGATAGAACGAAATCGCCAGCGCGGCCACCGAGGTCACGAAGAACCCGGTGCGAGCCACGTCCCAGGGCAACGCCGCGAACGGCGACAGCACCAGCGCGGAGAACGGCGGATAGATGAAGGGCAGCCCGATCCCGATCGTGGTCTGCGGCAACTGCCCGTACATATCCCCGCCGTGCCATAGCGTCTGCACGCCCAGCCGATACACCTGCAGGTCGATGAACCCACCGGTGATCTGCTTGAACGGCCACACGGGCAGCATCAGGCACAGCGCGGTGGAGGCCACACACAACGCCGGAACCAGCCACATCACCCGCCCGAAACGGCGGGTCAGCGACTTCGGGTCAGCAACAGCGGTAGAACAACTCATCCGCCATCACATTATCGGCGTCCCCTCCCAGGCGTGCACCCGCACCCACCGAGACTCGCCAATGCGGATCGATGCCGGTCGCGGACAGCCGCGCGCACCGCTCGGACCAGCGCAGCCGCCGCGCTCATGTGGGGATCCCGGCCGCTAGTTCTGCCGCCGAGACGACTCCGATGCCGTATCGGGGTTCGGCTCGTCCGTGCCCGCGGCACACGTATCGGATGCGGAGGCAACACGTTCGAGCGCCTCGATATCTTTCTCGATGACGCCGTAGAGCAGATAGGCGAGCACGAAGCCGATGATGCCGCCGATGCACAGAATCCGGACCGCCCAGATAATCGATTCGATCTCCGCGCCTGGAAGGAAGGTTATGCCGGTCACGCCGACCAGCGGCACCGCGGCGGCCACGGTGAGGTAGAAACCGGTGCGCCCGGCGAGGCGGCCCAGATGGTCGATATCGGCGGCGTCGGACCGTCCGTGCACCAGGAAAAGGGGATACAGGCACCGCACCACGTACCAGGTGACCGCGAAATACGGATACGCCACTGCGATTGCGCCGCACACGACGACCGCCAGCACGGAATGCACGTAGGTGCCGCGTGGAACGCCGCCGGCGATCAGGTTCAGCAGCGCCGGGATGATCACGCCGCAGAGCACCCAGAACACGAAGGCGATCCGCGCCGCCCGGCTGCCGAGCCGCAGCGCATCGATACGCGTCCGTGTGAGGGTCTCGTCGCTGTAGTTCCATCCGATGCGTAAACCGATGGGCACGCGAATGAGGCGGCGTGATACGTAGAGAATCAGGATTCCGCCCACCGCAAATGCGAGCGGAATCAGGACCGAGGCGACATAGTCGAACGACCGCTGGGCTGCGGGCGTGAGCTTACTGATGATGAGCGTTTTGTTGTAGTAATAGTTGTACCCAGCCGCCACCACATTCGGTATGCCGATCGCTATCGCGATCATCGGCAACGGCCACAGCGGTCCGGTCGGCCGCCGGGAGTGCTGCGGCGGGTCGACCAGATCCCGGGCCCGAGGGTCGAGGCACAGCTCGAATTGCTGAGCCAGCTCCGCGCCATTGGCCCACCGATCGTCCCGTCGCGGCGACAGACAGGTCAGCAGCACACGGCGCAGCGAGGCCGGGCAGTCGGCGGGCAGGTCGTCCAGGAATTCCTCGGCGATCGGGCGGCGGCGGAGCGCGAGCTCCTGCTCGACATAGTCCTGCGAATCCTTCGCCTCGACCCGGGGGAACGGCCGCCGCCCGGTCAGCAGCTCCCACAACACGACCCCGAGGGCGTAGATGTCACTGCGCGTGTCCAAGTCGTCGACCGTACCGGGCAGCGTCGGGTGGCTCGCCGCGAGATGCTCGGGCGACATGTAGGCCAGGGACCCCCCGAAATACGCCACCGGACTGCTGCCCGCGAGGTGGCCGCTGAAACTGATATTGAAATCGGCCAGCTTCGGCACACCGTCAGCGGAGAGCAGGATGTTCGCGGGCTTGATGTCGCGGTGCAGTACACCCTGTCGCTCGGCGTAGTCCAGTGCCTCGGCGAGCCGGCGTCCGAGCCAGGCCACGGTCTCCGGCCACGACAGGGCGGCGATCTCCTCACGCACCCGCAGGCCCGTGGTGCGGATCTCGCCCTTCGCCTCCAACGCCGAGTCGACGGCGTCCAGTAGCAACCGCCCGCTGCGTAGCTCCGGCGGCGTCTTGCGGACCCGCTTCAGCACCGCCGCCAGCGTTCCCCCCGGCAGGTACTGCATGTACAGGAGTTTCAGCCCGCGCTCCGGCAACACCCGCTGGTCGTAGACACGAACGATGTACTCGTGCTCCAGCCGGGCCAGCGTCTGGGGTTCGATGCCGTGGTCCGTGGAAACCTTGACCGCCACCAGTCGCTGCATCGAGCGCTGCCGCGCCAGGAACACCTTGGCGAACGAGCCGTGGCCCAGCTCCAGCAGCAGATCGAAATCGTCGATCCGATCTCCCGGCTCGAGTTCGTCACTCGCGATCAGCGCGCTCGACCGCTCACTCACCGCCCGATCGGCCAATGGATCGAAGGCAGCGGTGGCATCGCCGGTCGGCCGATCACCCATTGCGCATCACCCCGAGCTGAAACCCCGAGCCATGATCGATTTTATCGCGCGGCGAGCCGGCGGAGCGCTCCGAATCTTCGTCGAGCCGAGGGGACCATCCATAGGCACAGATGCGACGGAAATCAGAGTGACCGTTGCCGGTTGACCTGCCGGGTCACGGCACAGGGCGAGGCGAATGGCGATGAATTGCACAGCTTCCCGAGCCAGGAATCGGAATTGCGTTGCGAGTCAGTGAAATACGTCCACTTCGGGCGGCGGGGGCTCCGTTCACGGCAGCCGCCGTCGCCGGCGGGTGGGCCCGGGAGGTGCCGTAGGAAGGGGCCCTCACCAGCCGTTTCGGGGATGGGGCGGGACTTGTCGGTGGGGTCACATACCTTGGGCGCATCGTGATCGACCGGGAGGGAGAACGATGGCCTCGAATCCGAGTGCCACGCCGGGTGAACCGGCTTGGGAAAGCGCTTCTGTGGTGCGGGTTTTGCCCGCTGTCGCGCCGCGGAAATTGAACAAGGTGCCGTTCGTCGAGCTGGCCGACGGACGCCTGCAGGGGGTGGTGTCGAGTGGCTCCGATATCTCACGGGTGTACGTGGCATCGGTGACCGCGGGGACGCACGGGCTGAGCTGCAGCACCAACAACAACCGGCCGTGCGGCGGGTTGAACCAGGGGTGGGGCTGCAAGCATCTGGACGCGCTGATCGATGAAGCGGTGCTCCAGTACGGACAGGACCGGGTGGCACGGTTCCTGCGGGTCGAGGTCCCCGAGGGTTCTCGGCTTGCCCACTGCCTCAATGGAACTCGCGATCCGGCTCCGGCCGCCGCGGTGTTCAGCCGGTTCCTGCGGCATCTGACCTATCTGGAGCTGCCGGGTAGCGCGACGCCGATTCCGGAGCTGCACTGGTTCCCGGCGGGGGTGGGTCGCTGATGCAGGCGGTACAACTGGCCGCGCTGGTGGATGCGCCCGCCGGCGTAGGGGCAGCCCTGGATGCGGTGAACGGCTTCGATTCCGCTCTGGTCAATGGCTTCGCCCGGGTTTCCGAACCGCAGAGCGCGGCGCTGGCGGCACTGGCCGCGGCGGTGGCGGGTTCGCCTCTGGCCGAGGCGGTTTCGGCGGCAGTGTCGAAGGTGAGCACGGGGGCGATCGGCGCGGATGAGCTGTCGGCGCTGGCCGCCGCCCGGGCCGCCCTGCTGGGCGCGGTGCACGACGCACTGGTCGGCCAGGCCGATACGGCCATGGGCCGCAATCGATCCGAGTGGACGGCGACGCCGGAAGCGGCCGCACCGAGCCCGCTCGCGGCGGGTTCCCGCGCCTGGCTGGGTGAACTGGCCATCGCCGGATGGCGCGGCGTGGACCACGACCTGGTGGCGGCCGCGGATCAGACCGTGGAGTCGCTGCTGGCCGAACCCGCGCTGCGGCGGCTGGCGATGCTGCTGGATGGCTTCACCGCCGAACTGGGCGCGTCCGCGCCGATCGCCACCATGGACCGGGTGCCCGCGCGACGCTGGGCCGATCTGTGGACGCGCGCTCTGCTGCTGTCCTGGCGCGGCGCGGAATCACCTGCCATCGAGCCGGTTTCGGGTCGTCTGCTCCCGCTCGGCGTGGACCTGCACGAGCACGGAACCGCGGTACAGGCACAGGTGCACGGCGTGCTCGAGGTCGCGGGCGCACCGGCCCGCCGGGTGCGGGTGTCGGTGGCGGCGGCCAAGGTGGACACCATTGTGGGACCGGCGGTGTGGCAACTGCTGGGTGCGCATCGCCAGTTGCTCACCGCGCTGGCCGGGCAGCGCGCGCTGGAGCTCACCCATATGCCGCTGACGGCGACCGGTGACCTGCTGTGGGATGACGATCGGGCGAAGGCTGGGGAGGCCGCCGATCCGTTCGTCACCGCCACCGTGCAACTGCCGCAGGCGCAGGCCCCGGCCGTCGCGCCACTGGATCGCGATCCGGTGCACATCGCCGAACCGGTTGTGCTCGAGGGGTACCGGTTCCGCGACGGCGTACTGGAGATGGGTGACCAGCGGATCCGGGTGGAGCTGGACGCGCTGCCGTCCGCCGGTCCGCTCACTCCGGCCGGGGTGACCGGGTCCAGCACCATGATCGGACTGCTGCGCTGGGAGGCGGGCGTCTGGTCGGTGCGGCCGCTGGCAGTGCAGCGCAAGGTCAAGGGCGCGCTCACCGCCTTCCACAACGGTGATTGGGCGCTCGGCCCGACGGATCCGAAAGTCGCCAAGGCACAGGCCAAGTCGGGCGATGCCGTAGCGGTGCTGCGTGAGCGCGCGGGACGGTTGCTGCGCAAATGACGAATCATGAAACGCGACGCCAGATCCTGTACTGGCGGCTGCTGGCCGGTGTCTTCACCGGAGATCAGCAACCGGCGCTGGAGCAGGCCAGCGCGGGCATCGTCGACGATCTGGGTCTGCCGCTGGCCGTGCTCGATCCCGGTATCTCCATCGACAATGTGGTGCAACGCTATCCGGAGATGCAAGCCGAGTTCGAAAGCCTCGACTTCTCCGAAAACGGGGACTCCGCGGCCGAGGGAGCGGCAGCCGAAGACGAGACCCAAGACGCCGCGCCCCGATCCATCGGCGCGGCCGATGTCCGCACCGCCGCACTGGTTTCCAAGCTGCTGCTGAACGTCTTCGCCACCGGCTCCGGCCAGGTCAGCGCCACCCAGCTGGCGGGCTGGCAGTCCGATGCGAACTGGCTGCGGCGCTGCCTGGGCGAGGAGCAGGCGGGCGCCGTGCAAGGCGTGCTCACCGGTCTCGAAGGTGAGCTGGTGTCCCGCATGCGGCTGCGCGAGGTGCTCGCCGATCCGCACCTGGCCGCCCAGCTCACCCCGAGCATGTCGCTCATCGAACAACTGTTGCGCGACAAGCACAATCTGTCCGGTGTGGCCCTGGCCAATGCCAAACGCCTCATCCGCCGCTACATCGACGAGGTCGCCGAAGTGCTGCGCACCCAGGTGCAGCAGACCAGTGTGGGCACCGTCGACCGCTCGGTCCCGCCCAAGCGCATCCTGCGCAATCTGGATGTGGACCGGACGATCTGGAAGAACCTGCCCAACTGGAACCCCCAGGACGAGCGGCTGTACGTCGACCGGCTCTACTACCGCCAGACCGCCAAGCGCACCGTCCCCGCCCGCATGATCGTGGTGGTGGACCAGTCGGGTTCCATGGTCGACTCCATGGTGAACTGCACCATCCTGGCGTCGATCTTCGCGGGCCTGCCCAAGGTGGATGTGCATCTCATCGCCTACGACACCCGCGCCCTGGATCTCACCCCGTGGGTGCACGACCCGTTCGAGGTGCTGTTGCGCACCAATCTCGGTGGCGGTAACGACGGCCCGGTCGCCATGGCCATGGCCCAGCCCAAGATCACCGACCCGAAGAACACCGTGCTGGTGTGGATTTCGGACTTCTACGAGTTCGATCGTTCCCAGCCGCTGTTCGAGGCCATGGAGGCGGTGCACCGCTCCGGGGTGAAGCTCATCCCGGTGGGCTCGGTGAACAGCTCCGGCCACCAGAGCGTCAACCCGTGGTTCCGCGAACGGTTCAAAAACCTTGGCACCCCGGTGATTTCCGGACGCATCCAGAAGCTCGTGCACGAACTCAAGAACTTTCTCGACTAGGAGACCAGCCATCATGAACGACGTTTTGCGCGCCCCCGCCGAGGTCAAGTACGCCGAGGAACTGGATTGGCTGGAGTCCATCGACGACGGCCCCAAGCCGTTCGCGTGGCGGCTGAGCCCGAAGATGGTGCGGCTGTTCATACTCGGCTCCGAACGCGCCGACGGACTGGACCGCGAGGTCGAGCAGAAGTGGTTCGGCGACCGCAGTTTCGTCGAGCGCAGCATTGTCACGCTGGCCTCGGACCGGGGTCTGCTGCTCATCGGCGATCCGGGTACCGGCAAGAGCTGGCTGGCCGAGTTGCTGTCGGCGGCCATCAGCCGCAATTCCACGCTGGTGGTGCAGGGCACCGCTGGCACCACCGAGGACCACATCAAGTACTCGTGGAACATCTCCATGGTCATCGCCAAGGGGCAGTCGCGAGAGTCGATGATCCCGTCCCCGATCATGACCGCCATGGAGCAGGGCGTGATCGGCCGCTTCGAGGAGCTCACCCGCTCCACCAGCGATGTGCAGGACGCGCTGATCTCCATCCTGTCGGAGAAGTACGTCTCGATCCCCGAACTCGATGACGACAATGTGGTGTTCGCGCAGCCTGGCTTCTCCATCATCGCCACCGCCAACAGCCGCGACCGCGGCGTGAACGACCTGTCCTCGGCGCTCAAGCGGCGCTTCAACTTCGTGCGAATCCCGGTGGTGTCCAACAAGAAGAGCGAGGCGGAGATCGTGCGCTTCCGCACCGCGGAACTGCTGCGCCGCCACTCCATCGAGCTGGAACTGCCGCCCACACTGCTGGACATCCTGCTGGAGAGCTTCGCCGATCTGCGCGCCGCCGCGGCCGCCGCCACCAGCGACGACGACAAGCTGGAGTCGGCACTGTCCACCGCCGAGCAGATCGGCGTACTCGAGGACGCCATCCTGCACAGCCAGTTCTTCGGTGCGAAGGAACTGCGCGCGGAGACCCTCGCCGGTTCCCTGGTCGGGTCGCTGGCCCGGCGCACGCCCGAGGACCTGGCCATTCTCAACAAGTACCTGCACGGCGTCGTCGAGCCGCGCACCAAGGACAAGAAGGGCGATGCCGCCTGGGGCGAATTCCTCGAGGGCGGCCGGGCGGCGATCGCGAGGCTCTCGTGAGCGGGCCCGGCACCGGCCTCGCGCCGAATACCTTTGCCGCGCTGCGGGATCAGCTGGCGGACGCGGCCGTCGCGTTCGCCGGCGCACCCGGGGCGGCGGGCGACATCCTGGCGGGCATCGTCGACGATGTCGACCGGGCGCTGTCGGAGCGGCTGGAGATCTTCCCGGTCTGCCACCACTCGCCCGCCTCCGGTCTGGCCATGGTGCGACGGCTGCGCGAGAAGCAGCCGAGCGTCATCTACCTGGAATTGTGCGAGGACATGCGGCCGCTGCTGGACGAGCTGCGCAACTGCCGCCTGCCGATTGCGCTGCAGGCCTTCGCCACCGAGATCGAGGGCTTCCCCGCGGAATGGGCGCCGCTGTCGGTGGTCGCGCCGATCACCGAATCGTCGGCCGAGTACCAGGCCATCGCCTACGCGCTCGATACGCCGGGCGTCGAACTGGTGCTGGTGGATCGGTCCACCGATCACGTCTTCCAGTGGGCTCCCGAGGCGAAGCAGTCCGAGACACCCGCCGACGGCGAGCAGGCCGAGGACGACGGCCTGCACGGCGGCGCGGTCGGCCTCGAAATCGGTGATCTGCGACCGCGTTTCGCCGAACTGGAAGAACACCTGCTGCACCACGGCAAGGTCCGGCACTGGTCGGAATGGTGGGACCAGTACGTCGAGCAGCCCCTGGTGGACGCCGACTACGACACCTACCGCCAGGTCATGGTGATGATCGGCAGCCTGTTCCGGCGGCTGCGGCGCGGCAGCACCGTCGAGGACGAGGACCGCGAACGGCACATGTGGACCCGGATGCGGGAACACTTGGCCGCCAACGACATCGATCCGGCACAGGCGTTGTACGTGTGCGGCGCGGCCCATGCGGCCAGCCCGGTCGAACAGTTCGGACTGGCCGCGTCGGAGCCGTTCGAGATCTCGCCGCGCTCGGCCACCAAATGGCACTACGGGCTGATCCCGTCCAGCCACTCCGCCATCGAGGCGCAGTTCGGGCTGGCCGGCGGCGCGGTGTCGATCGCGGCGGCCACCTGGGCGAAGGGATTGCGGCGCGGCAAATTGCAGTCGTTCCAGCTGGAAGGCCAGCAGGGGGCGAAGAAGCGCGCAAAGAAGCCGCCACTTCCGGCGGAAACGGAAACCGATGTGACGGATCGGCTTTCGGGCTTCCTGTCCCGGCCACCGGTCCTGGACCCGCTCGACGAGGCCGAGCTCCTGGAATGGTCGGTGGATATCGTCCGGCTGGCCCGGCGCAACGGCTACCTGGCCAGCACCGCCGACGCCATCGCCATCTTCGAGACCTCGATCCTGCTGGCGGGCTTGCGCAATCGCGCCCGTCCGACGCCGTACGACTTCCAGGACGCGGCCGTCACCTGCCTCGAGAAGGACCGGGTGCCGGGGCGGCGGGATGTGCGGCGGCTGTGCGAGATCCTGCTCGGCGGCGACCGCATCGGCCAGGTCGGGTACGCGGCGCTGCCGCCGCTGGCCCGCGACGTGCTCGACCGGCTGGCACCGCTGGGACTGGATCTGTCCAAGCGGACGCTGCAACGCGCGTTGCTGGACCTGAAAGCGAATCCGGACCTGCGGTCCTGCTCGGATCTGCTGTGGCTGCTGCGCAGGCTGCTGCCGCAGGACGCGCTGCGGCCCATCATGGGCTCGCGCGGACTGGGTGAGACCTCGATCCAGGAGAGCTGGGACATCGGGCTCGGCAAACACCAGCGCTCACTGGTGGAACTCGGGTACGAGGGCGTGTCGGTGGAGCAGGTGCTGGAGCAGCGCCTGCGGCGCGCGGTCGCCGCGCCGGACGCGACCGCGGCCGTGGCACTGGGTGCGGTCGAGGACGCGCTGGTGTATCTGGGCTCGGTCCGGCTCGCCGACGAGCTGGGCCACCGCGCGGTCGAACTCCTCGCCGCCGAACGGACAGTGGACGACGCGCCCGTCGTGCTGCGGCGGATCCGGGTGCTGCTCAACTACTTCCGCTCCACCGAGGACGGCCTACCGGCGTGGTGCGAACGGTTCGTCACAGCCGGGTACGCACATTACTGCACCCTGCTGCCCACCGCCTTCGCCGCCGAGGAGACCGGGCCGGCGCAGGTGGCGGCCATGCTGGGGTTCCTGTTCGGGATGGAGAATCTGGCGCTGTCGCTGGGCTGCGATCACACCCAGCTGGAACTGGCGGTGCTGCAATCACATCCGGAGGCGCCGGCCAAGGTGGCCCTGCTGTGGGCGGCGCGGTTCCAGCTCGGCCTGCTGACCATGGCCGAGCTGCGCGCGCGGTGCGACGGGATGCTGGCCAATCCGCTGGTGCTGCCGACGGTTCCGCAGTACGTGAGCGGTTTCGTGCAGGCCATCGACCCGGCTCCGGCACTGAAACCCTTTGTGGTGGAACTATTGTCGAAGGCCTTCGGCACGCTGCCGGACCCGGTGCTGCTGCCCTGGCTGCCGAAGTTGATCACCACCCTGAAGGATCAGGCGGGCGACCTGATCCCGGGCCTGGTCCGGGAAGCGGGCCGCACCTTCCCCGCCGCGCTGCCCGCCGTGGACGCCTTCGTCCCGCCCTGGTCGGCCGAATTCACCACGGCCGCACCGCCGGTGGCCGCCGCACCGCGCGGGCCGGTCACCGAACTGCTGGCCGCCCACCCCGCCGCCTGCGACGCGCTCAGCGGACTGCTCGGCATCGAGGGCGGCTGGCAGGAGGCCGGCCCGGCGGGAAACCACAAGGTAACCGGCCTGCTCGAGCGATTCCCCGGCACCGCTGCGGCATTGGCCGCGCTGCTCGGCGTGCCGGCCGCGCGGAGCTGACTCGCGTCCGGCCGGCTCGTCCTTCCGACGGGCGGCCGGCCGGACAGTCATTCGAACCGTGCATTGCTGGTGGGCGGGCCGCACAGCACAATTCATACGGTTCGGTCTCGAATTCGGGAGCGCCTCGCGATCGGGCGCGAGAACACGTTACAGTCCGCCCGTGAAATATCTTGTGGGATGCGCAATGGCCCTGTCGTTCGCGGCGGGTTCACCGGTGGCGCAGGCGGATTCCGCACCGACCTGTACCGACACCCCGAACGCCTACACCGCCGGCTGGCAGACCGGCTGGGCCACGTATCAGGCCGAGCAGAAGAGTCCGTCGTCCGGCACGTCGTCGCGGACGGTCGATCTGCCGATCACCATCAATGCGCCGATCGCCAAGGTATGGACGGTGTACTCGAACCTGCGCAACGACATCGGGCGGCATCCGTTCCTGAAGGACATCATCGTGCATCGCACCTGCACCGACAGCGCCACCGAGACCATCGATTTCACCGCGCTGGAGAACATCCCGATGGGCTCGGTCGACTACCCCGCGAAAACCCAGGCCGAACAACGCCTCTACCCGGTCGATCACTACTACCTCACCGACAGCTATGACTCGCCCGGCGTCATCACCCATCAGAAGGTGACCTTCATCGACAACGGCAACGGCACCACCTCGGTGAACGAGCACCTCACCTTCATCGCCAACCCGCTGCTCATCAACTTCACCGTCGACAACGGCGTCTCATCCCACCAGGCGTACCAGGCGGCGCTGAAACGCGACATCGAAAACGGCACCCTCTGAATGCGGAAAGGCCCGGCCCCATCGGCCACTCGATCGATCGCCTCCGCCGCTCCGGAGGCGAAGACGGTGGCCAGGCGCGGGCCGACCATTCCGGGACTACCACTGATCGGACAGTCGAGCATGGTGGCCCCGGCGCGCTCGAGCTGACGCATCAGTCCGAGCTCACATTCGTCACGTCCTCACAAACATGGTCGGTCCGTTGAGCTGACGCTGACCGGGCTCCACTCCAGCGGTCGTGAAACTGCAACCGTCAGCCGGAACGGACACCCAGCAGGACCTGGGCAAGGCGCTGCCCCTCCCGTCAGGCTGTCGCGTTGTCGGCGGCGGAGAGCAAGTCCAGGGCTATGTCGACGATCAGGTCCTCTTGTCCGCCGACCAGCCCGCGGCGTCCCACCTCGAGCAGGATCGTGCGCACGTCGATGCCGTAGCGCCGCGACGCCGCTTCGGCATGGCGCAGGAAGGACGAGTAGACCCCGGCGTATCCGAGGGTGAGGGTTTCGCGGTCCACCCGCACCGGACGATCCTGCAGCGGCCGCACCAGGTCGTCGGCGGCGTCCTGCAGAGCGAACAGATCGCAGTTGTGCTTCCAGCCGGCCAGGTCGGCGACCGCGACGAAAGGTTCGATCGGGCAGTTGCCCGCTCCCGCGCCGTGTCCGGCGAGCGAGGCGTCGACCCGGGTGACGCCTTCTTCGACCGCCACCACCGAATTGGCCACCGACAGCGAGAGGTTCTCGTGCGCGTGAATGCCGATCTCGGTGCCCGGATCGAGCACCTGACGATAGGCGCGAACCCGGTCACGGACACCGTTCATGGTCAGCCGGCCACCGGAATCGGTGACGTAAACGCATTGCGCCCCATACGATTCCATCATTTTCGCCTGTTCGGCGAGGCGAGCCGGTTCGGCCATGTGCGACATCATCAGGAATCCGGAGACGTCCATGCCGAGTTCCCGTGCGGTGGCGATGTGCTGGGCCGACACATCGGCTTCGGTGCAGTGGGTGGCCACGCGCACCGACCGGACACCCAGCCGGTAGGCGTGCTTCAGTTCTTCGATGGTGCCGATGCCGGGCAGCAGCAGCGTGGTCAGCCGAGCGTTCGTGAGATTGGCGGCGGCGGCCTCGATCCATTCCCAGTCGGTGTTGCTGCCGGGCCCGTAGTTCAAGCTGCCTCCGGCGAGACCGTCGCCGTGGGCGACTTCGATGCCGTCGACACCCGCCGCGTCGAGCGCGGCCACGATCCGGCCGACGTCGGCGGGCGTGATGCGGTGGCGCACCGCGTGCATGCCGTCGCGGAGTGTGACGTCTTGGATGAACAGCTGGGTGGTCACCGGAGCGCTTCCTGTTCTGCCGGGGGGGCGGCGATCGTGTCGGCGATGGATTCGGCGTAGCGCACCGCCGCCGAGGTCATGATGTCGAGGTTGCCCGCGTACGCCGGGAGGTAGTGGGCGGCTCCTTCGACTTCCAGGAAGACCGACACCTGATGCGTGGGCGCGGCCGCCGTGTCCGGGCCGAGCAGGGTGCGCACCGGCTGATCCTGCGGGACGGCGCTGATCTGAACTCGTTGCTTGAGGCGGTAGCCGGGCACGTAGGTGGCCACCTGCGCGACCATCCGCTCCACCGATTCGCGAATCGCCCGGTGCGTGCCGGAATCGGGCGCCGTGATCAGGCACAGCACGGTATCGCGCATGATCAGCGGCGGGTCCGCGGGATTGAGGATGATGATGGCCTTGCCGCGCTGGGCGCCCCCGACCGTTTCGATCGCGTGCGCGGTGGTCTCGGTGAACTCGTCGATATTGGCGCGGGTACCCGGCCCCGCGGACTTCGAGGCGATGGACGCGACGATCTCGGCGTAGGCGACCGGTACGACGCGGGAGACGGCGGCGACGATCGGGATGGTGGCCTGCCCGCCGCAGGTGACCATGTTGACGTTGGGCGCGTGCCGATGTTCGTCGAGGTTCACCGCCGGTACGACGAACGGGCCGAGCGCGGCCGGCGTCAGATCGATCAGGCGTTTGCCGAGCGGTTCGAGCACCGCGGCGTGGGCGGCGTGGGCTTTGGCGGAGGTCGCGTCGAAGACCACGTCGATCTCGTCGAAGTTCGGCAGCTTCAGCAGACCCTCGACGCCGGCGGCCGTGGTCGGGATGCCGAACCGGCGGGCGCGGGCGAGTCCATCGGATTCCGGGTCGATGCCGACCATCGCACCCATCGTCAGCACGTCCGAGTGCCGGATCACCTTGATCATGAGATCGGTGCCGATATTGCCCGACCCGATCACCGCGACCTTCAGCCCGGCGGGTTTGTCGTTCATGATTCTCACTCCTGGACGAAGTTCGCGGTCACCGAGCCGAGTCCGATGATGTCCGCGGTGACGGTGGCGGGGCCCTGGATCGGGGCCATGGGTCCGAGCGCTCCGGAGAGCACGATCTGCCCGGCGCGCAGTGGCCGACCGAACTCGCGGGTGGTCCGCGCCAGCCAGGCCAGGGCGTGCAGCGGGTCGCCGAGGCAGGCGGCGCCGGTTCCGGTCGACACCTGGACACCGTCGATCGCCATCCGCATCCGCACCGAAACGGGGTCGAAGGTATCGAGGGTGCGGCGTTCGGAGCCGAGGACGAACAGGCCGCTGGAGGCGTTGTCGGCGACGGTGTCGCCGAACGTGATGTCCCAGCCCGCGATGCGGCTGTCGACGATCTCGAGCGCGGCCACCGCATAGCCGACCGCACCGCGAACCTGCTCGTCGTCGAGCGAGCCGTCCACCAGGTCCTGCGCGAGCACGAACGCGACTTCGGCTTCGACCTTCGGTTGCAGGAGCCGGCTCAGCGGCACGGGCGTGTCCTGCCGGTAGTGCATGTCGTCGAACAACACTCCGAAGTCCGGTTGGTCGACGCCGAGCTGCCGCTGCACGGCCGGGGAGGTCAGGCCGATCTTGCGGCCGACAACCCGGGCGCCTGCCGCGATGCGCTCGGCGGTCAGCAGTTCCTGCACGGCATATGCCGCGGCTATGTCGTCGGCACCGATCAGATCGCGTACCGGCGCGCACGGGGTGCCGGAGCGGGCAGCCGCGCCGAGCATGTCGGCGGCGATCGCGGCGGTGTCCGCGTCCGCGGAGGGTCGGTCAAGGCTTGGAGGTAGTGGCATTCGGAACCCCGGATTCGTGACGAAGGCTGGAACAGTGATCTCACTGTCATCGCAGGCAGGACGCACCCGCCAGCATTCCGTTCCACTGAGTCGAACGGCCGCCGGATAGAGTGGGCTGGGCCCGCAGGGTTGGAGGTCGACGATGTCATCTGAAGTTGCCGGTCGAGTGGTGGACGGTTCGACCGTTCTGGGCAAGACCATGGCGGTACTCGAGGCGTTCTCGATCGACGACTCCCCGTTGAGCCTCGCCGAACTCGCGCGGCGGACCCGCATTCCGAAGGGCACCTTGCACCGGGTGCTGTCGGACATGGTGACGGTGCGGCTCCTGGACCGGACCGAGGCCGGATATCGGCTCGGCGGGCATCTGTTCGAGCTGGGGATGCGCGCGTCGGTCGAGCGGAGTCTGCTCGAGGTGGCCATTCCGTTCCTCGAGGAGCTGAACGCACGTATTCACGAGACCGTGCATCTGGGCGTCCTCGACGGCACGGATGTCGTGTACCTGACGAAGATCGGCGGACGGCGGCAGGCCAGCGCTCCGTCCCGGATCGGAGGCCGCATGCCGGTGCACTGCACGGCCATCGGCAAGGTGCTGCTGGCCAATGCCGATGCGGCGCTCCGGGATCAGGTACTGGCAGGGCCGCTGCGTCGCTACACTCCGCGGACGATGGTCCAGCCGGGCACGCTGCGCAAACAGCTCGATCGGATCGCGGCGGACGGCGTGGCCTTCGAATTCGAGGAGTCTGCCCCCGGCCTGGTGTGCGTATCCGCTCCGATCCGCGACGCGGACCAGGTGGTGGCGGCGATCAGTGTGGCGGGCCCGTCCCACCGGTTCCATCCGGACGCCCACGCGGCATCGGTCCGCGCGGCCGCCGAGGGAATCGGCCTCACCCTCACCCGGCGGGCCCGGCTATTGAGCACGCCCACCGCGGTCCCCGGCAGATGATCCGCGGTCAGGCGATCGAGCCCAGTCGATTCGAGACGCCGTCGCGAGCCCGGCGGCCGGCACGGACCGGGCGGGAACCCTCCAGGAATTCGCTGCCGAGCAGGCGATGCCGCAGCGACCGCGTGTCCTGGTTGGGATCGATTTCGAACTGCTCCCGCAGACGTTGCGCACACAGCGCGTACCACTGTTCCGCCTGCTGCAGCTCCCCGCGCCGGGCGTGGATCGTCATCAGTCGGCGAAAAGCCGCCTCGTTCGCCGTATCGATGGCCAGCGTGCGGCGGCACGCGTCGGCGGCGTCGGCGAGTTCTCCTGCCTCGAGCGCGTATTCGGCCAGCGTGTGCAACGCGCTCAGGATCATCGAACGCAGCCAGTGCCGGTGCTCGATCACCCAGCTGTCGGACTCTCCGTCGAGAAACTCGCCCGAGTAGAGTGCGGCGGCCCGTCGATACAGGTCCAGCGCCGCCTCCCGCAGGCCCCGCGCGGCGGCCTCACGTGCGGCCGCCGTATACCGCTCGAATTCCTGGCAATCGACGATCACATCGTTACTCACGTCCATGATGTAGCCGAAATCCCGGAACTCGATGCGCAGGTCTCGCCGTTCGGCTCCGAAGTGGGCATCCAACGTTCTGCGCAGGGCGTGCACCGTAACCTTCAACGACGTACTGGGCCCATCGATGTCCGGCCACAACAACTCTCGTAGCCGCTCCTTGCCCACGACGCTGTTGCGGTTCACGAGCAACACTCCGAACAGCGATCGTGCCTTGCTCGCACGCCACCGAACGCAATCCGCATCGGCGACCGAAATGGCGAACTCGCCCATCATTTTGATATGGATCGCCCGCTCACCAAATGCTCTCAATGAAACTCCTTGCGTCATGGGCGAACCGCAAAAATATTCAAATCTATTTCGCCACAATCCATCTCGCATCCCATTTCCGCTGGCGGCTATGTTCGCACGGCCAACTTGCCTGCGCAAGTGGATGTTTCGCAAATCGACTCCAGTCGCGAGACTTCTTCGCGCGACCCACCAAACAGTAATGTTCACTTCACGCCGCTACCTGGCCGCTCGGACGAAAAGTCATGTTCCGCTCATGTTTGCCGCCACGCCGAGTCGTCTGCGATCATGATCGCGTGTCCGAGTCGGGGCGCCTCCGACGCGCACCTGTGCAGTCGCGCAGCAGGGAACGTGTCGAGCGCATCCTGGACGCGGCACGGGAACTCGTGGACGAGCACGGCGTGGACGCCGTGACGACCCGCGCGATCGCCGAGCGCGCCGCCGTGCCGATCGCGACGCTCTACCAGTTCTTCGCCAATCGAGAGGCGGTGTTCCGCCAGCTACTCGACCGCGACATGGACCGGATCGACCGGCGGGTCGCGGCGGAGATCGAAACGCTTCGCGCGGACAGCATCCCGCACGCCATCGACCTGTTCGCCGCCGTGCATCGCACCCACTTCCTGCGGCATCTCGAATTCGTCGCGCTCTACTTCACCTACGGCGACAGCGCCGTGGTCCACGTCCATCAGCGCCGCTGCGCGCACTCGTTCGGCCACCTGCTGCTGAAATCCGGGGCGATGCCCGCACACACCGATCCCCGGGTGTTCGGGGTCGCGATCGCGATCGCCGAGGGCACCATCGAACACGCCTACCGGGACGCTCCCCGCAACGAGTGGGTGGTCAGCCAGGGCCGGCTGGTACTGCAGCTCTATCTCGAAAGCCACTGCGGCTGAGGCCCGATCGCGCCCGCTGACCCCTAACCCGGTCCTAACCGCCCCTGGTTAGCCTCGCGGCATGTCCAGTTACCGCACGAGCAGCGGCCGGCCGAAAAGCGGGCTTCGCTCAGATAGTTACTGCGTGTTTGGTTTTCCTCGAGGACTGCTCGAGCCGGGATTCACATACTCGGGGCGAGAACAGCGACGTTCGGGATTTGTCTCGCAGTAGCCGTGGCTACCAGCAAGATTCGGAAGACAACATGAACGCCAGTGTGATCGCCATGTTTCCCGGCCAGGGTTCCCAGCGCGAGGGCATGGCCGCCCACCTGATCCGGGAACACCCCGGCACGGCGGGGATGGTATTCGAGCGCGCCGACGAGGTGCTGGGCCTGCCCCTGGGCAAGCTGTGCGCCGAGGGTGACGCGGAACAGTTGCGGGCCACCGAGATCGCGCAACCCGCGATCCTGGCCACCTCCTTCGCGATCTTCGAGGTGCTGCGCGCCGAGGGCTTCTCCCCCGACATGGTGACCGGGCACAGCCTCGGCGAGTTCACCGCGCTGGTCGCGGCCGGGGTGCTGGACCTCGCCGACGCGCTGACCCTGGTACGACGCCGGGGTGAGCTGATGGCGGAAATCGCCGCGGCGATACCGGGTGCCATGACGGCCGTGTCCGGGGTGCCCGCGGCGCGGATCGAGGAGATCTGCGCGGGAGTGGCCGGCGTGGTCGAACTCGCCAACTACAACGCCCCCGATCAGTCGGTCATCTCCGGCACGGCGGAGGCGGTGGACGCCGCCGTGGAGTTACTGCGCGAGGAAGGCGCGGGCTCCTTGGTCGCGCTGCGGGTCGGAGCGCCGTTCCATTGCTCGCTCATGGCCTCGCTGGAGGAGCGGTTCGCGGCCGACCTGCATCGCGCCGAATTCCACGACCCCGCCATCGATGTCCTCAGTTCCGTTACCGCGCAGAAGATTTCGAGTGGCAATGACGCCCGCGACCTACTGCGCCGACAGCTCACCGCCCCCGTCCGCTGGATCGAGGTGATCGGCACCGCCGCCGATCTCGGCTGCACCGACTACCTCGAGATCGGTCCCGGACGCGTGCTGTCCGGGCTCGCCAACCGCATGCTGGACGCGGCCACCGTGCGCAGCACCCAGGACGCCCGCCGCATCGCCGCGGCCATCGACGCCTACGCCTGATCGGCCGAATCCGGCCGATTTCCCGGCCGATCCCCACCCCTGTGGCGTCCCGCGCCCCAGGGGACCCAACGGTGTCCCCACCACGAAGGAAGAGATAACCATGCCCGAAACCAGCACCGATTTCGCTCCCGCCGTCATCGACGCGATCGCCGACGCCCTGGGCATCGACCAGTCCGAGGTGACCCTCGACGCCACCCTCATCGACGAGCTCGGCGCGGAATCCATCGACCTGCTCGACATCCTGTTCCGCATCCACCGCGACACCGGCGTGAAGATCGCCGTCGCCGATGTCCAGGAGCTGCTGCAGGGCGGCATCCCCGACGACGAGTTCGGTGACGAGAACGAGATCGTCTCCGAGATCGGCCTCGCACACCTGGAAAAGGTGCTGCCGCAGTTCGATCGGACCAAGCTGAACGGCCCACTGCGCGGTGAGCAGGTGCTCGGCCTGGTCACCGTGCGCAATCTGGTGGACCTGGTCGCCCAGCGCGCCGCCGCCGGTCCGGCCGACGCCGAGGCTGTCGCCTGATGTCCGGCGACTTCGCCGGCCGGGTCGCGCTGGTCACCGGCGCGTCCCGGGGCATCGGGCGGGCCGTGGCCCTGACCCTGGCCGGTCGCGGCGCGGCCGTGGCCGTCAACTACCGCTCGCACAAGGACGAGGCCCTCGAGGTGGTCGCCGAGATCAAGCGCTGCGGCGGGCGCGCGGTCGCCATCGGGGCCGATGTCGCCGACGGCGGCGCGGCCCGCGATCTGGTGGAGCAGACGCGAGAACAGTTGGGCAGCTTGCACATTCTGGTCAACAACGCGGGCATCACCCGCGACGGCCTGCTGCACGACATGGATCCCGAGGTGTGGTGGGAGGTCATCCGGGTGAACCTGGGTGGCGCGTTCAACTGCACCCATGCCGCGGCCGGGCACCTCATGGCCCAGGGCGAGGGCTCGATCGTGAACGTGTCGTCGATCATGGGCGAGAAGGGGCTCACCGGGCAGTCCAACTACTCCACCTCCAAGGGCGCGATGAACGCCTTCACGCTGGCCTGCGCGGTGGAGATGGCCCGGTTCGGGGTCCGCGTGAATGCCGTTCTGGGCGGGGTGATCCCGACCGATCTGATCGGTGACCTGCTGCAGCGCGACGGCGGGCGCGGACGCACCCATGTCCCCATGCGCCGCTACGGGACCGTCCAGCAGGTCGCCGAGGCGGTGGCCTACCTGGCGAGTCCGGCCGCCGACTACGTGACCGGCGAGTTGCTGCGTGTGGACGGTGGACTGGCGGTGCAGCTCAGCAATGGCCGCCTGGTCTCCCGCTGATATCGGAAAGGGAGTGACTGCCATGCGATTTCATCTCATCGACCGCATCGAGTCCTGGGAACCGTTGCAGCACATCACCGCTCGCAAACTCACCTCGGTCTACGAGAACGTCTGGCAGCCCTCCGCCGCCGGCCCGGTGCTGCCCTTCGGCCTGGCGCTGGAGGCGCTGTGCCAGGCCGGCGCCTGGCTGGTGCTGCTGAGTTCGGCGCACACCCGCCGGGCCGCGCTGCTCACCGTGGGCGAGGTGACCGTGTACCGCGACGCGGTGCCCGGTGACGTGCTGCGCATGACCGCGCAGGTGGTGCACGCGACGCCGGAGGCGGCGGTGGTGGATGGCTGGATCGAGGTGGACGGCGAGCGAATCCTGTTCGCCCGCAACATCATGTGCGCCCTCATCGAGGCCGATCGGCTCGACGATCCGGTCGATACCGAACGGATGGCGCGTCAGCTGCTCGGCGAGGAGCTGGTCTGATGCGTGCCACGAACGCGGCGGGCCTGCGGCGGGTGGCCGTGACGGGCGTGGGAGCGGTCACCCCCCTGGGCGTCGACGCGCCGACCACCTGGGCCGGAATGATCGAGGGCCGCAATGCCATCGGGAAGTTGACCACCTTCGACTGCGCCACCTTCCCGGTCCGGATCGCCGGACTGGTGCCCGACGCCTTCGATCCCGCCACCGCCGTCCCGGCGGCCGCCGACCGGCGCTGGGTGTCACGGCCGGGGTTGTTCGGGCTCGCCGCGGCCGGCGAGGCCCTGCGGTCGGCGGGCCTGGACCCGCTCACCGAGACGCCCTACGCGCCATCGGATCGCGGTGTCGCCATGGGCGCGAGCGTGGGCCGCCCGGATCTGAACCTGGTGCTGAGGGTGTCCGAATTACGTTCTCGCACCGGTCAACCCGACGCCTTCGTGCGGCCCGCGCCGTCGGCGACCCTGACCGGGAATCAGAACCTGGCGCTCAATGCCATGGTGCGGCTGATCGGCGCGACCGGGCCCATGGTGGGCATCCACACCGCCTGCGCCGGCTCCGGGCACGCCCTCGGCGAGGCGTTCCGGCTGATCCAGGAGGGCGATGCCCGCATGATGGTGGCGGGCGGCTACGACTCGCTCACCACCTGGGCCGACATTCTCGGATTCGGCCTGCTGGGCGCGATGACCGACCGCTACAACGACGATCCCGCCAAGGCGTCCCGGCCCTTCGACGCCGACCGCAGCGGGTTCGTCATCGGCGAGGGCGCGGTGGCCTTCGTCCTGGAGGATCTCGAGTCCGCGCTGGATCGGGGTGCGCCGATCCTGGGCGAGTTGCTCGGGTACGGGTCCACCATGAACGCCTGGCGCATCACCGACTCGCCACCGGACGGCTCGGGCGCGATCGAGGCCATGGAGTCTGCGCTCGGCGAATCCGGCTTGAGCACAGCCGATATCGACTACATCGCCGCGCACGGCACCAGCACGCCGGGCAATGACGTCTCCGAGACCCGGGCGATCAAGAAGGTCTTCGGCGACGACGCGCACCGGCTGGTGGTGTCCTCCCCGAAATCCATGACCGGGCATCTCACCGCCGCCGCGGCGGCGCTCAATCTGCTGGCGGCGCTGGGCGCGCTCCGGGATTCGTTGGTGCCGCCCACCCTGAATCTCGACACTCCAGACCGCGCACTGGATCTCGACTACGTCCCCCATCGCGCGCGCTCCATGCCGGTGCGCGCGGCCATGATCAATGCCCTCGCGTTCGGCGGTTCCAATACCTGCCTCGTGGTGGGCAGACCCCAGGAGCTGCCATGACCGCGTCCTACACCGTGCCCACCGCACTCCCGACGCCGGCCGAAGTCCCGGCCGCGAGTATCGGCGCCCCGGGATTCGATCGAATCCTGGAGGTGCGTCCCGGAATTCGCGCCGAAGCCCTGCTGAACGTGACCGGCACCCTGCCGTTCTTCGACACCCATTTCCCGCGCCGGCCCATCCTGCCCGGCGTCCTGCTGACCGAGAGCATGATCGCACTGGCCGTGCTCGCGGCCGGTGAGCCGCTGCTGCGGCTGCGGGCCGCCGAGGGGCTGCGCTTCCGGCGCTTCGTGACGCCCGGTGACCAGGTGCGCATCACCGTCGAAACGGCCGGCACCGGCCAGGATCCCGCCGAATCCCGGTGGAAGGCGACCGCTCGCGTGGGCGAGGCCACCGTCGCGGCCGTCCGCACCCTGCGCTTGGTCCACGGGCCCGTCGCGGAGGCGAATGGGAGCACTGCGGCGAATGGTCTCACCGCCGAGGCGAAGTCGTGAACGCGCGACGCGTCGTGATCACCGGGATCGGTCTGGTCACGGCGCTCGGCGAGGGTGCGGACGACACCTGGTCGGCGATCGTGGCCGGGCGCACCGCCATCGGCCCCCTGCGCGCCTACGATCCGTCGCCGCTGCGCACCCGGCTCGGCGCGGAGATCCCCGACTTCGACCCCAGCCGGTTCCTGTCACTGCGCTCCATGCGCACCTCCACCCGCGGCGACCAGTACGGCGTCGCGGCGGCCACCCTCGCACTGCGGGACGCGGGACTCGAGAAACGCGACCTCGGCCACCGCACCGGCCTGTATCTCGGTGGGAACAAGGACATCTGCCAGCGCGACGACTCGATCGCCGATATGGAGGCCATCCGCGGCGCGGACGGCGGACCGGACATGCGGCGGCTCGGGGAGCTGGCCCGCTCGATCGTGCCGCCGCTGGCGTACGTGGAGGGTTTGCAGAACGGCGGGACCTACCACATCTCCTCGCTGTTCGGCCTGCGCGGACCCAATGCCTTCTATGCGGGCGCGGCGGATTCCGGGGCAACCGCCATCGGGCGGGCCATGCGGGCGATCCGCCGGGGCGAGGCCGATATCGCGGTGGCGGGTGGGTACGACGACGCCACCAACTGGTGGGCCATGGCCAAACTGGACGGGCTCGGGGTGCTCTCGCCCCGCAACGACCTGGGCGGCAAGGCTTTTCGCCCCTTCGACAGGGAGCACAGCGGTTCGGTCATCGGTGACGGCGCGGCGATCCTGATCCTCGAAGAACGTGATCGGGCACTGCGACGCGGCGCGCGCTGTTACGCCGAGCTCGCGGGCTACGGCATGGGCAACGACTGTGTGCGCGCACCCGCCTCCGATCGGGACGGGCGGGGACTGGCCCGTGCCATCTCGACGGCCCTGTCCGACGCCGGAGCGCCGGCGGTGGACGCCGTGTTCTCCCACGGCTGCGCCACCGCGCTCGGCGATGCCAGTGAGGTGCGCGCCCTGCGCACCGCCCTCGGTCCCGAAGCCCACAGGGCCGCGGTGACCAGCGTCAAACCACAGACTGGTCACCTGGTGGGCGGAGCCGGTGCGCTCAATGCCGCACTCGCGGGACTGGCCCTGGACTCCGGCGTCGTGCCCGCCACCGGCAACCACGAAACACCCGCGCCCGGCTGCGATCTCGACATCGTGTCCGGTGCCGCGCGCCAGGCGAATCCGCGGGTCGCGCTGGCCCTGGCCCGCGGCCTGGAGGGCCAGGCCGTGGCGCTCACCCTCACCGCATCGAACTGACCGACAGGAACTTCGGCCATGCACGAAACCCCTCATCCCGCGCCGCACCGGCGCATCGTGATCACCTCGCTCGGCGCGATCACCGCGCACGGCGTCGGCGCGGAGGAACTGTGGCAGCGGGTGCGCGGCGGCGAGGTGGCCATTCGGCCGCTGCGTGAGCTCGCGGTGCCCGGACTCGCCGGAGCCATCGGCGGCGAGATCCTCGACCCGCCGCGTCCCAAATACGACTATCTGACCCCGCTGGGCCTCACCGACCCCGAACCCGCCGTCGACTACGCGCTCATCGCCGCCGAGGAGGCCATGGCGGGCGCGGGACTGGGTGTGCTCGAAGACGGCGCGGAACCGAGACCGGACGCCCTGCCCGCGCACCGGTGGGGGGTGGCGTTCGGCAGCTGCAACAGCGGAATCCGCAGTGCCGAGAAGGCGGTGCGCCGCGCGGTCGCCGCCGGCCGGTCCGTCGACGCGGACGGGCTCGGTCTCGGCGACGACCGGCATCTGCTGCTGGTGCCGCCGCAGTTCTGCGCGGAGGCGCTCAGCGCGGCGTTCGGGCTGAAAGGTCCTGTGCTGTCGGTGAATACCGCGTGCGCGTCCAGCGCTCACGCGCTGGCGCACGCGGTCGAACAGATCCGCGCGGGCCGGGCCGACGCCATGCTGGTGGGCGGCAGCGACGCGCTCACCGAGATGGCCTACTACGGATTCACCAGCGTCGAATCGCTGTCCACGCGCCCGGCCCGGCCGTATTCCCGTGATCGCGACGGGCTTTCGCTCGGCGCGGGCGCGGGCATGATGGTGCTGGCGGCCGCCGAGGTGGCGCTGGCGGCCGGTGCGCCGATCCTCGCCGAGGTGCTCGGCTACGGCATGTCGGCCGACGGCTACCACGCCACGGCCCCGCATCCGCAGGGTGCGGGCGCGGCCCGGGCGATTCGCGCGGCCATCGACACCGCCGGTCTCGCGCCCGAGGACGTGCCCTACATCAACGGCCACGGCACCGGCACGCCGAAAAATGATGCGGCGGAGAGCAATGCGGTGCGGGCCGCGCTGGGCGAGGCCGCGTCGACGGTGGTGCTCAGCAGCACCAAGTCCATGATCGGCCATCTGCTGGGTGCGGCCGGGGCGGTCGAGGCCATCGTGACCATCCTCGGACTGCGCGATGAAATGGTCCCGCCGACAGCCGGTTTCGCCGAGAACGACCCGGCCTGCGGCCTGGACCCCGCACCCGAGGCGCGGGCGCTGCCCATGCGGGTCGCGGCGTCGAACAACTTCGCGTTCGCCGGAGCCAATGCCTGTGTGGTGTACGCCCGGCCCGGCGCCGCCCGCACCGATCTCGACCTCGTCGCCGCCGACGAGGTCGTCGTCACCGGGATCGGCGTGCTGATCGGCGGGGCATCCGATGCCGATCAACTCTGGGACGCCTGGACCGGTGGCATCGTGACGACGGAGCCGCACCAGGGATTACGGCTCGCCCGCGTCGGCACCGACCCGGGTGCCGACATACCGGCCAAGGCCCGCCGGCGCATGGACCGCCTCGGGCAGCTGGCGGTCGCGACCAGTCAGCAGGCGCTCGCCGCGGCCGGACTCACCGCCCACGAGGGCGTGGGTGTGGTCGTCGGCACCGGCATCGGGCCGATGAGCAGCATTTCCCGATTCTTCGAACCGACCGTGCTCGGCGGACCCACCCAGGGCAGCCCCGCCATCTTCCCCAACACCGTCTTCAACGCCGCCGCCGGACAGGTGGCCATGGCCTTGGGGGCCAAGGGACCGACCTCCACCCTGACCTCGGGCCACGCCGCCGGGGCCGCCGCCCTCGGGACCGCGTTCGACCTGCTGCGCGCCGGACGCGCGGACGCCGTGCTGTGCACGGGCGCGGACGAGCTGTCCCCCTACGCCCTCGACGCGTACCGGGGCGCGGGGCTTTTCACCGGCCGCCACGGCCGGGGCTTCCGGCTCGCCGAGGGCAGCGTCACCCTGCTGCTGGAGCGGGCCTCGGTGGCGCGGCAGCGGGGCGCCACCCCGATCGCGCTGCTCGCCGGGTACGCGACCACCTCCGATGCCCTGGGCATCGCCCGGTGGGATCCGCGCGGCCGCGGGATGGAACGGGCCATGCGCGACGCCCTGGCCTCGGCCGGGGTATCCCCCGCCGACCTCGCCGCCGTCTGGACCGCCGCGGCGGGCCTGCCCGTGGTGGACGGCCCGGAGCGGCGTGCCATCGACCGCCTCGGTCTCAGCGCGAATTGCGCCCGGCCCGAGCCGAAGCGGGTGCTGGGCGATCCCATCGGAGCGGGCGCGCAACTGGCCGCTGCGCTGGCCATCACCGCCTGGCAGCGCGGCGGCGACCACGGCCCGGTGCTGGTCAACGGCTCCTCGCTGGGCGGCACCCACACCAGTTTCGTGCTGCGGCATCCCGCCGCGGTCATCCACTCGTGAACGGAGACACCACATGCCGAATCCCGAACCACGTCACGTCTCGATCCTGGCCACGGGCTCGTTCCTGCCCGGCGACCCGATCGACAATGCCACCCTGGAGCGCCTGTGCGGCGCCCTGCCCGCCGAGGTGCTCGACAATATCCAAGTACGCCAACGGCATTGGATGATCGATCCCGCCACCGGCAAGCACGGCACCGGCACCAACACCATGGCCACCACCGCCGCACGACGCGCCCTCGCCCGCGCGGACATCGATCCGGCGGAGGTGGACCTGCTGGTGGCGTCCTCGGCCAGCCCCGAATACCAGCTGCCGGCGGTGGTCACCTACGTGCAGGAGCAATTGGGCCTGGCGCACTGCGCGTGCATCGAATTCCGGGCCGCCTGTACGGGTTTCGTGCAGGGACTGGACTACGCGCGGCGCATGCTCGCGGACGGCACCTACCGCACCGCCGTGGTGATCGGCGCGGAGGCGATCTCCCCGCTGCTGGCCCCGATGTACCTGGGCATGGACGCGGAGTCGGTGCGCATGCGTGACCGGCTGGTCATCAACTCCTTCGGCGACGGGGCCGGGGCGGTCGTGCTGCGCGCCGGGGAACCGGGCAGTGCCGACCCGAACGGCGAATTCCAGTTCGCCACCGCCTGTTTGGGCGGCGACCGCAAGCCCGGCATGCAGATCGTGGGCGGCGGCACCCACGAGCCCGTGGCCGATCAGGCCAGGCGCAAGCGCCTGGTGGAGATGAAACTCGATGTCTCCGGGACCGCCACCTTCGGGCCGAAGGTCTTCGTGGCGGGCATGCGCGACATGCTGACCCGCACCGGGCTCACGGTGGCCGAGATCGACGCCTGCGTGCTGCCCGAGGGCAATGCCGACTACTTCACCGCCGAATTCGATGCCGCCGGAGTCTCTCCCGAGGACCAGGCGGTACTGGCGAAGAACATCGTGGAGAACCTCGCCACCGTCGGCGCGACCGGCTCCGCCGCCGTGCCGCTGGCCCTCGACGAGGGCTGGGTACAGGGCCGCGTCCGGCCGGGCGACCGGGTCCTGCTGCTGGCCGTGGAGGCCAGCCGCTACCTGTACGCCGGCCTGTCGCTGCGCTGGGAAGCGCCCGCGCCCGGTGAGGAGACCGCGAATGTCCACGCCTGAGCCGGTTTTCACCCCCGAGGACAATGCCCGCATCATCCGGCGCGTGTTCGACGAGTTCGTCAACGCGGGCGACTTCTCCGTGGTCGACGAGATCTACGCGCCGGACATGGTCGATCACCAGCCCCTGCCCGGCGCGCCGGAGGGCACCGAGGGCGTCAAGTACACCATCGCAGGTTTGCGCCAGGGCTTTCCGGACCTGCACGTCACCATCGAAGCGCTCAGCGCGCACGCCGATTATGTGGTCATCCACAACACCTGGCGCGGCACCTTCACCGGTGAGTTCCTGGGGATGGACCCCACCGGGGAACGGATCGAATTCCACGGTGTCGTGGTGTGGCGGCTGGCGAACGGCCTGATCGCCGAGCGCTGGGGCATCGGCGTCGAGTCCTCCATGCTGGAGGCGCTGGGCCTGGGCTGGCTGATGTCCGGCGCGTTGGCCCGCAAGGGCCGCCGCCGCGGCGGCGGGATGGATCTCGCGGATCTGGCGGCGGCCGCCACCGCGCTGACCGCGACGGAACAGCCGTGACGGCCCAACCGCTCACCGTCCTCATCTCCGGCGGCGGCATCGGCGGCCTGGCCGCCGCACTCGCCCTGCGGGAGCGCGGCATTCGCGTGCGGGTGTTCGAGCGGGCCACCGAACTGCGCGATGGCGGTGCCGGACTGCACATCTGGACCAATGGCACCATCGCGCTGCAACGGCTGGGCGTACTCGACGAGGTGCTGGAAACCGCGCCGATCCAGCACATCACCCACTTCGGCACCTGGCGCGGTGACCTTTTCGGCGCGTGGCCGGTCGGCGACTTCGTCGACAGGTACGGCGCTCCGACCATCGCGGTCGAACGCTCGGTGCTGCATCGGGTGCTCAGCGCGGCGGTGTCGGCGTATCCGGCCGGCACCGAGATCCGCACGGGCGCCGGCGTTGCCGGCTTCGAGCAGGACGACGCCGGCGTCACCGCGGAACTGTCCGACGGTGAGCGGGTGCGCGGCGACGTCCTCATCGGCGCGGACGGCATCAACGGCGCGGTGCGGCCCGGACTGCTCGGCGAGCGCCCGCCGCGCTACACCGGCTACATCGCCTGGCGCGGCAAAGCCGAACTGCGACACGAGAAAATCCCGCCGGGCACCTTCTACGCCCTGTTCGGTCCCGGTATCCGCTTCACCTTCTACGACGTCGCACCCGGCGTCGTGCACTGGATGAGCGTCGCCAACGGCGCATCCGGCGGCCGCGATACGGGCGACGTCCGGGCAATGCTGCTCGAGCGCCATCGCGACTGGATGCCGCCGATCACGGATATCCTGGAAGCCACACCGCCGGAGGCCATCATCCGCGGCGATGTCCTGGACCGGCCGCCGGACCGGCGCTGGGGGTCCGGCCGGGTCAGCCTGCTCGGCGACGCCGCCCACCCGATCACCTTCAATATCGGCCAGGGCGCGTGCCAGGCGCTCGAGGACGCGCTGGTGCTCGCCGACGAACTGGACACCACCGATCCCGTGAACGCGTTGCGCCGCTATGAGAAACAGCGCCGCGCCCGCACGGCCGGTCTGCAGCAGGTCGCCCACCGCATCGGCCGACTGGGCGCGCTGGAGCACCCCCTGCTCATTCGGCTGCGGGAACTCGGCATGCGCGCGGTGTGGCCGCGGCTGGTGTTCCGGATCGCCGAGCGCGACCAGATCGCCTACGCCACCCGCTGGCGCACACCAGCGAAACCACTGCCGGACAAGAGTTTTCAGACAGACGGAGCATGACATGAAGCAATCCCAGACGGAGAGCGACTTCTTCGGCGACTTCGCCGAATCCTGGTGGGACGACGATTCCGCCATGAAAGGGCTCACCTCCTTCCAGCGCCCGCGCTTCGAGTACTTCGACCGATTCGTGAAGGACTGGTCGGGCAAGAAGGTTCTCGACGTCGGCTGCGGCGGTGGCTTCACCACCGAGTTCCTTGCCGGGCGCGGGGCCGTGGTCAGTGGGATGGACCCGTCCGCCCGCCTGGTCGCCGCCGCCCGCGCGCACGCCGAGGCCACCGGCAAGGCCATCGACTACGCGGTCGGGCGGGCCGAGAAGCTGCCGTACCCGGACGCCGCCTTCGATGTCGTCACCTGCGTGGACGTGCTCGAGCACGTCGACGATCCGGCGCTGGCGGTCCGTGAGATCGCCCGCGTGCTGCGGCCCGGCGGAATCTTCTGCTACGACACCATCAATCGCACGCTCATGGCCCGGATCGTCATGATCTGGATCCCGGAGTACCTCACCGGCATGGTGGCCCGCGGCACCCACCATCACCACCAGTTCATCAAGCCCGCGGAGCTGCGCCGCCACCTCGACGCGGCGGGCCTGACACCGCTGGCGAAGCAGCGCGGACTGACCATTCTCGGCAAGCGGCGCGACGGCAACCTGCTCATGTTCACCACCCCGGACCTGTCCTCCACCTACATCGGCGCGGCGGTGCGGTCGTGAAGGCGGTCTTCTACCGGCGCTACGGCGACGCGTCGGTTCTCGAATACGGCGACCTGCCGGTGCCCAAGATGGCGCTCGACGGGGTGCTGCTCGACGTCAAGGCGGCCTCGGTCAACCCGATCGACTGGAAGGCGCGCGAGGGCTATCTGGATCCCTTCGCCGACACCGTGTTCCCCATCGTCCCCGGTGCCGACGTGTCCGGGGTGGTGCGCGAAATCGGCATCGGTGTCACCGAATTCGCCGTGGGCGACGAGGTCGTCGGCTGTGTCCGCGAGGACTATCTGAGCCGGGGCGCCTTCGCCGAGGTCATGCCCGCCCCGGTGCGAGCGCTCGCGCTCAAGCCGCAGAATCTGGGCTGGGCCGAGGCCGCCGCCATGCCGCTGGCCGCGCTCACCTCCTACCAGGCGCTGGTGCGGGTGCTGGATGTGCGACGCGGCGAGACGGTGCTGGTGCACGGCGCGGCGGGCGGCGTCGGCAGTGTCGCGGTGCAGCTGGCGGTGCACCTGGGCGCGCGCGTGATCGGCACGGCCAGCGACCGCAATCACGCCTTCCTGCGCGAACTGGGCGCGGAGCCGGTGAATTATGCCGCGGGACTGGCTGATTCGGTGCGGGCGCTGGCGCCGGCCGGGGTCGATGTGCTGCTCGACGCGGTCGGCAAGCGCATTCAGCGCACCGTGCTGCCGCTGCTCGCGCCGCACGGCCGGTTCGCCTCGGTGGTCGACCCCAAGGCCCGCGAACTCGGCGGCGCGTACGTGTTCACCCGACCCGACACCGGGGATCTGCCGGTGGTGGCCGCGCTCGCGGGCAAGGGCGTGTTCCGGGTGCCGGTCGGCGCGGTCTACCCACTGCCCGACGCCGCGCAGGCGCACTTGCTCAGTCAGGGCGGGCATGCCCGCGGAAAGGTGGTGGTCGCCGTGGACGTGGCCGCCTGTGCGGAGGAAAGACCTTACGATGAACGGTAATTCGATGCTCGCCCGTCGCACCCAGGCGATGGTGCGGCAGGCGGCGTGGTCCCAGGCACTGGCCCGCATCGCCATCGGCACCGGCATGCTCACCGCGCCCGCGGCCGTCGCGAAGTCCTGGTCCGGCGAGTACGACGAGGATGCGTCCTCGCTGCCGACCCGCGCGTTCGGCACCCGGGACGTGGTGATCGGGCTCGGCACCCTCTGGTCGCTGCGGCGCGGACATCCGGTGCGGCACTGGTTCGTCCTGGGCGTCGCGCTCGAACTGGTGGATGCGACAGTGACGCTCAACAAGCGCGCCCGCCTCGGCCTCACCGGGCCGCCGGACACCTGGGAGTTGCTCACCGCGGCTGGATTGGCGGGCGGAATTATGGTGGCCGCGGCCTTACGCGAGTAATACCTGACCAACTCCGCTTATATCGGATCACAGCCCACACCGGGCAGGAACTGGACATCGTGACAATCACAGTTCGGTGAAACCTGTTGTGCCGCAATGTGCAACATACTATTCACGACCCCTTGCGACGATAACTACGCCGAGGATTCTTCCCATGAATTATTTCTTATTGGCCGCCATCGGAATTTCAATCATGACGACGGCTGTGGTCTACGGGACGGATTTTTTCTGCGCCCTGGTGCTGCGCACGGCGCTGGCTCGCATCGACGACCGCGCGCTGACCGCCGCCACCGGACGCATTCACGAGGTCGCCGACAAGCGCATGCCGATTCCCGGCGCCGTCGGCGTGGTCGCGGCGGTCGTCGCCACCGGGGCCGCCTTCCTGGGCGGGAAGGCGGCCGCGGGCATTCTCGCGGCGGCGGCCGTGGTGGCCCTGGCCATCTGGCTCGGCATCTACGCGCGGGTCAGCGCGCCGGTCAACAAGGAACTCACCGCCGCGGTGCTGGCCGACCGGGTGCCGGTCGACGTCCGGGACCTGCAGCGCACCTGGGACAGCGTCATCGTGGTCCGCGTGATCCTGCAGGGAATCGCCCTGGTCGCACTATTTCTCGCGGCGCTCTCGGTGTAATCGAGTGCGCCGCACCACAACCCGCCCGCGCGTTCGCGCGCGACGGCGGGAAACGAAGGCGTGGCAATGATTCAGTTCAAACTCCTCGGTCCCGTGCAGCTGCACGTGCACGGCAAGATCGTGGACCTGGGGCCGCCCCGGCAGTGCAGCCTGATGGCCGCGCTGCTGGTGGATTCGGGCCGGCCGCTGTCGATCGACACCCTGATCGACCGGGTCTGGGGCGACTCCCCGCCGGCCGCCGCACGCGATGCCGTCTACACCTACGTCGCCCGGCTGCGCGGTCTGCTCACCGAGGCCACCTCCGGCACCGGCGCGGACCCGGTCCAGGTGCACCGCGGCCCCGGCGGCTACATGCTCTCCACCCCGCCGGAATCGGTCGACCTGTGGCACTTCATGGATCTGGTCGACCGGGCCCGGGCCACCGACATCGACGATCCCGATCGGGTCGAGCGGCTGTCGGCCGGGCTGAACCTGTGGAACGGCAGTGCCATGACGGGTCTGGACAGCGAATGGGCGCGGCGGCTCAGCGAATCCCTGCACCGGCTCAAGCACGAGGTGACCGCGGACTGGGCCGACGCGGAGATCCGGCGCGGCAATCATTCGCTGGTCATCAACCGGCTGCACACGACGCTGCTCGAGGATCCGCTGGTGGAGGGATTGCAGGAGCGGCTGATTCGCGCCTACTTCCTCAATGGCGAGACCGCCCAGGCACTGCGGCAGTACGAGCTGGCGCGCCGGCTCATCGCCGACGAACTGGGCGCGGACCCGAGTCCGGGGATGCGGGATCTGCACAGCCGCATCCTGCGCGGCGACCTGCCCAAGCTGGACGCACCGGCCTACCCGCCGCTCACCGTGCGCGCCGAATCCGGTGGGCTGCGGCCGCACGGGCTGGCCGTCGCGCCCGATACGCTGCCGCTGGCTCCGCTCGGATTCAGCGGCCGGGACACCGAATTGGCGACGCTCACCGGCATGCTGACCGACGATCCCGCACCGCGGCCGGTGCTGGTGACCGGCGGCGCGGGGGTCGGCAAAACGGCGCTGGTCCTGCAGGCGGCGGACTGCCTGCGCGACCGCTTTCCCGAAGGACTGCTCTACGCCGACCTCGCCGAGGGACCGTGCACCACCCCGGAGACGGTGCTCGGTCGGCTGCTCACGGCGCTGGGCATACCGGCCGACGCGATGCCGAAGTCCCTGGCCGAACGGGTCAATCTGTACCGGGCGCGGCTGGCGCATCGGCGGGTGCTCGTCATTCTGGACAACGCCGCCACCGAATCCCAGGTCATCCCACTGCTGCCCCCGGGCGGCGTCGGCACCGCCCTGATCACCAGCCGATTCGCCCTGGGGCTCACCACCGTTCGCACCTTCGTCCTGCACGAGCTGTCCCGTACCCAGGGACTGCAGATGCTGGTCGCCACCGTCGGGCGCGCCCGCGTGCTGCCCGAATGGGAGGACGCCGGGACGGTCGCCGACCACTGCTCCGGCATTCCGCTGGCCTTGCGCGCCGTCGCCTGCCGCATGACGACGCGGCCCCATTGGACCTTCGCCCACATGCTCGCCCGGATCAGCGATGAACAGCGCCGCCTCGAAGTGGTGTCGTATCAGGCGCTGGACATGCGCGCGAGCCTCGACCTCACCTTCGACCGGCTCGACCCCACCGCCGCCGGATTGTTCCGGGAGCTCGGTCGCCGGATACCGGCCGGAACCGAGTTCACCGCACCGGCATTGGCCGATCTGCGCGTCGATGAGGTGGAGGACGCCCTGGACCGTCTCGTCGACGCCTACCTGCTGTCCGAGGTCGGTCGCGACGATGCCGACCGCACCCGCTACCGCATGCTCGACATCCACCGCATCTACGCCAAGAACCTCGGAGACTGATCATGTCGCGTTCCGTGCAACACACCACCCCCTACCCGTACCCGGACACGCTGTTCCATCGCGTCCTCGGCTCCCGCGACTATTGGGAGCAGCGCATTCGCGAAATCGACGGCCCCGACGCGGAATTGGCCGCCTTCGATGCCGCGGGCGGCCCGGCGATGGTCACCGTGAACACCGTCATCCCGGCCTCGGCGCTGCCCGGTCCGGCCGCGACCTTCCGGCCCCACGGGGTGCGCTACCGCTACAGCGAGTCGTGGAACGAACCCGAGGACGGCGTGGCCCGGGGACGGATGCAGGGGCAGGTGGAAGGCATGACCATCTCGCTCACCGCCGATCTGGTGGTGCGCCGCACGGAGATCGGTTGCGAGTTCACCATGTCGGGCTCGATCGAGGCGCGAGTTCCCCTGATCGGCAGGCTGATCGAGGCCGATATGAGCAAGACCTTCGCGAGCACCGCCGCCGCCATCGACGAATTCACGATGAAGTGGCTGGAGAACGCGGAATGAACGACCCCGTGCTGATCACCGGGGCGACCTCGGGCCTCGGTCTGGAGACCGCGAAGTGCCTTGCTGCCGAGCGTATTCCGCTGGTCCTCGGATGCCGTGACCCGCAGCGGGCCGAGACTGCGGTTCAGCGGATCCGCGCGCACGCGCCCGATGCCCGGATCGAACTGGTCGAACTGGAGCTGGCCTCGCTCGATTCGGTCGACGCGGCCGTGGCGGAACTGCGCGGCCGGAAGAACCCGCGGCTGGGCGCGGTGGTGTGCAATGCCGGCCTCCAGATCGTGGACCGTGTGCGGACCTCCCAGGACGGCTACGAACTCACCTTCGCGGTCAACCACCTCGGGCATTTCGCGCTCGTCACCGGGTGCGCCGATCTCCTCGCGCCGGGCGCGCGGGTCGTCGTGGTGTCCAGCGATGTGCACCAGGGGCCGCGCAAGTCCATGGGGTTCCCCGCTCCGCAATGGCGTCACCCTCGCGAGCTGGCGGACCCGGATGACCAGCGGGACTCCGGTGTGGACGGCCGAATCCGTTATGCCACCAGCAAACTCGCCAATGTCTACTTCACCCATGAGCTCGCGCGGCGTTGGCACGACCGGGAGATCACGGCCAACGCCTTCGATCCCGGGCTGATGCCGCAGACCGGGCTGTCGCGCGGCTACCCGGCCGTGGCGCGCATCGGATTCCGTTTCCTCGCACCGGTTCTCATCAAGGCCATGCCCATTGCCCGCACCGTCACCCGGCCGGCGGCGGACCTCGCCTGGCTGGTCACCGCACCCGAACTCGCCGACACCACCGGTAAATACTTCACGGGGGCGGCGGAGGTGCCCAGCGCGCCGGAGTCCTACGACGAGGAGCGAGCCGCCGAACTCTGGCGGGTCTCCGAAGATCTGGTCCGGGCCGCGCGACACGTGCCGCCCGCCGAACGGCGGTGAGACCCATGCTGACTCGAATCGCGCTCTTCGCCCAGCGCCGCGCGCGGGCCGTGCTGGCGATGGCGGGGCTGGCCGCCGTGCTCTGCTATGCCGTCGGCTGGTCCGCGCCGATGCACCTGCAGTCCGGTGGCTTTCAAGCGCCCGACTCCGAATCCACCTGGGTGGACCAGTATCTCGAACAGCATTTCCCGGGTGCCGCACCGAACGTGGTGCTGCTGCTCACCGCGCCCGACGGCATCGACGGCCCGGCCGCCGCCGCGGTGGGACGGCAGCTCACCGATGAACTACGCGCCGATTCGGATCTGCAAGGTGTGCAGTCGTATTGGAGCGTGGCGACCGAGATGCGGCCGGCCTTGCGCAGCAAGGATCAGCACAGCGCCGTCATCGTGGCCTTCGCGCGCGGCGATGACACCGCCGCGCCCAAGGTGGCCGACGCCATCGCCGAAAAGTACAACGGCACCCGCGACGGAGTCGAGATCCGGGCGGGCGGTGAAGCGGTCGCGCTCGCCCAGATGAGCCGCCAGGTGACCCTCGATCTGGTACTCATCGAATCGATTGCCGTCCCACTGGCCGGTATCGCCCTGGTGCTGGTGTTCGGCAGCCTGATCGCCTCCATGCTGCCGCTGCTGGTGGGTGTGGTCACCATCGGCGCGGCGCTGGCGGTCCTGCGCGGGCTGGCCGCCGTCGGGCATGTCTCGATCTTCGCGTTGAACATGACCACCGCGCTCGGGTTCGCGGTGGCGCTCGACTCCAGCCTGTTCATGGTGAGCCGGTTCCGGGAGGAGATCGCGGCAGGCGCGGACACCGCCGAGGCCGTGGTTCGCACGGTGCGCACGGCCGGGCGCACCGTGTTGTATTCCGGTCTGACCGTGGCCCTGTCACTGTCCGCGCTGCTGGTGTTCCCGCTGTACTTCCTGCGCTCGTTCGCCTACGCGGGGCTGGCCGTGCTCGCGGCGGCGGTGTTCACCACGCTGCTGGTGCTCCCGGCGGCCCTGGCGCTCATGGGTTCCCGGGTCGACGCCTGGGATGTGCGGCGGTTCCTGCGCCGCCGTCTCGGACGCCCCGACCCCGTACCCGTTCCCATCGACGACGATCGCTGGTACCGCTTCGCCGTGGGTGTGATGCGCCGTCCCGTGCTGTGGATCACCGCCGTGGTGGCGGTCCTGCTGCTGCTCGGATCGCCGTTCCTCACCGTGCGTTTCGGCTGGGCCGACGATCGGGTCCTCGCCTCCGGCTCCAGCCGCGATGTCGGCGACGCCTCCCGGTCCGACTTCTCCGAGAACCTGACCGCGGGCATCCTGGCGATCCTGCCCGATGATCACGGCGACACCGCGGCGGTCGGCGACTACGCGAAGACGCTGTCCCAGATTCCCGATGTCACGTCGGTACTGTCCAGCGCCGGGGCCTACGCGGGCGGATTCCAGGTGGCCGGACCACAATCCGCACTCGCCGGGGACGCGGGCACGTATCTGCGGATCGGCACCCGCCTCGACCCCTATTCCACGGCGGCGACCACTCAACTCGACCGCCTGCGCGCGGTCCCCGCCCCGGGCCGGGTGCTCTTCGGCGGGGCGGCGGCCCGCAATGCCGACTCGGTGTCCACGCTGGCCCGGCGAGTTCCCCTGGCGCTGAGCATTATCGCGGTATCGATGTTCCTGGTGCTGCTGATCTTCACCCGCAGTGTGGTGCTGCCGATCAAGGCGCTGGCGCTGACGGTGCTGTCGCTGGCGGCCACCTTCGGCGCGATGGTGTGGATCTTCCAGGACGGACACCTCTCGGGCCTACTGGGATTCACCTCGACCGGCTATCTGGTCCCGACCATGCCGATCCTGATGTTCTGCCTGGCCTTCGGCGTATCCATGGACTACGAGGTGTTCCTGCTGTCACGCATTCGGGAGGAGTATCTCGACTCCGGCGCAACCGGTCGCGCCGTTGCCGTCGGAATCGCCCGCACCGCAAGGATATTCACGGCCGCGGCGGCCCTGCTGGCCATCGCCTTCGTCGGCATGGTGTTCTCCGGGGTGTCCTTCGTCCAGCTCTTCGGCCTGGGACTCACCCTGGCCGTGCTGGTCGACGCAACGATCATCCGCACCATCCTGGTCCCGGCCCTCATGCAGACCATGGGCCGCCTCAACTGGTGGGCTCCCGGCCGGCGGAATCCGGAACCGGCGACTGTTGGAGCGTAATACCCACAAACCGCGTGGGGCCTGGCGTTATCGCCGGGCCCACCCGGCGGGGAGGCTACCGGGCAGCACGGACTTGGATTGCCGTCGGCGGTCACCACTCGGGATCAGCGCGGTAGATCTCGCGGTATTCCTTGGCGAAGGTGCGGCGGCCGAGCAGACGCCAGGCGAGCCGGGCGGGGAGCGGCAGCTCGGCGAGGACCTTCCGGCGATCGGTGCCGGGGACGCCCTGCAGGATGAAGCCGAGGAAGATCAACTGGCGGTCCTTGGGCAGGTGCTCGCGCCCGCGTTCGCCGAGAGCCCGCCACTCGACCGCGGTCATGACGTTCCCGACCACGGGCAGGATGTGCCGCTCCTCCTCGGTCATGTGCTCGTCGAGGGCGTCGGAGAGCGCCCGCAGCGTGGCTGCGAGCCGGTCCCGAACCGATGAGTCTGCGGCGGTGGCGAACTCGGCCCCCTCGCGGTGGGCGCGCTCGGTGAGTTCGGAGATCCGCTCGTGCTGTTCCTCCATACGCAGCACTAGGGCGGAGTCGGCGGGGGCGCGCTCGAGCAGGATCGGCCACATCAGCTCGTCCTCGCCGGTGTGGTGGTGGTGCAGGCCGGTGCCGAGTTCGTCGAGGAAGGCCATCAGGCGGCGGCCGCGCTCGACGTCTCCGGTCGGCACCGCCGCGACGAGGCCGGGTAGAGCGCTGAAGTGCCTACGGAAGGCGTTGTGCACGACGATCATGTCGTAGGTGTCGGGGCGGCCGGATGCGATGCCGGTGGTGCTCATGCTGCGCTCCTGTTGTTGTCGGGTACCGAGGCCACTGTGTGGCCCGCGGCTTGCAGCCCACTAGCAAGACACTGCGTTCGAGCCCGTCCTAGACTTGGCCCGTCATGGTTCGGATTCGGGTACTGGGCGCGCTGACCGCGGCGGACGGGCGTGGCGAACTCGATCTCGGCGGCCCGCGGCAACGCGGCGTGCTGGCGCGTCTGCTGGTCGCGCGGGGTGAGGTGGTGCCGATCGATCGCCTGATCGATGACCTGTGGCGAGGTGAACCGCCGCCGCGGGCGCTCGGCGCATTGCAGGCCTACGTCTCCAACCTGCGGCGGTTGCTGGAGCCGCAGCGGGCGCCGCGCACGCCCGCCACCGTTCTGATCAGCCGGACCCCGGGCTACGCGGTGCGTCTCGCCGCCGAGGACGTGGACGCGTGGCGCTTCGTCGCCGAACTGGAAGATGCCGGGCGGCAAGACAATCCGCGCGATCGACGACAAACGCTGGAACGCGCGCTCGCCCGCTGGCAGGGTCCCGCGTACGCCGCCTTCGCTGCCGAGCCGTGGGCGACCGCGGAAGCGGCGCGGCTGGAGGAATTGCGGCTGGGCGCACGCGAGAAACTCGCGGCCGCCCTGCTCGAGCTGGGCGAGCCTGCGCTCGCCGCGGCCGAGGCCGAGGTGTTGAGCAGGGAACACCCGCTCCGTGAGGAGGCGTGGCGGCTGACAGCGCTGGCTCGATATCGGGCGGGCCGCCAGGCCGACGCGCTGAGCGCCCTGCGGCAAGCCCGCAGCGTTCTCGCGACCGAACTGGGCATCGATCCGGGTCCGGCTTTGACGCGGCTGGAGTCGGACATTCTCGCGCAACGAATCCCGCTGTGCGAGCCGGTGATTCCACTCCAGGAGCCACCTTCTGCGACCATCGCGACCGGAAGCGCACCACCGGCCGGACCGGGTCCCGAATTGTTCGGCCGCAGCGCGGAACTCGCCGCGCTGCGCGAAGCGGCCGCCGGTGCCGGCCCGCGGTCGGCGACCGTGGCGGGCGAAGCGGGCAGCGGGAAATCGACTCTGCTGCGGCACTTCGACGCTGCCTCGCGCGCGTCGGGGCACCGGGTGGTGATCGGCCGCTGCCCGGAGGACGACGCCGCTCCGTCGGCTTGGCCATGGGTCGAGATCCTGCGTGCCCTGGCCCGTGAGCACGATCCCGGAGACTTCGCGCCCGCCCTGGCGCCGCTGCTCACCGATGGCGCCGGCACACCGGACTCCGGCCACGCCCACGGCCGCTTCCTGCTGCATCGGGCGGTGTGCGGCTACCTCACCGCCGTCGCTGCCGACGCTCCGCTGGTGATCCTGCTCGATGACGTACACCGAGGTGACGCCGAGACAGCGGCCCTGCTCACCGCGGTGGCGACCCAGGTGCCCGGGCTCGTCGTGATCGGCTACCGTCCGGACGAGGTACCGCCGGCGTTGGCCGACACGCTCGCCGCCCTGGCCACCTCCGTCCGCGCCCGGGTTCACCTGCGCGGCCTCGGCGTCGAAGACAGCGGTCGCCTGATCACCGCGCTGACCGGCAGCACACCGGCGTCCGCCGTGGTCGCGACCCTGCACGAGCGCACCGGTGGAAATCCGTTCTATCTCGTCGAGGTCGCACGCCTGCTGCAGAGCGAGGGCGAGCTGGTCGCCGCGGCGGAGGTTCCGGCGGGCGTGCGAGATGTGTTGCGCCGCAGGTTCTCCCGGCTTCCCGAGACCGGGGTGGCGCTGCTGCGCCTGGCCGCGGTGATCGGCCGGGAGTTCGATGTCGCGGTGCTGATGCACGCGGCCGAGGTATCCGAGGACGAGGTGCTGGACGCGGTGGAAGCGGGGGTGCTGGCCGGGCTGCTGGACGAACCCGCCAGCGGCCGAGCGCGTTTCACACACGTGCTGGTGCGTCAGACGCTGCTCGGCGATCTGTCCCGGATCCGCCGCGACCGATGGCATCGGCGGGTCGCCGCCGCGATCGAGGAGATCGATCCGGGCGATCTCGCGGCCCTGGCCCACCACTACGGCGAGTCGATAAGCCCGGAGACGGCACGACGGGCCGCCGACTACGCCGTGGCGGCAGCCGAACAGGCAGAGCGGCGCTACGCCCACGACGTCGCCGCGGCCGGGTACGAACGCGCGGCCGCGGCGCTCGAGCGCCACGCGGGCGCCGATACCGTCGAGGAACGGGTCGCCATGCTGTGCCGGGCGGGTCGCAGCCATCTCGCCGGTGGAGCTGGGCTCGCCGCTCGAAGCGCCCGGCATCGGGCCGCGGCGCTGGCCGAGGAGGCCGGCCGGGCCGATCTGCTGGTACGGGCGTTCACCGCCTGGGAGACACCCACCCCGTGGATGAATCGGCAGTGGGGCGTGGTCGAACACCGGGTCGTCGGTTGGATTGAGGACGCGCTGCGTTTCCCCGGCCTCACTCCCGCCGACCGGTGCCGATTGCTGGTGACCCTGGTCGACGAGATCGGCGGCGAGGCAGGCGAACCCGCCGCGGTGGCCGCCGCTCAGGCGCACGCCCTGGCCCGCGAACTCGGTGAGGACGCCCTGCTCGCTCCCGCACTGCAAGCCATGGCCTCGCTCTACGACTCGCCGGACCGCGGCCCGCTCGCGGCCGAGCTGATCGAGGTCGGGCGCCGCACCGACCGCGGTGATTACCTGCTCCTCGGGCACACCGTCGCGCTCCAGGCCGCCGCGTCCACGGCCGATATCGCCACCGTCCGCGAGCATCTCGAGGCGGCCACCGTGCTGGCCGACCGTTACCAGTGGCGGCAGGCTCAGGTGGCGAACGCGATGGCACGCGGGCTGGTGGCCCTCGCGACCGGTGACCCCGACACGGCCGAGCAGCACTATCTGCGAGCCAACGAATTGCTCACCCGCGCGGGCATTCTCAACGCGGGCGGAATCCTGGGCATGGCGCTGTTCGTGGTGCGGCTGCACCAGGGCCGCGCCGGCGAACTGGTCGAGATGATCAGAGAGTTCGCCGACAGCGCCGTCCCCGCGAGCATCGACGCCATGGTGGATTTTCTGGTGCTGGCCCTGCTCGCGGCCGGCGACCGGATGGAAGCGGCCCGGGTCCGGCGGCGGGCCCGGCCGATCCGCGACAATCTGTTCCGATCGCTGTTCCTCTCACTGCGCGGCATGGCGGTCGCGACGCTGGGCACGGCCGACGAGGCCGCCGCGCTCTACCGCGATCTGCTCCCCTTCCGCGACCGGCTCGGTGGCGCGGACACCGGTTCCTACTCGGTCGGTCCGGTCGACACCGTCCTCGGTGACCTGGCGGCCCGGCACGGGGATGCCGGACTCGCCACCGAGCATTACCGGGCCGCGCTCCGCGTCGCCCTACGCTGTGGCAACACGACTTGGATAACGGCTGCGGCCGAACGCCTCGAGCACTGACGCTTCACTGGTCGCTCACAAGCCGGACCCGGACCATCACTTCCGACGATCCCGACCGACCGAGGAGTACCCCGTGCCACATACCCGCCGCTTCCGCGCGGCCACCGATCTGTACCTGAAGACCGTGACCACCGCGCACCGCAAACTGCTCGACCTCAGCGGCGGCCGCGTCGGCACCCGATTCAAGAAGATGCCCACCCTGGCTCTCACCACCACCGGACGGCGAACAAGGTTGCCGCGCACCGTGATTCTCACCGTCCCCGTCGTGGGGGACGACAGTTATCTGATCGTCGCTTCGCGCGGCGGAGACGACATCTCCCCGGACTGGTTCCACAACCTGTGCGCCGATCCCGCGGTCGAGGTGTCGTTCCAGCACGGCGCGAAGCAACCGATGACCGCCCGCGTGCTCACCCCGGAGGAACGCGACCGGCGGTGGCCACAGGTCGTCGCCGCGTACCCGGGATACCAGACCTACCAGAAGCGAACCGCCCGACAGATCCCCTTGGTCCTGCTCTGCCCACGCGAGTGAACGACATCGCCGCAGGAGCCCGGCCCTGCGGATTGGTGCATCGCAAAGAAAGGCAGCGGAGCCGCAGGTCCATGACCTGCGGCTCCGTTGTTCTGTGGACCTGACGGACCAGCATACGAACCGGGCGGTGCTGATAGACGGACCGGACATCATGATCAGGGCGGTGGGTACCCGACCGCGGTTGTCGGCTGTTCAGTCACCTTGGAGCAAAAGCCGGAATGACGAATGAGCGGGCGTCAAGGGCCGCACGGCGCGAAAGTCCTTCTCATCCAACGTCAATATGTCGTTGGTGAGATAACGCTCGGCGAGCACCACAGTGACCGCATCGGCCAGATCGAGCCGGAGGCCACGATACTGCTCGATGATCTTCTGGGCGACCCGGAGATCATCGCGGTCCACCTGGGGTACGAGCACCGCACCCTCCTCAGCCGAGGTGAGCAGATCATCGAGAACGAGATCGGCTGTGCGGCGGTCTTTTCCGAATCGTGCGATGAGCAGATGATCGACCTCGTCCAGCACGAGTGGCGAAACAACCGCGACAGAAGTGGCAAGGAATTCACGCGCCCGTTCGTGCAGTTCCGCGGCGCGATCGTAAGCGGCGATGATTGCCGAGGTGTCGGCGATGAAGAAGCTCACTCGCCGTATGCCTCCCCGAGCAAGTCCTCACTGTTGGCAGCGAATCCAGGATCGCCGGAATCGAACGACGGCCACGGCCGGGTACGGCGAACCCGGTGCGACCGCAGCAACACCAGGTCGATCCCCTCGCGGATCAAATCAGCTTCCGATCGCCCCGTCGCTTCGGCCGCCTCCTTGAGACGGGCAGCCTGCTCGGGATCCAGGTACACGCTCGTTTTGGCCTTCATGAACGTAGGGTACTACGTAGGGTACCCGCCGGGCTCGCGCATTGCCGGAAATGAAACAGAGCCGCAGGTCGATGACCTGCGGCTCTGTCGTTCTGTGGAGCTAAGGGGACTCGAACCCCTGACCCCCACACTGCCAGTGTGGTGCGCTACCAGCTGCGCCATAGCCCCGTGTTCACTTCTCCGCCTGCGGGGCGTTGCCCTGCTTGCTTGAACGAAGTTACACGACCGGTGTCGAACAAACCAAATCGCCTGTACAGAGGCTGGCGGCGGCGATCTTCTCGATGTACTCTCGAACGCATGTTCGATAGCCGAGAGGTGGAGGCGATGGGCGAGGAAGAGCTGATCGACGCGCTGCGGCGGGCACACGGGGCGGCGGCGTTCGCACAGGCGGCGGAAATCACAGCGGTGCGGGAGGTGTATCGCCGGCATCGGGCCGGGAATGCCGCGCCGGGAGCGGGCGGGGTACGGGCCGGGGAGTTCGCCGCGGCGGAGATCGCCGTGGCGGTGCACGTATCGGAGGCGGTGGCGGCGGCCCTCATCGATATCGGATTGGCGCTGGATTCCCTACCGCAGACCAAGCATGCCTTCGCGGCCGGGCGGATCGACCTGTCTCGGGTGCAGGTGATCGCGGACAGTCTGCGCGGCCTGCCGCACGAAATGCGAGAAGTGCTGGAGCCCAAGCTGATCGAGGCGGCGCTGCGCTCGGATCCGGCCCGATTACGCCAGACCGCGCAGCGCTGGGTCACCCGCCTGGACCCCGAGGGTGAGACCCGCCGCCGCGAGGAGCGCGAGCAGGACCGTGACGTCCGCATTCGCGCGGTGCAGGACGGCATGGCCGTATTCGATGGCCTGCTGCCCGCCGCCGGAGCCCAGGCGCTCGCCATGCGGCTGCGCGAAATGAGCCTCCAGGTCTGCGATGCCGATCCCCGCACCATGTCCCAGCGCCGCACCGACGCGCTGGTCGCGCTCGCCGACGGCTCCGGCCGCCTGCGCTGCGGCTGCGGCCGGGGACTCGACTGCCCCAAGGCCGATGCCCCCACCACACCCCGCCGCCCGCTCATCCAGGTCGGGGTCTCCGCCGAAACCCTGCTCGGCCTGCGCGACGATCCGGCCTTCCTCGCCGGCTACGGCCCCATCGACGGCGCCCTCGCCCGCACCCTTGCCGAACACGCACGTTTCCAGGTGATTCCGGAGTACTTCCCGAACGAGGCCGCCCAGGAGACGAACGCGACGGACGGAGCGGCCACCCAGCGTCCCGAGCCGGCCGAAGCGCCGGGTCCTCGCGCCTCGCGCAGGCCGGAGTCGCGGACCATCCCGGTCCGGCCGGCTCCGTGGGAACGCGCCATGACCGCTCTGGAGTCGAGACCCGTGGCGGTGCGTGCTTTTTCGAGCGCGCCACCCCGTGAGGTCCGCGCCGTCGATGGCCTGTGCCGCTTCCCCGGCTGCACCATGCCCGCAGCGGAAACCACCCTGGTCCAGTTCGAGCCGCATCCCTCCCGCGCCGCCACGGGCCCGAATCCGGCCTACCGCGCAGTCCTGTGCACCCATCACCATCGGCTGAAGTTACTGGCAGACAGGGGAAAACACCCCTGGCGCGTCTATCTCTCGGACACCGATCGCATGCGCTGGATCGACCCCAGTGGCGAGTCGCACGAAACCGTCCGCGAAGGTGCGCGCTACCTGTTCCCCCACACCGATATCGACGCACCCGCCAGGCCACACCCTCTGCGCGTCGTTCCCGACCCCATCGAAACCGCCACGGCTGGAGCAGCTTTCACCCAGGACCTGGCCTACCCGATGGAGTCCCACGTCCTCATCCACCCCCAGCTGTCCCGCGCCACCCCGGACAACGACATCCCCGAAACCCCCACCCGAGCCGCATCGCGCTGACCCGCAGGATCCCCCCGACCAAGGAGCCGAGCCCCCAGCCCGGCTCCCTGCCCGGGGTGCGGCTCACTTCTCCGTTCCCCCGAGGGCCGCACCCCACCCATTCCGCCAGGCATGCGGTGATGCGCAAGAACATCCGAATTCCTGTGCACCACCGCATGTCCTGGCCCACCACGGCATGCTGGTCGCATGAGCGACCACGAACCGAGCGCGGAAGCCGACCTGCGGGACCCACTGCTGCTGGAACAGCGGCGGCAGCTGCTGCAAGATCGGCTGCAGACCCTTCGCGCGGACCTGGCGGACCTGACCGCCGCCTATCGCGATCTCCCCGACTCCGGCCTGCTGCTCGATACGCCAGGCACCGGCGCACTCACCACCCCGGCCTACTGCGTCGCCGGCGCCGCCGAGGTGTTCGACGAGGCCCTCATCGAACTCGATGCCGCCGAGGACGCGCTGGGCCGGGCAGCCACCTACACAGGTCGCCTGCGCCGGCCCGTCCTCGACGCCTGAAGCCGTACCGTCCAGCCTATTTCGCGGCGTCGAGGACCCAGTTCTTGTTGTTCACGTCGACCTTCTTGCCGTCGATGAAGACCGACGGGGTGGCGGCGCGATTGTTGAGGGCGTCGTTGAGGGCCTTCAGCGCGGCTTCGGCGTGGGCGCGGCCGGTGTCGGCGCGGTCGCCGGAGGTGATGCACTTGGCGACATCGTCACCGGCGCCCGCCTCCTTGGCGATGGCGGCCAGTTCCTTGTTGTCGTGGTCGGAACCGCCCTCGGCGGGCTGCTTGGTGGTGAACAGCAGCGAGTGGAACTTCGAGTAGACCGGACCGTCACCGGCCTGGGCGACGCACTCGTTGGCGGCCACCGCGCGGGTGGAGTAGTCCTTGCTGGCCGACCGCGGGTCGAGGAAGTTCACCAGGCGGTACCGCACCGCGATCTTGCCGAGGTCGACCTGCTGGGCGATCTCCTGCCCGTAGCTCTTCTCCAGCTGACCACACGCCGGGCACAGCGGATCCTCGTAGATGTCAATGGTTTTCGCATTGGGCTTGCCCAGCACGATGGCTCCGTCGGAATCCAGCGCCACCGACACCGCAGGATCGTGCACCGGACCGTATCCGTCGTTGCGCACCTCGTCCCCGCCGCCGCGATTCCACAGGTAGAGGGCCGCCACGATCGCCACGACCACGACAACGGCCAGCCCGGCCAGCGCGTAGGTGGTCTTGCTCGAGACCGGCCGCGGTGTGTGCTTCGAAGTCGGTTTGCTCACCCGCAACACTCTGCCCGACGCCCCCACCCGAGCAACACCCACCCCGCCCCACCAAAATCCGCGGCCGGCTCGCTAGGCGGCGGTGGCCGCGGCGGGTTCTCTGCGGCGGAGGGTTTCCGGTACCAGCAGCCAGACCGCCGATGCCGAGGCCAGCAGGGCGCCGGTCACACCGAGGGCCACGCCGTAGGAGACGCGGTCGGCGAGCATGCCGATCGCATAGGGACCCAGGAAGGTGCCCAGGTCGGCGGACATCTGGTAGCCCGCGAGGACCGGGCCGCCTCGGGTGCCGGGGCCGATGATGTCGGCGACCGCCGCTTGCAGGGCGGGGGTGAACATGCCGGAGCCGATGCCCGCCACGCAGGAGGCGACCAGGAGCCAGACGAGGGTGGGGGCGAGGCCGATGCCCGCGGTGCCGACCGCGCAGACCAGGGTTCCCGCGATGAGGAAGGGCTTGCGGCCCACCGTGTCCGACCACCGCCCGGACAGGAACAGCACCGAGGCATTGCCGAGGGCGAAGGCGGTCAGGGCCACACCTGCGAGGGCGGCGTCCTGCTTCAGCACCTCCACCACGATGAGCGGCACCAGCGCCATGCGCACACCGAAAACGGCTGCGCCATTGCCGAAGTTGGCCCACAGCGCGGCCCGGTAGGCGGGCCGGGCCAGCCCCTCACGGAAGGTCATCACGGGGGCGCCGTTCGATTTCTCCGGCAGGGCCAGCGGGGAATCCCGCAGCGCCACATAGACGATGAGGCTGGCGATCAGCAGCGCCACGCAATAGATGAGGAACGGGGCGCGCAGGCCGAGGAAGGACAGTGCACCGCCGACCAGCGGCCCGCTGATCGAGCCGATCAGGAAGCTCGTCGAGTACACCCCCGACACCCGCCCCCGTTCGGCGGGCGGGGACATGCGAATGACCAGCCCCAGCGAGGACACCGTGAACATCGTCGACCCGATCCCGCCCAGTGACCGCAATACCAGCAACTGCCAATAACTCTGGGCCAGCGCACACGCACCGGTCGACACCGCCACGATCAACAGCCCGGTCAGATAGACCGGCCGCTCCCCTAGCTTCTGCAACAACCGACCCGCCAGCGGCGCGAAGAGCAGCCGCATCAACGCGAACGCGCTCACGATGAACGAGGCCGCGGCCACCCCCACATCGAAACTCCGCGCGAACTGCGGCAACGCCGGCGCCACCAACCCGAACCCGATGGCGATCGTGAACGCCGACCCCACCAGCACCCAGATCTCCACCGGCAGCCGATGCCGCCCGCCGACCGGCCCCTCGACCTCACTCAGCACGACGCACCGCCCACCCGGATCCGCCCGGCGCACACACCAATCCATCCATTCGCCACACCTGACCGAAGGCCGCGCTATTCACCCGTGAGGGCGTGTCCGACGATCTCCTCGGCCGCGGCCTGGACCTGCGCGAGGTGTTCCGGCCCCTGGAAGGATTCGGCGTAGATCTTGTACTTGTCCTCGGTGCCCGACGGGCGGGCGGCGAACCAGGCGTTCTCGGTGGTGACCTTGACGCCGCCGAGGGCGGCGCCATTGCCACGGGCGCGGGTCTGGATGCCGGTGATGGGTTCGCCGGCGATTTCGGTCGCGGTGATCATGTCGGGCGTCAACGCCGCCAGGCGGGTCTTCTGTTCCGGGGTGGCGGTGGCGTCCACGCGGGCGTAGGCGGGTGAGCCGTAGCGTTTTTCGAGTTCGGTGTACCGGGTGGACGGACTCTGCCCGGTGACGGCGGTGATCTCCGCGGCCAGCAGCGCGAGCAGGATCCCGTCCTTGTCGGTGGTCCACACGGTGCCGTCCATGCGCAGGAACGACGCGCCCGCGGATTCCTCACCACCGAATGCCAGGCTGCCGCTGAACAGTCCGGGCACGAACCACTTGAACCCGACCGGCACCTCGTACACGTCGCGGCCGAGCACGCCGACCACCCGGTCGATCATGGAGGACGTCACCACCGTCTTGCCGATCTTGGTGAGCGCGTCCCACCCCATCCGATTGGCGATCATGTACTCGATCGCCACCGCCAGGTAATGGTTCGGATTCATCAGTCCCGCATCGGGAGTCACGATCCCGTGCCGGTCCGCGTCCGCGTCGTTGCCGGTGGAAATGTCGTAATCGTCGCGAATCGCCACCAGCGAGGCCATGGCGTACCGCGACGAGGGATCCATCCGGATCCGCCCGTCGGAGTCCAGCGTCATGAACCGCCAGGTCGGATCGACGAACGGATTCACCACCTCGAGCTCGAGGTCGTACCGCTGCCCGATCTCCTCCCAGTAGTCCACCGAGGCCCCGCCCATGGGGTCCGCGCCCAGCCGAATCCCGGCGCCCCGAATGGCGTCCAGGTTCAGCACATTGGGTAGGTCCGAGATGTAGCGGTCCAGGTAGTCGTAGCGCTCCACCTTGGTGGCCAGCGCCTGCGCCAGCGAGGTGCGCTTGACGTCGGCGAGCCCGGTGCGCAGCAGCTCGTTGGCGCGCGCGGCAATGGCATCGGTGGCGATGGTGTCGGCGGGACCGCCGTGCGGCGGGTTGTATTTGAACCCGCCGTCGCGCGGCGGATTGTGCGAGGGCGTCACCACGATGCCGTCGGCCTGGTGCCGGGTCCCGCCCCGATTGTGCCGCAGCACGGCGTGACTCAAAGCCGGTGTGGGCGTGTACCTGTCGCGCGAGTCGATGACGGCGGTGACGTCATTGGCGGCCAGCACCTCCAGCGCGGTGGTCCAGGCGGGCTCGGACAGCGCGTGCGTATCCCGTGCCAGATACACCGGCCCGGTGATGCCGCGCGAGGCACGGTATTCCACGATCGCCTGGGTGATGGCCAGGATGTGCGCCTCGTTGAAGGCGCAGTCCAGGCTCGACCCGCGATGCCCGGAGGTGCCGAAGGACACCAGCTGCGCGGGATCCGACGGATCCGGAATCCGGCTGTAGTAGGCCGTCACCAAGTGCGCGATGTCCTCGAGGTCCGTGGCCCGGGCCGGTCGTCCGGCTCGATCGTGGGCCATGCTCGCACCTCCCTTCCGTATCGCCTGCGCCCGGCTGGTCATGAGAATCACGGCCACACCCACTGCCCGAGGAAGGCACCGAGGTAGGCCGCGGCCAGGCTTGCGCCGACGCCGATCACGACGTTCGCCACCGCATAGCTGTAAGCGCCCTCCTCGGCCAATCGAACCGTTTCGTACCCGAACGTACTGAACGTGGTCAGCGCGCCGCAGAACCCCGTCCCCACGGCAGCCAGGAACCAATGATTTGCTCCCGCACCGATCAACGCGCCCAGCACGGCCGAACCGCCCATGTTCACCGCCAGTGTGCCCAGGGGGAGAACACTATCGAATCGATGGGCCACCGCGCGATCCACCAGATACCGGACGGGCGCCCCGAAGAGCGCGCCGAGGATCACCAGCAGCCCTGTCACCGCCGCACTCCGGCGAAGACCTCGACCGGCGAGAGCGCCACCGTCACCGAATCCAGCAGGTCCGCATTGTTTTCCACGAACGCCCGCAGCCGCGCGGTGTCGTCGATGATCATCACCATCACCGGCAACCGCTCGGCCAGATCGAGCAGCCGGGCGGTGTGGATATGGGAGGACACTCCGTAACCCTCGACGCCGCGCCACACACTGGCCCCGGCCAATCCGGCATCCCGAGCACGCCGCACGATCTCGTGATACCGGGGCCGGTGCCGATAGGTGTCGTCCTCGCTGAGCAGCACCGTCAGCCGAGACGCGGGTACCCACTGCCGAACCATGTCACTCATCGCCTTCCCCCAATCGTCGTGCCGTCTCCGATACCCATCGTGTCGCACTCACGCCCAGCAGGACCGAAATCAGTCCTGTCACCACCGTCCCCCCGAGGTAGGCCAGTCCGGCGCCGACTCGGCCCGATTCGAGCAGTGTACGAACTTCCACCGCGTAGGTGGACATGGTGGTGAATCCGCCGAGAATCCCGACCCCGAGAAAGGGCCGCAACAGCCGGTGCGCCACCCAGATCTCGGTGATACACACCATCAGTACCCCGATGAGGAAGCAACCGATCACGTTGACCGCCAAGGTCTGCCACGGAATCGAGCCGTGGTGCGGCACCCACAGGCTCATGGCGTAGCGCGCTTCCGCGCCGATCGCGCCACCGAGGGCGATGACGCCGAGCAGGGCGGCGTCCACGCCCGCGACTCTCGCTGCCACCGCCCCTCCTCTCAAATTAGCCAAATCATTGCTGTTCGGCGTGTTGGTGAAGCCGTACAGCAGCCCGGAACTGCGAGGATAGTGCCGCTTGCCCAGAGTTGTCCCATCGGCCTCGAGGAGTCAAAGTTGGCGGTGCGGCAGTCGATCAGAAAGTTGCTGGTACAAGGGTTCGGAATCGCCACGGTACTGGTGGCCGCCATGGCTGCCACCCCCGCGGCCCACGCCGGGGCGATTTATCCGGTTTCCGACCCGGACGGGTTCTACTACGCCACAGGGAATCTCGCCGCCGCCCATAACGGCGACATCCTCGATTCCCGCCTGGTGCCCAACCATCCCTGGCCCGGAGCGACGGTGTGGCAGCTGAAGTTCCGCTCCACGAACTCCACCGGCGTGCCCATCGCCGCGGTGACCACCCTCATCACCCCGGGTCCCGGCCCGCGACCGCTGTTGTCGTATCAGCCGTTCGTGAATTCCCTGGGCATGCAATGCGCGCCGTCGCACACCCTGTTCAACGGCGGCGTGCGGGAGGCTGCCGCTTTCCCGCTGCTGCTGGCGCGCGGCTGGGCGATCGCCGTGCCCGATCACCTCGGCCCCGACAGCGCCTACGGCGCGGCCCGCATGGGCGGGCAGATCACCCTCGACGGCATTCGCGCTGTCGAGCGTTTCGCCCCGGCGGGACTGGGTGATTCGCCGGTCGGCCTGGCCGGTTACTCCGGCGGTGCGATGTCCACCGGTTTCGCGGCCGCCATCGCCCCCGACTACGCGCCCGAGCTGCCGATCGTCGGCGTCGCGGAGGGCGGCGTGCCGGTCAATCCGGGCAAACTGGCCATCCAGGTGGGCAATACGCCCCAGCCGCTGTTCGGCCTGGGCTTCGCGGTAGCAGTGGGCATGGAGCGCGAGTACCCCGCCCAGATCCAGCTGGACAGCTCGCTCACCCCCTTCGGCTTCTGGATGCGCGACCGCATCGCCAATTCCTGTGTGGAAGACATCATTTCGGTCGGTGCGAACCACAGCATCGGCGACGTCTTCCACCCGGGCAAGGAGAACGACCCGGACCTGATCCACACCATGCACGCCAATGCCCTCGAGGTCGTCCCGGAGCTCATCCGCCAACCCCTCTACGAATGGCACGGCAGCAACGACCAGGTCCCCCTGGACCTCGCCCTCGAGACCGCGGACCGCTACTGCGCCGCCGGCACCCCGGTCCAGTTCGACATCATCCCCGGCGCCGACCATGGCACCGCCATGGTCGGCGGCGCCACCGCATTGGACTACCTGTCCGACCGGTTCGCGGGCCTGGCCCCGCCCTCCAACTGCCGCTGATCGCGGTAAGCCGAAAAAGAAGCGGCCCCGCTCACTTTCGTGAGCGGGGCCGCTTCCATGTCCGGAACTCAGTGCGCCAGAACGGGCTCGCCCTCGGCCGGGACCGGCACCATGTTGGGCATGATCAGACCGGTGACCACCGCGCCGACCACGAAGATCGCTGCGGCCCACCAGAAAGTGGTGGTGTAGCTCTTCACCGCGGCCTCGGCCAGCACCGCCGCCGACGGCGGCACGTGGCTCGACGCGTAATTGTTGAAGGCCGTCGAGGCCAGCGTGCTCAGCAGCGCGGTGCCGATGGAACCGCCGACCTGCTGGCTGGTGTTCACCATCGCCGAGGCGACACCGGCGTCGCTGTGGTGCACGCCCGAGGTCGCGCCACTGAAGGCCGTCGACATCGCCATGCCGAGACCCAGGCCCATCAGGACCAGGCTGGGCAGGATGTGGCTCGCGTAGCCGGTGTCCACGCCGATGCGGGTCAGCAGCACCATTCCCACTGTGGCGAGCAGGAATCCGCTCACCACGGTCACCTTCGGGCCCACCCGGGGAATCAGCAGAGCGGGCACGGTGGTGGAGGCCGCCACCATGCCGGCGACCATGGGCAGGAACGCCACGCCGGTGCGGATCGGCGAGTACCCCAGCTGCTGCTGCATGTAATAGGTGAGGAACAGGAACATGGCGAACATGCCGATGCCGATGGTGAACACCGTGACGTACGACGCGCCGCGGGTCTTGTCCAGCACCACGCGCAGCGGCAGCAGCGGATGCGCGACCCGCTGTTCCAGCCAGGCGAACACGCCGAGCAGCAGCACGCCGCCGATCAGGAAGGACAGCGTCAGGCCATTGGTCCAGCCGTCCGACTCGGCATGCGAGAAGCCGTAGACGATGGCGAACAGGGCGGCGGTCACCGCCAGGGTGCCGGGCAGATCCAGCTTGGGCCGCTCGGTGGCGGTGTGCCCGGCCAGCAGCAGTACCGCGCCGACCAGCGCGACGGCCGCGAAGACCAGGTTCACGTACATCACCCAGCGCCACGAGGCCCACTCGGTGAGCGCGCCGCCCAGCAGCAGGCCCAGGGCGCCGCCGGCGCCGGCGATGGCGCCGAAGATGCCGAAAGCCTTTGCGCGCTCGGCAGGTTCGGTGAAGGTGACGGTCAGCAGCGAGAGCGCGGCGGGCGCGAGCAGCGCGGCGAACACGCCCTGAGCGACGCGGGAGCCGACCAGCACCTCGAAGTTGCCGGCCGCGCCGCCGACGGCCGAGGCGACCGCGAAGCCGACCAGGCCGGTGATGAAGGTGGTGCGCCGTCCGAACAGATCGGAGAGCCGTCCACCCAGCAGCAGCAGGCTGCCGAAGGCGAGCGCGTAGCCGGTGATGACCCACTGCCGATCGCCATTGGAGAAGCCCAGATCGGCCTGCGCGTGCGGCAGCGCGATGTTCACGACGGTCGCGTCCAGCACGACCATCAGCTGGGCGACGCCGAGTACGGCGAGCACCCACCAGCGCAGCGCGTGCGATCCGCGCCGCGGCGCGGCGGCCGGTGCCGCGACCTCTTTCTCGAGAGCTGTTGTCATGGCGGTTTTCCTCGTCCCCTAGGATTAGTGGAGAACCTGTCTCCGCTTACCGGTAAAAGCTACCAGCAAAACGGAGACCGCTCCTCCAGATAATCCCGATTGCTGTTAGGATCAGGGTGTGAATCACGTCACCACCGCGCCTCCACCTCGGCGTCTGCGCGCGGACGCCGCCCGCAATCAGCAGCGCATCATCGCGGCCGCCCGCGAGCTGTTCGCCGATCGCGGGCTGGAGGTCACCCTCGACGATGTAGCGGAGCGCGCCGGCGTCGGCGTCGGCACCGTCTACCGCCGCTTCGCCAACAAACAGGAGCTCATCTCCGAGGTCTTCGACCAGATGGTCACCGAACTCGCCGGGGCCGTGGATGTGGCCCTGCACCATCCGGACCCCTGGGAGGGCCTGGTCGATCTGTTCGAGTACTCGTGCCGGCACGTCGCGGTCAACCGCGGTTTCGGCGAGGTCATTCTCGAACTGCACGACAGCATGGATCGCTTCTGCGCCATGAAGGATCACATCCGGCCCGGCATGCAGGCGGTCATCCAGCGCGCCAGGGACGCGGGCGCGCTGCAGCCCGATATCGAGGCGGGCGACTTCTTCGCCATGGTGAACATGGTCGACGGTATTGCCGGATTCGCCCGGCCGGTCAATCCCCAGGTCTGGGAGCGCTATATGGCGCTGATTCTCAATGGCGTGCGCGGCGACGGCGTGCCCCGCCTGCCGCTGGCGCAGCCGCCGCTCACCGAGGACGAAGTGGAACGGGCCAAAGCCGCGGCATATACCCCTCGCAAACGGTAGCGCGCATCACACTCGCGGTTTAAAGTTGGTCGCATGACCAACTCTTGGGTGAACTGGGCCGGGGATCAGAGCTGTACCCCGGCGGCCATCGCCGAACCGAGCTCGCCCGAGGACGTCGCGGCAGTACTCGCACAGGCCGAAGCGAACGGGCACACCGTCCGGGTCGCCGGATCGGGACATTCCTTCACCGAGACCGTGCTCACCGACGGCACGCTGCTGCGCCTGAACAAGCTGGACCGGATCCTGAACGTGGACCGTGAATCCGGGCTGGTCCGGGCGGAAGCCGGCATCACGCTCAATGCCGCCAGCAATGCGCTGCACCCGCTGGGCCTGGCCTTCCCCAATCTCGGCGACATCGACGTGCAGTCCATCGCCGGCGCCACCGCGACCGGCACCCACGGAACCGGATCCAAGCTGCAGAACCTCTCGGCCGCACTGCATTCCGTCGAGCTCATGCTCGCCGACGGCAGCCGGGTCGAACTCAACGAGCAGACCGACCCCGACGGCTGGCGCGCCGCCCGCGTGAACGTGGGCGCGCTGGGCGTGGTCACCGCCGTGACCCTGCAGATGGTGCCGTCCTTCGTCCTCGAGGGCATCGAACGGCCGGTCCCGGTCGAGGAGGTGCTGGCCGATCTCGACAGCTACGTCGAGGGCAACGAGCACTTCGAGTTCTACATGTTCGCGCACAGCCCGCTGGCAATGACCAAGCGCAACAACCGGGTCGAGCTGCCCGAGCAACCGCGCGGCAGAGCCGTGGACTGGTTCTCCGACATCCTCATGACCAACTACACCTTCGACGCGCTGTGCCGGCTCACCCGCCGCCGCCCGAACCTGATCCCGCTGGTCCAGCGCAGCGCCGCCTACGCGGGCAGCTACCGCCGCCAGGTCGAGCGCTCCTACCGGGTCTTCGCCAGCCCCCGGCTGTTCCGCTTCACCGAGATGGAATACGCACTGCCACGCGAGCATTCGGCCGACGCCATCCGCGAGATCAAGGAGGTGGCCAAGCATTTCGACACCCCGATGCCGATCGAGGTGCGCTGGGTCGCCCCCGATGACGCCTTCCTCTCCCCCGCCGGCGGCCGCGAGACCTGCTACATCGCCGTGCACCAGTACCAGGGCATGAACTACGAGCCGTATTTCCGCGCCTGCGAACGCGTCTTCGACCGCTACAACGGCCGCCCGCACTGGGGCAAGCGGCACTTCCAGACCGCCGAGACCCTGCGCGAGCGCTACCCGGACTGGGACAGGTTCGCCGAGGTCCGCCGCCGCTTCGATCCGAAGGGCCGCTTCACGAACGAGTACATCGAGCGTGTCCTGGGTCCCGTGCTCTGAAAGTGCCGGCCACCGCGCACCGAAAGAGGACTACTATCGATTGCTGAAAGGTCGCTGTAACTGCCCGAACGTGATCGACATAGGGAGGGTTCCGATGCCTGAGCGGCGGATCGAAGTAGGGAACCACGACGATGCCCACTGATGACGACTCCGATGACAAGGTCGAACGCCTGACCGACGACCTGCGCACCACCGCCGACGATCTGACCACCGACCTCGGGGTCACCGCCTCCGACCTGCGCGAGCGAGCCGAATCAGCGGCGGGAGCGCTGGCCGAGCGAGCCAGCGGCGCCGCCGCCGAACTGGCCGACCGGGCACAGAGCGCGGCCGCCGATCTCGCCGATATGGCGAAGGCCTTCGCCGACAAGATCACTCCCGAGGATCTCCAGAGCACTCTGGAATCGGTGCGCGCCAACCTCGACCACGCCGCCCAGGACGTGCTCGCCGCGGTCAACGAGATCGTCACCGCCCTCAAGAACAGGGCCGGCGGAAAGTAGTCCCCACTCGACCCCGGTTCCGGGCCACTGTGGCCCGGAACCGGGGTCGTTCGCTTTCATCCGGCCGCTTCGTTCGTTCCAGACGGCCCCGTCGGGTTGCCGATTGTGTGCCAGCCCCGACCGACCGTCCGGAGTGATGCACGTCAAGGGGGCTGTGCCACGTGCGCGCTACACCGCGACCAGCCCTTAAACTCCCATTCAGAAGATAACGAAAACGTCTCGGATTGGATCAAGCGCGCATCATGCTCAAGGGCTTCAAAGACTTCCTGATGAGGGGCAACGTCATCGATCTCGCGGTGGCCGTGGTCATGGGCACGGCCTTCACCGCGATCGTGACCTCGGTGACCAAGGGTGTGATCGAACCGTTGCTGGCCACCCTCGGCGGCAACAAGGAATACGGCCTGGGCTTCCAACTCCTGTCCGACAAGCCGTCCACCTTCGTCGCCCTCGGTCCGATCATCAGCGCCGGCATCAACTTCCTGTGTGTGGCCGCGGTCCTGTATTTCGTGCTCATCCTCCCGATGAACACCATCAAGAACCGGCTCAGCAAGCCCACCGCGGTGAAGGCCGATCCCACCGAACTGGAGCTCCTCACCGAGATCCGCGACCTGCTGGCGAAGCAGAACGCGAACAAGTGAGCCGCGCACCCCGGGTAGTCTTAGCCAGGTTGTTGCCAGCAGCTTGACCTATGCCTAGCCGAGGAGGCGGAAGACGTGGGCCGCATCCCACCCCGGGAACAGCCGGACGATCTGGCGGACCGGGTGGCGCCCGCGCCGGTGAGCCGGTGGGCCATGCTCGCCGTGCTGTGCGCGAGTCTGCTGCTGGTGGCGATGGACGCGACCATCCTCAATGTCGCGCTGCCGTCGCTCATCGATCACATGGCGCCCACTCCGATGGAACAGCTCTGGATCGTCGACCTGTACGGCCTGGTGCTGGGAGGCCTGCTCATCACCTGCGGCGCGATCGGCGACCGCTACGGCCGCAAGCGGCTGTTCCTGGCCGGCTTCGTGCTGTTCGGCCTGGCCTCGGTGGTGGCGGCGACCGCGCACGCGCCCGCGCAGCTCATCGCGGGCCGCGCGCTGCTGGGCGTCGGCGGGGCCATGGTGATGCCGTCCACCCTCTCGCTGATCCGCAATATTTTCACCGATGACCGGGAACGCACCCTGGCCATCGGCATCTGGGCCTCGGTGGCCGGTGCGGGCGCGGCCATCGGCCCGCTGGTCGGCGGCCACCTGGTCGAAGCGTTCGGGTGGTCGGCGGCCTTCTGGCTGAACGTACCGGTGGTGATCATCACGGTCGCCGCCGGACTGTGGCTGTTGCCGGAGTACCGAGCGCCGCAGCACGGCAGCCTGGACTGGGCGAGCGCGGCGCTGTCGGTGCTGGGCGTCGTGGCGCTGGCGTGGGGGATCAAACATGTGGCCAAGGGCAATCCGGCCCCGATCGATCTGGTGATCATGGCCGCCGCGGTGATCCTGCTGGGGCTGTTCGCCTATCGGCAGCTGAAGTCGCCGGATCCGCTGCTGGATGTGCGGTTGTTCCGCAATCGCGCGTTCACCGCGGCGGCGCTGGCCACCCTGCTGGCCATGCTGGCCATCGGTGCGGCACTGTTCCTGATCTCGTTGTGGCTGCAATACATTCACGGCTACTCGCCCTCCCAGGCGGGCATGCGCACGCTGCCCGCGGCGCTGGCCACCCTGTTCGGCTCGCTGTCCACCCCGTGGCTCATGCAGCACGTGAGCGTGCGCGCGCTGATGGGCGCCGCGCTGGGCGCGCTGGCTGCGGGTTTCGCGGTGCTGGCGGCGGTGCCGGACACCACCTATCCGATTGTCGCGCTGGTAATGGTGTGCCTGGGCATCGGTGACGGCATCGCCATCACCACCGCGGCCGCGGTGCTGGTATCGGCGGTGCCGGCCGAGCGCGCCGGGCAGGCGGGCGCGGTCGAGGAGACCAACTACGAGCTGGGCATCGGCCTGGGCGTCGCGCTGCTGGGCAGCATTCACGGCCGCCTGTTCACCGGCCACATGACCGGATTGCCACTGCAGGGCGACGATCTGGCCGAGGCGCGGGGCTCGGTGGGCGGCGCGGCCCATATCGCCGAGCAGATCGGCGGGCCCACCGGTGACGAGGTGCTGCGCATCGCCCAGCACGCCTACGATGCCGCGCTCACCACCACCTCCTGGATCTCGACCGCCATGGTGGGCACGGTCGCGGTGCTCACCATGATCCTGGTCCCGCGCGGTTTCAAGGCCACCGCCGCGCACTGATCGGCACGCCGTATCCGGTTATGCCAGTGACACTTTGAGCTGGGCCAGCGCCGAGCGGATGCGAGCCTTGACCGCGGGCAGCCCGAGCCGCTCGGTCACCCGCCGCTGGCGCTGCACCAGGTTGGCGGTGACGATGTGGCCGGGCCCGCCAACGGGGTGGCGACCGAGAGGTCCTTACCGGTCCAGTGCCGCCGGGTCGCGCGAATACGGGCTCAGCACACCGGCTTCGGTGTCGTCGAGGCACATGGGGACGGCGGCCACCGAGGAGATCCGGTGCCGCTCTTGCCGTCAGCTCATGGTATTTGCCGGGCGGGGTGCTGCGGAAAAGTTGCGCTCATTCGGCTTCGATCCGAATCTCGCGCTCCACCACCCGCCGTGCCACCTCCACCAGGGAAAGCCCATGGGTGAAGGCGTATCCACGCAGGCGGGCATAGGCATCGGCGATCTCGATGCCGAGCCGGGCGCTGGTCATCCCGGCCGCCTGGTGAATCCACCGGCTGGACAACGGCTGTGCCCACTGCCGGGCGTCGTCGCCGGTGGCCAGCACCAGGCTGGCGGTGACCAGATCCGCGATGTGCAGCGCCGCCGACAGCAGTCGCGGCCCCGGCCGCCCGACCGAATCGCGGTACAGATCCACCGCGCCCAGCCGAATCGTGCCCAGCCGCAAGGGCACTGCGAACAGGGAACCCGACACCGGCTCCTCCGAGAGCGCCTCGGCGAACCCGGGCCAGTTCTCGCAGTGGGCGCTCAGATCGGTGATCACCACCGGCACCCCGTCTGCCACCGCCGAGACCGCGGGCCCCTCCCCCGCGGTGGCCTGCGCCCGCTCCACCCGCTCGGCGAATCCGTCACTGGCACACCAGGGTTGCATGCCGGCGTCGCGTTCCTCGAGCACGATGGCCGCCCGCCGGACCGGCAGCACCCGCACACACGCGGTGCACACCGCGCTCAGACCGCCGCCGGCATCACGCACGGCGCGCAGGAACTGTCCCGTCAGCTGATCGAACTGCGACGAAGCCATCACCATCGAACCGCCCCACAATCATCGCCCGGCGATGAGTAATTCGGTGCCCGGGGCCAGTATCACCGTCACGGCTCGACAACCAACAGGGCCGAAAGTCACTGTGGCGGACGATGATCAGGGCTGATAGGCCACACCGAGCCGGGACAGGCCGCGCAGGTCGTAGGTGTGGGTGGCGACCGCGCCCAGCAGCAGACCCACGGTCAGGCCGAACACCGTCATCCAGATACCGGTGCTCAGACCCGCCTCCAGGTGCCCGTCGAAGAACAGGATGGCGCGCACCGACAGGTAGATCTGGTGCATGGGCTCGAAGCTGGACAGCGCCGCGATCCAGCGCGGAATCGCCTCCACCGGAATCGAACCCGAGGAGGACGGCAGGCCCAGCACCACGAAGACGATCATGTTGATCAGCAGCCCGGCGGTGCCGAAGGCCGCCAGCACCGACAGCCCGGTCACCCCCACCGCGATGATGGCGAGCGTGCCGTAGAGGAACAGCGGCAGCGGCTGGTCGATCGGCATGCCGAAGATCCTCGCGATGCCCATGAACATGCCCGAGAGGACCGGCGCGGTGATGACGGTGATGGCCCACTTGACCAGCAGGGTGCGCCAGCGGCTGATGGACGCCGGCTCCGGCGCGCGGAACCACGGGCCGTATTCGGCCGGGGCATAGCCGAGCACATTGTCGATCATGGAGTGGATGATCATGGCGCCGCTGAAGCCCGCGAACAGCAGCACGAGGGTGTAGAAGAAGGCCGACAGGCCCTGGCCGGTGCCCGCGGGCAGCGGCCGATACGGACTGACCACGACGTCGATGGGCTTGGCCAGCTGCAGCCGTGCCGCGCCGGACAATTCGGTTGCGGGAGCACCCGCCTTGGGCGCCAGCTTGGCCTTCACCTGATCGGTGAGCTGCGCACCGACGGTCGTATTGACCTGTGCCATGGCACGATCGGTGATGCGCTGCACGATCGAGGACGCGTAGGTGCCCGCACGCGGATTGGTCTGCACGGTGATGACCGGGCGCTCCACGTCGCCGGGGACCACCGAGGCCGCCGCCAGGATGGACAGCCGCTTGGTGAAGTCGCTCGGAATGATGATGGCGCCGTAGATCTGGCCATTGCTCAGCTGCTGGCGGGCGTCATTGATGCCGACCAACCGCAGATCGATCTTGTCCTTCGGAATCTGCTCGGTCAGCGCACCGGTGATCTGGTCGCCGACATTGAGGGTCTTGCCATCCATCACGTCGCCCACATCCTGATTGACCAGGGCGACCGGGAAGTCGTGCAGGTTCTTCTCCGGGTCGGAGGTGTAGCCGAGGTACATGGTGCCGATCAACGCCGCGAGTAGCGTGAGCACCAGCATCGGGCCGATCCAGCCGCGCAGCGGCACGGCCCGCCGGGGCGGGGTCGCCGCCGGGGTCGCCGTGGCCTCCGGGCCGGTCGGGGAGGCACTGTCATTCGCCATGCGACGAATGTAGGCAGTGACAACAAAGTAGTCAACGCCAACATGGCCGAGTGTGTCCGATATCCTGCTCTCACCATGAGCATCGCCAAGCGCAAAGCCCGCGAGGTGGTGGAGCGCGCGCGGTCCTACCACCACGGGGACCTGCGCGCCGAACTACTCCGGCGCGCCGAGGAGACCCTGCGCGGCGCGGGTGTCGACGGCCTGTCGCTGCGGCAGCTCGCCCGCGACACCGGCGTCAGCCACGCCGCGCCCAGCCGGCACTTCCGCGACAAACAGGCACTGCTGGACGCGCTGACGGTAGCCGGATTCGAGCGGCTCGGAGCCGGATTCGAGAAGGCCGCCGCCACCGGCGCCTTCCTGGAGCGCCTGCGCGCCATGGCCCACACCTATCTGCGCTTCGCCATCGACAATCCGGCGCTGCTGGCACTCATGTTCGCGCGCAAGAACAGTGCGACACCGGCCATCGGCGAGGCCGCCGCCCGCGCCTTCACCGTGCCCATCGAAATGGTCACCGATGCGCAGGCGAGCGGCGAGGTGGTGCCCGGCGACGCGCGGCGCATCTGCCTGTCCGCGGTCGCCGCGCTGCACGGGCTGGCCGCCATCATGGGGTCGGGCCTGGTCGACGCCGAGGAGGCCGACGGCCTCTTCGACGAGATGGTCACCCACATGATGAACGGTTTGCGTCCGCGACGCTGACGCCGCGTCCGCGAACCGGGCTGCGGAAATCCGCGAACCGGAATCCGTGGGCCCGCATCCGTAACCTTTCAGGCGTGACGATCGAGAAACGACAGTGACGATCGAAGGCAGGCAGTACGGCGGACGCGCCGTGACCGAACGAAAAGCCGAGCGCCGGCAGCGCTTCCTCGACGCGGCCATCCAGATTTTCGGTGAGCGCGGCTACGCCAACTGTTCGCTGGCCGATGTATGCGCGGCCGCCGGACTGTCCAAACGCCAGTTCTACGAGGAGTTCCAGACCCGCGAGGATGTGCTGGTCGCGGCATACGACCAGATCCAGGACCAGGCCGCCGCCGCGTTGGCCACGGCCCTGAGCGCCATGGGACCGGACCCGGACCCGACCGACACCGTGACGCGGGCCCTCTCGGCCTTCCTCGGCTCGATCGGCGCCGACCCGCACCGTGCCAAGGTCGCCTTCGTCGAGGTGGTCGGCGTGAGCGAGCGCATGGAGCAGCACCGGCGCGATCGGCGGCACGCCTGGGTCGCCACCCTGTATCTGGCGGTGGAACCGCTGGCCGGTTCGGGCGCGCGGGTGCGCGGCGCGGGCGAGCTCGCGGGCAGCGCCCTGATCGGCGCGATCAACGGCCTGGCCCACGAGTGGCTGCTGTCCGAGCCGCGCCCGCCGGTGAGCGACCTGGTGGAAGTACTCGTCCCCATGGCGGTTTCGCTCATCGTGCGGGATCCGGCCTAGGCAGTCACCTCACACCGAGCCGATCACATCAGCCGCCGCATGAAGTAGGTGTACTCCAGCGCGCTGGTGTGCGCCTTCTCGTCGTTGTTCGCGCCAGACCCGTGGCCGCCCTGGGTGGCCTCGTAGAACAGGTACGGATCGCCGAATTCGGCTAGTCGGGCGGCGAACTTGCGCGCGTGCTGGGGCCCGACCCGGTCGTCCTTGGTGGTCGTCCAGATCAGCGGCTCGGGGTACTTCACGCCCTTCTTCAGCTGTGCGTACGGCGAAATGGAGGCGAGGAAGGCACGTTCGTCCGGATCGGCCATCGATCCGTATTCCCCCACCCAGGACGCGCCCGCCGCGATCTGCTCGTAGCGGACCATGTCCAGCAGCGGAACCTGGATGTCCACCGCACTCCACAGGTCCGGATGTTGCGTGAATTCGACACCCATGAGCAGCCCGCCATTGGACCCGCCCTGGATCCCCAGCCGCCGCGGCGAAGTGATCTTGCGCGCGACGAGATCGCCGGCCACGGCCGCGAAGTCGTCGAAGGCCTTCTGCCGGTGGGTCTTCAGGGCCGCGTCGTGCCAGGCGGGCCCGTATTCGCCGCCGCCGCGGATGTTCGCGATGACATACGCGCCACCGTGTTCCAGCCACGACTTGCCGAGCAGCCCGTTGTAGCCGGGCGTGGACGAGGAGTCGAAGCCGCCGTACCCCCACAGGATCGTCGGGGTGCTGCCGTCGTAGGGCAGCGTGGCCGGATGCACGATGAAGTAGGGCACCTTGGTCCCGTCGGGCGAGGTGGCCTTCAGTTGCTCCACCACGAACCCGGACGAATCGAACCGTGCCGGTGCGGCTTTCACCTGGTTCAGCCGTCCGGTCGCGGTGTCCAGGCTCCAGATGGTGGCCGGGGTGAGCATCGACGTGACCGATAGGTAGGCCATCTCGCCCTGGGAATCGGCGTCCACGCCCGAGACGGTCGCATTGTCGGGCAGGGGAACCGGTGCGGACGTCCAGCCGTCGTCGGGCTGCGGGGTGTAGACGGTGGCGCGGCCCTTCACGTCGTAGAGCGAGGTCACCACCACGTGGTCGCGGGTCGTCATGACCCCTTCGAGGGTCTCCTGCGGCCCGGGTTCGTAGACGAGCGTGGCCGTCGGCTGATCCGGGTGCGCGATCAGGTCGTCGGCATCGAGGGACACCAGCGAGCCGGACTTGAAGGTGGCGCCGCCGGTGGTCCAATCCTGTTGCAGCGCAACCAGGACCCGATTGCCGACCATGCCCTGGAGCCCGGACTTCGGCGGCAGCCCCAGCCGCACGGGCTGCGCGCCCGCGAGCAGGCTGACCTCCGACTCGTAGAACGACGGCCGCCGCTCCACCATGTTCATCCGCCGCCCCGCCCCGTTGTCCAGCAGCGTCGCCGCGGTGGCGAGCCCATCAGCCTGGCTGCCGCGGGCGATCTCCACCGCCTGGTCGAGCGCCTGCCCGCGCCCCAGACGCTTCACCACGTACGGATAGCCCGAGGTGGTCTTCTCCCCCGGCTGCCATTCCCGCGACACCAGCAGTGTGTCGGTGTCCACCCAGGCGGCGTACTGCTTGCCGCGGTCGAGCGCGAATCCGCCGGCCACGAACGTCCCTGTCCCCAGATCGAATTCGCGCAGTGTGACGGCGTCCTCGCCGCCCTCGGACAGCTCGACCAGGCAGCGCCGATGGGTGACCGGGTCGCAGGACATGCCCTTCCACACCCAGTTCTTGCCCTCGTCGCGGGCCAGAGCGTCGAGATCCAGAACCGTGCGCCACTGCGGTTGCGGCGATTCGTAATCCGCGACCGTCGTCTCCCGCCAGATGCCCCGCTGATGGTCGGCGTCCTGCCAGAAGTTGCCGATCATCCCGTCGTGGAACTCCGGCACCGGCAGGCGATCGGCCGCATTCGCCAGCGCCTTCGCCTGGGCCAGATTGTCGGCGTAGCGCGGATCCTGTTCCAGCACGCCGAGGGTCCTCGTGTTCTCGGCCGCCACCCACGATTGCACGCGGGGACTGTCCAGCTCTTCGAGCCACTGATACGGGTCGCTCGCCGTGCTCGATCCCCCGCACGCGGCCAGCAGGACCACCGCCAGACCCGCGAGGGCGGCCCGGATTCCGCTCTTGCTCCAAACCATGAAATCCCCCATCCCATGATCACGAGGCGACCCCGATCGGGGCGTCAGCGAGCCACCCTACCGCCGCCCACCGACAACCTGTCGGTGCCTGGTGCCGACAACCTGTCTGCGCCTCCTGCCCACGACCTGTCGGCGCCGGGCGGCAAGATCACGGGCATGACCGACGAGGAGAGGCGCTGGGCCGATCCGCACGCCACCACGGCGGTGCGGAAGTTCCTGCGCCGGCACCGTCGAGCGGTGGAGACCGTGCTGACGGCGGCCCGGCTGGACGGGCTGGACGAACTCGCCGACGCCGCAGCGGAATACGCCGCCAACCCCGCCGGACCGGTCACGCCGGAGGGCGCGGCGGTGGTGTTCGCCATCGCACAGCGGGCGGCGATCGCCTATCGGACCGGGCCACAGCGGGAGCAGGAGTTCATCGACCGGTTCATCGACAGCTGGACGAACGAGCACGGGTACGCGTTCGCGGCCGCGGTCGCCGAGACACGGCAGGGCCTGCGCATCGAGGAACCGGAGCCGCGCGCGGGACGGATGACACCATGGCTGCGGGCGACCACGCCCGGCGAGGAGCCCGAGCCCGCCGCGGAGACATTGAATCTCCGGGTGCGTGCCCGGCTGGGTGCGCAACCGTCCTCTCCCGGCGGGGACACACCACACGCCCCCGCGGACCCGAAATCGGTGACCACCGACCAGATTCGGCGACTGGAGGCGGCCATGGTGGACGGCCGGCGATGGCGGTCCGCGGCTCACCGGCGGCTGGTGCTCGAGGATCCCGCGCTCGGCCAGCTCGCCCGGCGGCTGGTGTGGGCGAGCTTCGACGGCCGCGGCACCGTGACGGGTACGTTCCGCATCGATGCCGAGGGCGGGCTCCGGGCCGTGGACGACAGGCCCGTCGAGCTGCCGCGCGAGACGCTGGTGGGCGTGGCCCACCCGCTGCACCTCGCGGAGTCCCTGGCGGCATGGCGGAATTCGTTCGCCGGCAACCGATTACGCCAGCCGTTCGAGCAGCTGGACCGGCGCACGTACATCCTCACGTCAGCGGAGGCGGAAGCGGATCGCCTGTCCCGCTTCACCGATCGCCAGGTCCGCACCGATCGGGTGTTCGGACTGCAACAGCTGGGCTGGGAGTTGTCCGGAGAGCTCCTGTATCGCCGGTTCGGTCCGTTCCGGGAGGTGGCCGTCACGCTGGACCCCGGGCTCGCGGGCGGTTATCGCTACGAGCCCGAACTCCAGCGGGTGCTGGCGGTGGAGCTCCGGGGCGGCACGTTCGGGTCGTTCGATGCCGTCACCGCCTCGGAGCTGATCCGTCAGCTGGAGCGGCTGGCGGCGTGACGTCCGGCGCGGCGCCCGAAGAAGGAGCCCGCGCCGAGCTGGGTGCCGCTGGAATAGCCCTTGCCGTCCTGGGCCAGAGTGGAGGCGGTAGCGCCCGCCGCGTAGAGCCCGGGAATCGCTGATCCGTTGTCCCGCAGCACTTCCGAGTCGGCCGAGGTGCGCAGGCCGCCGAGGGTGAAGCCCGCGTACAGCGCCTTGCCCAGGGTCAGGTCGAAGGCCGCCCACGGTCCGTGATCCTGCGGCTCGAGCCATTCGGCCGCCTTGTGGAAATCGGGATCCTCGCCGCGGGCCGCGTTCTCGTTGTATCGGTCGAGGGTGGATCGCAGTGCCTCGTACGGGATTCCGAGCGCGGTCGCCATCTCCTCGACGGTCTCCCAGCCGTCGATGAACGGCGCGAGCGGGAACATGGGCCGTTCCATGTGCTCGGAGTCCACGATCAGGTAGGCCACCGCACCGGGCTGATCGAGTACGAAGGCGGAGGTCCGCGCGTGATAGGAATCCTCGGCGACGAAGCGTTCGCCCCGCTGGTTCACCACGATTCCGGTCAGCAGCTTCGCGGGCGGATACACGGGCGCGGTGACGAACGCCTGGTCCATCATGCGGGTCATGCCGCCCGCCGAGACGCCGAGCCGGATGCCCAGCCCGTCGTCGAAGGGCGTCCCCAACACGAAAGGCTTCTCGGTCAGCCACGGCACGTGCTCGGTCACCATGTCGGTGTTCATGACGAAGCCGCCGGCGGCGAGCACCACCGACTTCGCCCGCACCGCACCGGTGGTGCCGAGGTGCTTCCAGCTGACGCCGGCCACACTGCCGTCGGCCTCGGTGATCAGATTGGTCACGCCGGTCTCGTACCGCACCTCGACGCCGAGCGCGGCGGCCCGCTTCACCAGCAGCTCGATGATCATGGCCGCGCCCTGGGTGTCACCGGGCACCGGAACCTTGTGCCCGCGCGGCGCGGGCGTCGCCTGATCCCGGTAGGGCCAGACCTTTTCGTTGCCGGTGTACATCAGCCCCTGGGTGCCGGGCTGGATGACCGCCTTCTCCGGGTAGTAGCTGCGCTCGAATTCGAAACCCAGGCTCTCCAGCCAGTCGAAGTGCTCGACACTGCCGTCGCAGTAGGCACGGATCTTGTGCGGTTCGGGATCGCGCGCCACCGACAGCAGGTACTTGTACATCTCCTCGGCCGAATCGTCGTGGCCGGTCGCCCGCTGCACGGCAGTGCCGCCGCCGAGGTAGAAGTGCCCGCCCGCCAGCGCGGTGGTGCCGCCCGCGACGCCGGCCCGCTCCAGGACCAGTACGCGGGCCCCGTTGGCGGCCGCCTCGACCGCCGCGCAGCCGCCCGCGATGCCGAATCCGGCCACGACCACGTCGACCTCGTCGGACCACTCGGTAATCGACGCCGCCGCAAGGGTTTCCGGTATCTGTGTGCTCACTGCGCATCCTTCTTGATCTGCTCGAAGAACAGCCGCATATTCGGCCCGATCTCGGCGAGTTCGATGAACGGCACGCCCGAGGCAGCGCCGTCGAGGTAGGCGAAACGCATCTGCCCGCTCATGTCGCCCTGCTGCACCACCGGGATCCCCTGCGCCGCGGCTTCTTTCAGCGCGCCGTCGAAGTCGTCGGGTTCCAGGCAGATGTGGTGCAGGCCGGGTCCGCCGCGTTCGAGGAATTCGGTGTAGATGGAGCGGCCGCGCACCGGCTGGATGAGTTCGAGCTGGGTGTCGCCGCTGTAGGACAGGGAGATGTGCGCGGTGAAGTCGGCGGGTTCGCCACGGTAGACGCAGCTCTCGGGCCCGAAGTGGACCTCGGGCATGCGCATCCAGCCGCCGGCGCCCATGGTGGTGTTCAGGAACTGTTCACCGGCCGCGATGTCCTCGACCACCCAGGCGATCTGGGTGACCGGGCCGCGGGCCACACTTGTGCTGTCCACCCCGGCAGTTAATCACAATCGCTTAAATTGGCAAGGGTTACTCGTCGTCGGGATCCGGATCGGATGGCGCCGTCCACCCTTTGTTGCTGAGGCCGTAGAACGTCGAGACCAGCAGATACAGCACCAGTGCCGTGATCGGAGAGAAGAATCCGACCCCGATGCACACCGCGTAGACCAGGATGCCCGGCCAGGCCCGCCAACTCTCTCGCCGCGCGTAATCCGCACCCAGACCGGGCTTCAACATCTCCGGCCGCTTCGCCAGTCGCCACCACATGGGCGCCCACGGCACGGTCATCATCACCCCGACGATCCCGTACAGCGCCACCGCCACCACGGCGTCCCGGCGCGTCCCGTGCACCACATTGTCGGCCACCACCATCGTCGGGAACGGCACCAGCGAAATGCCCAGCAGCAGCATCAGATTCCACCACCGCAGCACGTGGTCGATGCGCCGCAACCGCCCGAAGAAGGTGTGGTGGTTCATCCACACGACGCCGATCGTCATGAACGACGCCAGATAGGCCACGTACGCCGGCCAGATGTGCGCCAGCGCCTGCAGCAGGCGCCCGGGTTCATGGTCGGGCACCCGGATATCCAGAATCAACAGGGTGATGGCAATCGCCATCACCCCGTCGCTGAACGCTTCCACCCGGGCGGTTCCGGCGAGCGTGCGATCCGGAACCGATCCGTCACTCATGGACGGAAGCGTAACCCGATTCCGCGATCGCTTCAGATCGCTTGGCCCGCTTGATGGTTCGAACCGTGATCGCCATCAGCACCACGGTCACGCCGATCATGAGCGCGCTCGACAGCCAGGCCATGGTGTGGATGGGCAGCCGGTAGGCGAGCACCACCCGCAGCACGGACTCGCCGACCAGGCCCACGCCCCACATCCCGGCGATCCGGTTGTGCACGCGGCGCACCAGCGGGTTGGTACGGAAATTGTGCTCCATCTCCGCCAGCTTCGCCGGTGAGTTCGCGAAGGCCTTCCGGGCCGCCACGTAGGTCAGCGGCTTGCCCAGCAGTGCGCTCACCCCGAACGCGAGACCGATGACCGCGGTGGTGAGCGAGTCCCGCACGATCATCATCCGGGCGTCGCCGCTGATCAGCGAGCTGGCGATGCCGAAGACGAAGCCGGCCAGGATGAGCGCGGCCAGGGCGTCGACGCGCCGGGCCCGGATCACCTCGACGAGGACCATGATGCCGGAGAACACCGCGCCCGCCAGCAGCGCGAGGAAATCGGAGTACCCGGCCCAGTGCAGGAGGTAGTACGCCGCGAGCGGCACCGCGATGTCACGGGCGGTGGGAGCGAGCATGCGCAGCAGGTTCGGCCGGTCCTGCGACTGCGGCGCGGACACTGCGGCGATGTTGTCGGCCATGGTCGGAACTCCTGTAATCGGTTTGTGCGCTACAGGAATGACGCTACGGTCGCGCCGACCTCGCCGAATCTGCCAACCATCACCTCCCGGCCATGACAGTTGTCATGCCGGCGCCGGACACGCCGTCCGCCGCCATCCCCGCTTCGGCCCGACGGAAGACGATGATTTCCGGAGCCGGGCGTCGTCTCCATTCCCGGGGACCGAAATACCGATTCGAGGAGTTGACCATGTCCTACGTGACGCAGCCGGGCGATCCGGTCTGGACCGATCTCTTCACCACCGACACCGACAGCGCCATCGACTTCTACGGTGAGCTGTTCGGGTGGAGCGCGGATGTCGCGCCCGAGTACGGCGACTACATCACCTTCCGCAAGGACGGCCTGGCCGTCGCGGGCGGGATGCGCAATAACGGGAACAGCGGGCCCGATCAGTGGACCGTGTACCTGGCCAGCCCGGACGCCGAGGCGACCGCGGCGGCCGTCACGGCGTCCGGCGGGATGATCGCGGCGCCGGTGACGGCGGTCGGGGACCTCGGCAAGTTCGGCGTGTTCGGGGACAACGGCGGGGTCGGGATCGGCGTGTGGGAAGCCGGCACCATGGCCGGGTTCGAGCAGCGCGGCGTGGCCGGCGGCGGGCAGTGGGAGGGGCATGTGGGCACGCCCTCGTGGTTCGAACTGCACACGCGCAACTACGACGACGCCCTGAAGTTCTATCGCGAGGTCTTCGGCTGGAAGGACCCGTTCACCATTTCCGATACACCCGAATTCCGGTACACCACCATCCATTCCGTGACCCCGATGCTGGGCGGCGTGATGGACTCGAGCAGCTTCCTGCCGCCGAGTGTGCCCGGATACTGGACCGTCTACTTCGGCGTCGAGGACGTGGACGCCGCCGTGCGCAAGGTGGCCGAACTGGGCGGCAGCGTGGTGCGGCCCGCCGAGGACACCCCGTACGGCCGGCTGGCGGCGGTGGCCGACCCGTCCGGCGTGCGATTCAGCCTGGGCGGCAACAAGTCCTGACCGGTTGCACAGCGCGTGTACCCGATCGATAACCGGCCCCGGACAGGACGAACGGCCCGGCCCCCACAGTGACCGGGCCGTTCGGATCATCCCGCGGCGACGTGGTCGGCGCCCCAGCAGCGCTTCGGACGCCGCCTCGGGAAGTCACCCCCCGGTGACGACGACGGCGCCGCGCACGCCGGTGGCCAGGGTCTGCTGCCTGCCCAGTCCGGCGACCTCCACGACCACGACATCACCGTCGCGCAGATAGGGTTTCGGCTCCGGTCGGCTGACCGCGACGCCGCCCGGGGTCCCGGTCAGCACCAGATCACCGGGTTCCAGGGTCATCAGCGTGCTCAGGTACCGCAGCAGTTCGCCCACTCCGGCGACCATGTCGCCGGTCGTACCCGCTTGCCGCTGTTGGCCGTTCACCCACAGCTGCAGGCTCAGCGCCTGCGGCTCGGCGACCTCGTCGGGTGTCACCAGCCACGGGCCGATGGGGGTGAAGGTGTCGAAGGACTTGCCCTTCACCCAGGTCGGTTCGCCCGCAATGCCATTGCGCTCGGTGACGTCATTGGCGGTGACATAGCCGCCCACCGCCCCCAGCGCGGTGGCGGCGTCCGGGCAGTCGCGCAGCGTGCGGCCGATCACCACGCCCAGCTCCACCTCGTGGTCGGTGGCGCGGCTGCCTGGCGGCAGCTCGATGGCGTCGTAGGGACCGCTCACCGTGGTGCCGGGCTTCAGGAACACCACGGGCCGTTCCGGAATGGCCGCGCCGATGGCCGCGGCGTGGTCGGTGTAGTTGAGCCCGATGCCGATCACCTTGCCGGGCCGGGCGATCGGTGCGCCGACCCGCGCGGCCGGATCCACCTCGGGCAGGGATCCGGCGGCGAGCGTGGAGCGCACCGCGCTCAGCGCCGCCGGATCACCCAGCAGCCGGCCGTCGATATCGGCGGTCACGGACGACAGATCGCGCAGCGCGCCCTCATCATCGATGGCCACGGGACGCTCGGCGCCCCGGACCCCTACGCGCAGCAGTTTCATACGTCGCCTCCCGGCTGCTTCATTTCTCGGCCCCCGATTGCTCGGCGGCCACGGCCGCCACCCCCGCGCCACCCGGCAGGTGTTCGTGCGCGATGCGAATACCCAGCTGCTGCAACAGCATTGCCCCGGCACTCAGGCAGCGCTGTTCGTCCGGTTCGATCTCGATGAGCGAATACGCGGCGGCGAAGCCGGTTTCGCGCAACCGGTCCGCCGGCAACGTGTTCCGGCCGCACACGGCGACCACCGGCACCCCCGCGGCTCGTGCCGCCGCCGCCACGCCCGCGGGCGCCTTGCCGTGCAGAGTCTGCTCGTCGAGCTTGCCCTCGCCGGTGACGACCAGGTCCATCCCGGCCAGCCGCGCGTCGAAACCGACCAGCTCCAGCATCAATTCGATGCCGGGCCGCAGGGTCGCGCCGAGGACGGCGAGCGCGGCGAATCCGACACCCCCCGCGGCGCCGGCCCCCGCCGCGTCGCGCCGATCCGACCCGAGTTCCGCGGCCAGCCGCTGCGCCCACTGCCCGAGCGCGGCGTCCAGCTCGGCCACCTGGGCCGGACCGGCGCCCTTCTGCGGCCCGTAGACCGCAGCGGCCCCATACGGCCCGGTGAGCGGATTGTCGACATCGCAGGCCACCGTGACCTCGACGCCGTCCATCCGCTCGCGCAGGGCGGTCAGGTCGATGGCGTGCACCCGGGTGAGAGCCGCCCCGCCGTCGCCGATGGGCTGCCCATCCGCGTCCAGCAGCCGGGCGCCGAGCGCCTCCAACAGACCTGCGCCGCCGTCGGTTCCGGCACTGCCGCCGATGCCGAGCACGATGCGGCGGCACCCGGCCGCGACCGCGGCCGCCATCACCTCGCCGGTGCCCCGGCTGGTGGCGGTCATCGGTTGCAGCCGGCCTTCCGGCAGCCGCACCAGGCCCGACACATCCGCCATCTCCACGACCGCGAGATGGTCGCGCCGGGCGTAGGCGGTCAGCACCGGTTCCCCGGTCGGCCCCGACGCGGTCAGCGGGACCGCGTCGAAACCGGCTGCGAGCGCGGCGGCGACGGTGCCGTCACCGCCGTCGGCCACGGGCGCGACCGCCACCGAGGCGTCGGGACGCGCCCGCCGGATTCCGGCTCGCACGGCGGCCCCGACCTGCGCCGCGGTCAGCGAGCCCTTGAATTTGTCGGAGGCGATCAGCACACGAGCCATGGGAATCCTCTAGTCCAGTGGGACGGTTGCGGTCGGGGCGTCGACGAAGGCCGAGGCCAGCTCCTCGAACTCCACGACCTCGTTGATCTCACGCGCGCCCATGGACACATTGGTGACGCGCTCGAGAATGCATTCGACCACGACGGGCACCTTGAATTCGGCCATCAGCGACTTGGCCTTCTCGAAGGCGGGACCGATGTCCTGCGGCTCGAAGACGCGAATCGCCTTGCAGCCCAGACCCTCCGCGACCTTGACGTGGTCCACGCCGTAGCCGTTGACCTCGGGCGAGTTGATGTTCTCGAAATCGAGCTGGACGTAGTAGTCCATCTCGAACGCCCGCTGTGCCTGCCGGATCAGCCCCAGGTACGAGTTGTTCACCAGCACATGGATGTACGGGATGTTGAACTGGGCGCCGACGGCCAATTCCTCGATGAGGAACTGGAAGTCGTAGTCACCGGACAGCGCGACGACCTGCTCGTCCTTGCACGCGGTGGCGACACCCAGCGCGGCGGGCAGGGTCCAGCCCAGCGGGCCGGCCTGACCGGCGTTGATCCAGTGCCGCGGCTTGTACACGTGCAGCAGCTGTGAGGCCTGAATCTGCGACAGTCCGATGGTGGTGACGTACCGGGTGTCCCGGCCGAACGCCTTGTTCATCTCCTCGTACACGCGCTGCGGCTTGAGCGGCACGTTCTCGAAGTGCGTCTTGCGCTGTCCGGTCGCGCGGCGGGCGCGCACCTGCTCGGCCCAGTCACCGTGGTCGGTCAGACCACCCACGGCGTCAAGGGATTCCGCGACGGCGATGAACTGTTCCAGGGCCGCACCGGCGTCGGAGACGATGCCGTAGTCGGGCGCGAAGACCCGGCCGATCTGGGTCGGCTCGATGTCGACGTGCACGAACTTGCGGTCCATGGTGTAGGTGTCGAGACCACCGGTGTGGCGGTTGGCCCACCGGTTGCCGATACCCAGCACGAAGTCCGAGGCCAGCAGCGACTCGTTGCCGTAGATGTGCGAGGTCTGCAGACCCACCATGCCGGCGTTCAGCTCGTGGTCGTCGGCGATGGTGCCCCAGCCCATCAGGGTCGGGACCACCGGAACACCGGTCAGCTCGGCGAATTTCACCAGCAGGGCGTCGGCGTCGGCATTGATGATGCCGCCGCCGGCGATGATCAGGGGACGCTTCGCGGCGTTCAGCATCTGCAGCACCTTGGCGGCCTGCGCCCGGGTGGCGGCCGGGCGAGCCACGGGCAACGGCTCGTAGGTGTCGATGTCGAACTCGATCTCGGCCAGCTGCACGTCGATTGGCAGATCGATGAGTACCGGGCCCGGACGGCCTTCGCGCATGAGCCAGAACGCCTTCTGGAAGGCGCCCGGCACCTGGGCGGGCTCGAGCACGGTGTGCGCCCACTTGGCCAGCGGCTTCGCGATGGACGCGATGTCGACGGCCTGGAAGTCCTCCTTGTGCAGTTTGGACACCGGGGCCTGGCCCGTGATGCACAGGATCGGAATGGAATCCGCGCTGGCGGCGTACAGACCGGTCACCATGTCGGTGCCCGCCGGGCCCGACGTCCCGATGCAGATACCGATATTGCCGGGCTTGGCCCGGGTGAAGCCCTCGGCCATGTGCGAGGCGGCCTCGACGTGGCGGGCCAGCACGTGCTTGATGCCGCCGTGCGCCTTCATGGCGCTGTAGAACGGGTTGATCGCGGCGCCCGGCAGACCGAAAGCCTGTGTGGCCCCTTCCCTTTCCAGGATCAGGACCGCCGCGTCGACGGTGCGCATGCGCGCCATAATCAGTTCTCCTTGTCCAGCTTGCCGCTCAGGCGCTCGACGCCGCGCAGCAGTGCAGAGTGGTCCAGGTGGCCGTCGCCATTGGCGCGGGCCGAGGCGACCAGCTGCGCGATGAGCGAGCCGGCCGGGCTCACCAGACCGGCCTCACGCGCGGCGGTGGTGAAGATGCCCATGTCCTTGTGGTGCAGGTCGATCCGGAAGCCCGGCGCGAACTCGCGGTTGATCATCTTGTCGCGCTTCTGGTTCAGCACGGCCGAACCGGCCAGGCCGCCGCCGAGCACGTCCAGGGCGGGGCCCAGCTCGACGCCGTAGGCCTCGAGGAATACCACGGCCTCGGCCACGGCCTGGATGTTGCTGGCCACGATGAGCTGGTTGGCGGCCTTCACGGTCTGGCCCGCGCCATTCGTGCCGACGTGCACGATGGTCTTGCCGACAGTGTCGAAAACCGGCTCGGCGGTGGCGAAGTCCTCGGCCGAGCCGCCGACCATGATGGACAGGGTCGCGTTCACCGCGCCCGGCTCGCCGCCGGAGACCGGGGCGTCCAGCAGGCGGAAGCCACGCTCGGCGGCCTGCTTCGCCAGCTCCTGGGTGACATCCGGGCGGATGCTGGAGAAGTCGATGATCAGCGCGCCGGGCTCGGCGGTCTCGAAGACACCCTTCTCACCGGCAAGAACCTCCTGCACGTGCGGGGAGTCCGGCACCATCACGGCGATGACCTCCGCGCCGCGCACGGCGTCCGCGATCGAGGTGACCGCACGGCCACCCGCGTCGACCAGCGGCTGGGCCTGGGCCGGGTTGCGGTCGAAGCCCTTGACGGCGTGGCCGGCGTTCTGGAGGTGGACGGCCATCGGGGTGCCCATGATGCCGAGGCCGATGAAAGCGATGTTGGTCATGATCTGTTCCCTAATCCTCTGTATGGCAAGTTCTCTGGGTCTCTGGACGGCGGGCTACTTCGCGGCGCGACGCTCGCGCGGCAGCCATTCGAAGGCGTCCTCGGAACGGCCGGACGGCTTGTACTCGAGGCCGACCCAGCCCCGGTAGCCGCGCGACGCGAGGTCGGTGAGCTGAAGCTCGAGCTGGAGCTCGCCGGTGCCCGGCTCGTTGCGGCCCGGGTTGTCGGCGATCTGCACGTGGGCGATCCGGTCGGTGTACTCGGAGATCACCTTGTCCACGTCGTCGCCGTTCACGGCGAGGTGGTAGAGGTCGGCGAGCAGGCCGATATTGCTGACGCCCGCGTACGCCCGCACCTTGTCGATGACAGCGAGACCGTCGACGGCCGTCAGCAGCGGGTAGCGCGGCGCGCCGGAGGCGGGCTCGACCAGGATGGTGGCCCCGATCCGGGAGGCGGCCACGGCCGCCGCCGCCAGATTCTCGACGGCCAGCTCGTCCTGCTGCTCCGGGGTGGCGTGGTCGACGCGGTTGCCGTAGAGGGCGTTGAAAGCCTTGGTGCCCAGTCGTTCTCCGATGCCGACCGTGACGTCGATATTGTCCTTGAACTCCGCGGACCGCGACGGCCAGGAGACCAGGCCGCGGTCGCCGCCGGCCATGTCACCGGCGAAGAAGTTGAGGCCGATCAGCTGCACGCCCGCGTTCTGCACGGCGGCGACGAAGGCGTCCACGTCCCGGTCCGACGGGACCGCCTCGGCGAACGGCCACCAGAACTCGATGGCGTCGAATCCGGCCTGCCGCACGGCTTCCGGGCGCTCCAGGGTGGGCAGCTCGGTGAACAGCAGCGAGCAGTTCACGGCGTAGTCGAGCGAGTGGGTCATCAGGAATCCCTCCAGTTCGTTCCCGCAGCGTTTCCGCTATTTTCCACAATGCGGAAATATTTTTTCGGGATATGAAAATGCTAGTGCTCCCGAAACAACCCCGTCAAGAGAGTTCCGGGAGCTACCGGCCAGTACGGCACGAGATATACGAAATTGCCGATTCAGTCGCGGATATCGTCGTCCAGTCGCTCGCCCAGATCGTCCTTGCGATCCTCGGCTGCCGCGAACACCGAAGCGCCCGTCTTGTTTCCACCCTTGATCTCGTTGAACACCAGATTCAACGCGATCGCCACCACCGCCGTGGCGGAGATGCCGGAGTGCATGATCACCCGAGCCAAGTCGGGAACCTGTCCCAGAACGTCGGCGCCGCAATCGGAATCAGGCCCACGCCCATGGCCACCGCGACGATGACCATATTGAGGTTGTCGGTGAAGTCCACCCGCGCCAGCGTGCGGATACCACTCGCCGCCACGGATCCGAACAGGACGATGCCCGCACCGCCCAGCACCGGATACGGAATCCCGGCCACCACCGCGCCCACCACCGGGAACAAACCCAGCAGTACGAGCACCAAACCGCCTGTCGCGACCACGAACCGGCTCTTGATGCCGGTGAGCGCCACCAGTCCGACGTTCTGCGCGAAGGCGCTGCACGGGAAGCTGCCGAACACCGGCGCGACCGTGGTGGAGAGCATGTCGGCCCGCAGGCCGGTCGCCACCCGCGCCGAATCCACCTCGGTGCCGACGATTTCGCCGATGGCGAGGATGTCGGCGGTGGTCTCGGTCATGATCACCAGGATCACGATGGTCATGGACACGATCGCGCCGGCCTCGAACGTCGGCCCGCCGAAGTGCAGGATCGGCGGCAGCGCAATGATTTTCGCCTTGCCGACCGCCGAGAAGTCGGCGTGGTGGGTGACCACGGCCAGCAGGGTGCCGATCGCCAGGCCGATCAGGATCGACAGCCGCGAGATCGCGCCCTGGAAGAGCCTGCTGATCACCAGAATGATGAGCAGGGTCAGCCCCGCGAAGCCGATATTGCCCATCGAGCCGTAATCGGCCGCCTTGGGATCGTTGCCCATCGCCCACCGGAATGCGGTGGGCAGCAACGAGAGTCCGATCACCGTGATGATCGTCCCGGTCACCACGGCCGGGAAGAGCCGTACCAGCTTGGCGAAGAAACTGGACAGCACCAGTCCGATCAGACCGGCGACTATGATCGCGCCGAAGACCGGCCGGAGTCCGCCGTCGCTCGCGATGGTGACCATCGTCGAGACACTGGCGAACGAAATACCCTGCACGATCGGCAATCTGGAGCCGATGGGCCCGATGCCGAGGGTCTGTAGCAGGGTGGCCAGACCGGAGAGGAACAGGCCCGCCGTCACCAGCAGGGCCATGTCCGACGCCGAGAGCCCGGCCGCACCGCCGACGATCAGCGGCGGTGCGATCACACCGCCGTACATCGTCAGAATGTGCTGAGTTCCGTAGACCACCAACTGACCCAGGGGATGTCGCGCATCCTCGGGACGGGTGATGGTCTCTGTCACGCGGCTCTGGTCATCACCCATCGCCGCACCTCCTAGATCAGCACTGAGCCATTCAGCAAAAGCCCGGGGTGGCGAGCCAGGCGTTCCCGGCCTCGTTGGCGTCGTCGCGCTCGACGGTGGCCTCGATCAGGCCGTACGGACGGTCCGCGGCGATGAAGACCTCGCCCGGGTTGTCCACATTGAAGGGGCTCAGGTCCACCAGGAAGTGGTGCTTGTTCGGGGCCGAGAAACGGATCTCGGCGACCTCGGTGAACTGCTCGAGCACCGCGCGGCCCATGGAGTAGAGGGTCTGCTGCAGTGCCAGCGAGTGCACCACGGCGAACTGCCGCAGGATGGTCTTGAGGATGGCGTCGTAGGTCTTGTCCCAGTCGACGTCGGTGTGGTTGTAGCGCCACCGGGCCACCAGCGAGGTCGCCATGATGCGGTCGTTGGTCGGCTGCAGGGTGGTGTACTTGTCCTTGAAGAAGCCGTGGAACTCCGAGCCCGTGGTCTTCAGCAGGGTCAGGTCCTTCACGCCGGAGACCACGTGGGCCTTGCGATCCGGGCCGACGCCGTCGATGTTCACCACGGTGGTGCGTACGCCCCGGCCCGACTTCACGAACGAGTGATCGTGGCCCTGACCGTCGACCTCGATGCGATCCCAGGCGTACTCCTCGATCTCGACGCGCGCACCGGTGGCGGTGGGGGCCCGGGAGATGAAGTGGTCGGCGAGGGTGAGGCCGAACTCCTCGATGGAGTGCACACCCTTCTCCTTGGCGAAGGAGAAGGCGGTGTTCTTCTGGGTGTCGGTGGGCAGCACGTCGCCCTGGTCGCCAGTGATGTGGGCGTCGGCGAAGTCGCCGCGCAGCGCCGAGGAGACGTTGAGGTCGCGAATCTGGTGGCGCGGGGTGTCGCGGTAGACGCGGACGACGCGGTTCTCGGCCTTGCCGTACTGGTTCTGTCCCAGCTTGATTGCCATGTGAGTTCAGCTTCCTCGGTAGGTGGAATAGGCGAAGGGGCTCATGAGCAGGGGCACGTGGTAGTGCTCGCCCGCCACCCCGGCGACCTTGAAGGTGATGGAGACCGACGGGTAGAAGTAGGTCTGATTCGTTGCGGCGGCATAGCTTTCAATGTCGAAGGTGAGCCGGTAGACACCGGCCGCGAGCCCTTCGGGGCCGAGATCGCGGATCCGGCCGTCGTCATCGGTCTTGCCCTCGGCCAGCACCCGCGCGTCCGGGCCGACCTGTTCCAGCCGCACCTCGACACCGGCCGCGGGCTTGCCCAGCGCGGAGTCCAGGATGTGCGTCGTAATGGTGCTCACTGCTCGAATACCTTTCGCAGGCGCAGGACCGCGATCTTGCGCAGCTCCTCGGCCACCACGGCCGTCTCGGTGGCGTCGTCGTTGGTGAGGCGCTGGTGCAGGCTCGCCAGAATCTGCTCGGCCGACAGGCCGGTGGCGCAGATCAGGAAGACCCGGCCGAAACGCTTCTCGTAGGCGCGATTGCCGTCCAGCAGCTGCGCGGCGATGGCCACGTCCTGGCCGACCCAGGCCTGCTCCTGGCGTGACCACGCGGATCCGGCGTCGGTGCCCGACACGCGGTCACCGATGCGGGGGTGCGCGGCCAGCGCGCGATCCACCTCGGCTCCGCTCAGGGCGCCGGCCAGCTCGCCGGCCCGGGCGAGCACGCTGTCGATATCGGCATAGGGCCGGGCCTCCAGCACGCCGTCGGCCCACGCGGGCACGTCACAGCAGGTCAGCAGGTCCGGCCGGAGTTGTTCCCCGGCTGTCGAATTGAATTCGCTCAATGTCACCATCGGCGCTACCTCTCTCGGATAGCGGAAGGGTGATTCCGCTACTCGAGAAGAGTGTCATGGGCCACAACAAATCGTCAACATTTTGTTGAAAATATACGGAGACCGCAGGTCAGGGCGCTAGCCGAGCATACGTACCGGCCACCCCGGCGAGGACGGCCAGCATGCCCGCCACCAGGTGGCCCCGAAGATGACCGGCAGCGCCTCGCCCGGCGCGGCGTCCTTGGCGATGGCCAGGATCGGCCCCACCGCCGCGAATGATCCGCCATAGATGAGCGGCAGCCGCGCACCGAACTTCCACCAGCCCAGGGACTGCAGCGGGGTGGCACAGCCCTCGGCTTAGCGTCGAAACTCTTTGGCCCGCAGGTGAACCGCGTTCGCTCAACGTCTCCATTGGCGCAACCTCTCTCGGATAGCGGAAGGTCATTCCGCTATCCGAGAAGAGTGGCACGGGCCACATTGGCCGTCAACAATTCGTTGAATATATATCGGTCGGCCGACAGACCGGTCAGGCGCGCTCGCGGTTCAGGTAGTTGTAGACGGTGAAGCGGGTGACACCCAGCGCCGCAGCCACGGTCTCCGCCGACTTACGGAACGTGAAGGCGCCCCGCTCTTCCAGCAATCGCACAGCTCGCTGCTTCTCGACGCGCGGCAGTCCGGCCAGCGGTCCGCCCAGCTCGGCCGCCACCTCGTCCAGCAGCCGCTCCAGGCCGCCGAGGGTGTCGGACTCGGGCGGACCGAAACGCACGCAGGCCAGGGTCGTTCCTTCCCAGACCAGGGGGACATCGTCGGCGGTGGCCTCCTGCGCGGGCACCAGGCGACCGCCGGTTCTCTCCAGCAGCGGGGCGAGGGTCACCAGCACGGGGTGCGACACGTCCATCGGCGAATGCTCAGTCATCCTGCTCGACCTGCATGGTCACCCGGGTCGCCCCGTGCGCGAAGGCGGTCACCATGATCTCGCCCAGCACCGGCAGCAGTCGGTCGTCGGTCCCGGCCACCGAGGTGCCGAGCGGACCGAAATCGCATTCCAGACCGGCCGATTCGGCGAGTTCGAGAGCCGCTCTGGCATGCGGCGGCGTTTCCCCTTCGCCATGGAACGGTTCGGTCGTGAACTCCGCGCGTAGCCGCATGGGCCTCAGGCTACTGGGCAGAACAGGTGATCTACGATCTGCCCTAGAATTCCGGCATTCGGAAAAACTGAGGAGGACCGGGGTGCCAGCAGCGAAGGAGCCCAAGAGCGGCACCGGCGGTGTGCAGTCCATCGAGCGCGCGTTCGCCCTGCTGGAGCTGATGGCCGACGAGGGCGGCATGATGGGCCTGTCCCAGCTCGCCACGGCGTCGGGGCTGCCGCTGCCGACCATTCACCGGCTGGTGCGCACCCTGGTGGATCTGGGCTACCTGCACCAGGAGCCGTCGCGCAAGTATGTACTGGGCCCCAAGCTGATCAAGCTCGGTGAGAGCTCCTCGCAGATGCTGGCGGTGCTGGCCCGCCCGCACCTGTCCCGGCTGGTCGACGAGCTCGGTGAATCCGCGAACATGGCCATGCTGGACGGCGATCAGATCGTCTATGTGGCGCAGGTGCAGTCGCGGCACTCCATGCGCATGTTCACCGAGGTGGGCCGGCGGGTGCTGCCGCACTGCACGGCCGTGGGCAAGGCCATCCTGGCCGGTTCGGCGCCGGACCTGACCCGAGAGCTGTTGCAGCGCACCGGAATGCCGCGCTACACCGACAACACCATCACCGATCCGGAGGAGTTCGCCCGGCAGCTGGACGAGGCCGCGCGCACCGGATACGCCATGGACGAGGGCGAGCAGGAGCTCGGCGTGCGATGCGTGGCGGTCGCGGTGCCCAAAGCGCCTGCCCGGCTAGCGATTTCGGTGTCCGGCCCGGTGGGCCGGATGACCGAGGAGCTCATCGACCGCGCCGCACCGCTGCTGGCCGAGGTCGCCGCCGCCCTGTCCGACGACCTCCGATAGTTCTCGAATCTGCTACGCAGCAATCTCACCGGCGGTTCTCGGTCGGCTACCAGACAGCGATGTCGTAATCGACCTCATAGAACCCGCGAAAACTTGCGGGCCAGGCCTCCGATACCTCGCAAAACCGCTCGCTGCCAACAATTCCCATAATCTGGACAGATCCGAGAGGGTTCCGGTTTCGAATCCTGATGCGAAGTCATCGACATCTCGGAATGAGGTTTTCCTATGGGCACAAGGCAGCCCACAAGTTCGGTTCAGCTTTGTCGGCGTGCGGCCCGGGTCGCCGTTGCGGGGGCGCTTCCCCTCTCCCTGGTTCTCATGGGAGTAACACCCGCCCTGGCCGAGGAAGCGCCACCGGCCGTGGCGGATCAGCCGGCCCTGGATATCCCGGACTCGTCGATTCACATCGGCACCCTCCAGCTCGACCGGCCGTTCTTTCTGAGCCCCGAACAGACCCAGCAGATCAATACCGCGACCACGGGCACGGAAGCCGGTCTGGCGCAGTCGCTCGAAGCGGCCGGGCTCGACCATGCCCGCTCCACCAGTATCGCGAAGGCCGTCCTCGGTGACGCTGCCATCGGCGCTTCGGTCGGGTCCGTCCTGGCCAGTCCGATCGCGTGGACCGGCGCACTGGTCGGCGTGGTCTCGGGCGCGATCGCCGGACTCCCCTTCGCACCGATCGGCCTGGTCATCGTCCCGGCCATCGGCGGCGTCATCGGCTACGCCATGGTCGCCGCACCGTTCATGGCGCTCGGCGCAGGTGTCGGGGCGGCCGTCGGTATGGCGGACGGTCTGATCAATCCGGCGTCGGCAACCCAGCCCGGCCCGGCTGCGCCCCAGCCCAGCTGAACGCTGCGCAGCTCAGCTGAACCTCGGTGATCCATGGCGAAGACGGCCGGAGCGGCGGCGTAGATTGTCGTCCACGCTGCTCGGGCCGTCTTCTTCGATGAAGGGATCCGGTGATGGGTGTGTCGACTCGATGCCGAGTGGGTGCGGTCCTGGCGATCGTGCTGACCGTGGCCGCCGGTGCCTGCGGATCCGATCGGGGCGGTGGGACGCAGAGCTCCGGCGCCAACTCCCCCGAAGCCGCGCAGATCGCCGATATCGTGCGCACAAAACTGACCCAACTCGACCTCACCGCAGCGGTTTACGGGGTGTGGCGGGGCAAGAATCCGATCACCATCGGCGCGGCGGGCGACTCGCCGCTGGGCATCCCCGCGACCACCGACATGCAGCTGCGGGTGGGCCAGCCCATGGAGCCGATGCTGTCCACCGTGCTGTGGCATCTGGACGCGGCCGGCACCCTGTCCATGGACCAGCCGATCGCCACATGGCTGCCGACCTTCCCGCGCGCCGACCGCATCACGCCGCGCATGCTCGCCGACAGCACTTCCGGAATCTCCGACTACGTCACCGACCCCGACTTCCTGAAACGCTTCGCCGACAATCCGTTCCACACCTGGACCGCCCAGGAGCTGTTCGACCTGGCCAATGCCCGCCCGCCCCTGTTCGATCCCGGCACCAGCTTCGCCTACGCCCACAGCGACCTGGTCGTCCTGGGCGAGGTGCTGCAGCTGGCCAGCGGCAAATCGCTGGGCGATCTGATCTCCCAGTACGTCCTGGGCCCGCTCGGCATGCGGCATTCCGCGGTGGTCCGCACCGCCCGGATCGACGAGCCGATCCTGCACGGCTACACCGACGAGCGAAAGATCTTCGAAGATGCCACCTTCTGGAATCCGACGGCATTCCTGCACTCCGGCAACACGAATTCCACCGTCACCGACGTGGGCCGCTGGGTCCGGGCCCTCGGCACGGGAGAACTGCTCTCCACCAGCCAGTTCCAGCAGATGATGGCCCCCTCCACCGCCGGCCTCGGCCCGCTCACCGCCCAGAAGTACTTCGCCTTCGGCGTGCCCCACATGGCCGACTGGCTGTTCATGAACCCCGCCTACGGCGGCTACAACGGCATCGCCCTCTACGACACCAAATCCGACACCACCATCGTCGTCTACGCCACCCGGGGTCCGACCGCCAAGCCCGACACCGACAACGCCATCCCCATCGGCACCGCCATCGCCGCCCTGCTGGTGCCCGACCGCGCGCCGCCCCTGCCCTGATCTGGAACATCCGTGGAGATCATCGGGGAAGGCGTGCTCAGCGGATAGGCTGAGCGCGACGCCCGGGTCCTGACGCAGGTCGGCCGAGAGGAGTTAGCGATGAGCGCCGAGGATGCCGCCGCCGCACCGGCCCTGGCCGGTGACCTGACGGGAATCGTCGGGCGACATCTGATCTATGCGTACGAGAACGGCTGGAAGTTCGACCTGTACGTGCGCAATTCGCAGACTGTCGCCTTCCGCTGCCTGATGGGACCGATGTTCGGGCGCTGGTCCACGGCGCAACCGGCCAAGATGATCCAGCTCAGCGGCGATATGTACAAGATCGCCTGGGTGGAGCCGACCGGGGCGGTCACCGTGCTCATCGTCTGGCTCCGTGAGCGCCGGGTGCACACGACGATCTGCTATCCGCAGTGGATGCTCGACTTTCCCGAGAGCACCCTGGGCCACTACGAGGACGACATCCCGCAGATCATCGCCGACCGCGACCAGGGCCCGACCTACCCGCAGACCCTGGTCGCCTCCACCGGTCGCATCACCTACCTCGAAACCCGGGAACCCGACGACGACACCGTCATCGACTGCCCACCGGCCAAACTCCCCCTCGATTACGCGAATCGCACCAACTGATTCGGCGGCTCGCCGATGAATTCTGCGCGCCCGCGGCGTCTATGCCTACAACACGCACTCTGTGAACCCGATGAGGGAGGATTCCGTGAGCACCAACCCGCTGCCGTCCGTTGTCGACATCGACACCTGGCGGACCGAACTCGAAGCACTGCGTATCCGTGAGAAGGCCGCGACCCGCGAGCTCGACGCCATCGCCGCCCAGCGCCGCCGCCTGCCGATGGTCGAACTGCCCGACTACACCCTGGAAGGCGAGGACGGCCCGGTCCGCTTGGCCGACGTCTTCGCCGGCAAGTCCCAATTGGTCGTCTACAGCCACATGTGGTTCCCGGGCGAGGAATGGCAATGCCCCGGTTGCACCGGATTCACCTCGCAATTCACCCGTTTGGAATTCCTGGACCTCTACGACGCCCGCTTCGTCATCGTCACCCAGGGCCCGATCGACGAGGCCCTCGCCTACAAGCGCCGCGTCGGCAACCGGATGCCCTGGTACTCCACGGCCAACAGCCCATTCGGCGCGGACATCGACGCCCCGCCCGGCGGCGGCTTCGGCGTCAACGTCTTTCTCCGCGACGGCGACACCGTCTACCGCACCTGGCACACCAACGGCCGCGGCGTCGAACAACTGACCCACACCTTCCCCCTCATCGACCTCCTCCCCTACGGCCGCCAGGAAGACTGGCAGGACGTCCCCACCGGCTGGCCCCAGTCCCCCACCTACAACCGCTGGCCCAGCTCCAAAGACATCGCCGCCACCTACGGCAGTCCGAATCCCTGAGGCCGCCAGAGGAATAACGAATATCCGTCCGATCACGAGTCGAGTTGCGTTCCTGTCCAACACGATTCACAGCAAACCGACGGTTCCGTTCATTGTTTGTAACAGGTTCCAGTTAGGGTTGCGGCGTGTTCCTTCGACGTGATCGTTCGGGCCTGTCCGAGCTGGCGCGCGATCCGCGCGCTGACCACTATCCGATGCCGACGGTGCCCGAGGGCTGGTATGCGGTGTTGCGCAGCAAGCACCTGCGGTCCGGAAAGATCGTGAATCTGCACTACTTCGGGCGGGCGCTGATCGCCTTCCGGGGCAGCGATGGCCGGGCCACTGTCCGCGACGCGCACTGCCCGCACTACGGCGCCCACCTCGGTGCGGGGGGCCGGGTGGTGGACGGACAGGTGGAGTGCCCGTTCCATGGCTGGCGTTTCGATGCCGACGGTGCCTGCGCCTCAGCGCCTTTCGCATCCCGCCCGCCGCGGGTGACGCTGGGCGGATTCCCGGTGCGCGAGCACAGCGGGCTGATCTTCGTCTACTCCGGTGCCGGCGAACCGCTGTGGGAAGTGCCCGAGATTCCCGAGGCCACCGATCGCGCCTTCGCCCGCCCCATCGACGATGTCCTGCAATCGCGTATCCACATCCAGGAGATGCGCGAGAACATCGTCGACGAATCCCACTTTCACCACATCCACGGCCAGAGCGAGCCCCCGGTCCAGGAACTCATCCCCGACGGCCCCTTCGCCGAAATCCACACCCGCTTCTGCAAACCCGTCCTCGGCTACCCGGTCGACAACAGCTTCGACGTCTTCATGTACGGCCCCGGTGTCATGGTCGTCCGCACGACCGGCGCACTGATCACCATGACCGCCATCGCCCTCACCACCCCCATCGACGACACCACCAGCGAACTCCGCATGCTCTACTACATCCGCCGCCGCCCCGGATTCCCTTTCACGGCCCCAATTCTCAAACTCGCCCTCCGCCTGGTCGCCTTCGGCGAGGTCCGCGAAGAACTGGCCATCTGGGACCACAAAATCCACCGCTCCCGCCCCGTCCTCCTCCCCCACGAGAAGGGCATCAAGTCCCTCCGCCGCTGGTACGCCCAGTTCTACCCACCCCAGTCCCCGCAGGCCCTGGAAGATCTGGCACTGCCCGGCACTACCCGCGACCTGGAACCTCTCCACTAGAAGTCAGCCCCATATCGGCCTTTGGAAACAAGAAGGCCCGCTCTGTCCGGTACCGCAGGATGAGGAGCCTCAGTACCGTGGTGCGATGCCCGGAAGTGGTTGACGTCCCTATGTTTCCGGTATGCGAGTGATGATCATCGCGATGCTGGTCCTGCTGTGCTGGGGAATCGGTGGGGGCAAGGCCGAAGCGCAACCCGGACCTGCCGATCCCGAGCAGGAGCAGGTGGCCTTCGACAGCGACGGGGTGACGCTGCGCGGGGCGGTCTACCGGCCCACCGGGGCCGGGCCGCATCCGGGAATCGTGCTCATCGGCGGGTCGGGGCCGGGGCCTCGGGCCGAATACCATCCCGAGGCAGCAGCTTTCGCGCGCGCGGGCATCACTACGCTGGTCGTGGACAAACGCACTGTCGGATACTCGACCAGCCACCGGGACTTCTCGGTACTGGCCGACGATGCACTCGCCGGGGTGCGATTGCTGCGCGATCGACCCGATGTGGATGCCGCTCGCGTTGGCCTGTGGGGGTTCAGCGAGGGCGGCTGGGTGGCGACACTCGCTGCGTCCCGCTCGTCGACGGTCGGTTTCGTGGTCACCATCGGCGGGTCCGGACTGACACCCTTACGCACCCAAACCTGGTATCTCTCGAATCTGCTGCGGCACAACGGCGTGTCCGGCCACCTGCCGGATGCAGTGAGCGGCCCCGGCGCTGCTGTGGTCGAGGGACTCGGCGCGTTCCCGGAGGCGGACTACGACCCGGTGCCCGCTCTGCGGCACGTGCGAGTGCCCGTACTGGCGCTGTGGGGTGACCACGATGTGAAGGTGCCGAGCGGCGAGAGCGCGACGATCTTCCAACACGAACTGGTAGCCGCCGGAAATCACTCGGTGACAACTCGTTTAGTACCGCATGCCGGCCACAACGGCCATCGCACCACCGACGGGTTCGACAGCGTCGGCGGCGAACTCTTCGAGGGCAAGCCGCTCGGTGAACTCGACCCCGGCTACACCGACGTCATGACCGACTGGATCCACGCGGTAGCGGCCGATCAAGCACCACCCACCAGCGCCGCCACCCCGCCCCACCAGACAGCCGGCCGCGCGCCAGGCACCCACCCCGGCCTCGAGTACGCAGCACTGGCTGCCCTACTGCTCGGCTTCGCCACCTACCCACTCTCCGCCCTCGGCCGGATGATACTGCGACGCAGTCCATCCGAAGTCGGCCGCGGACCACACCTGGCAGCTCGAGCAGTGTCCGCCGTAGGACTGCTGGCCACCCTGGGCACCGTGACCTACGTCGTTGGAATCCTGGCCACAGGTGGCAAGCTACCGCCGACAGCCCTCATCCTCGGCCAGCCACTGCCCTGGCTCCTGCTCCACGCACTGGCATTGGCCGTCCCAATAACCGCAGCCATCCTGGCCCTGTCGACCTGGCGCACACGAGCCCAAATGCACGCACCACTACGTCGGCAAACGCTCATACTGCTCGCAACTGCAATGGCATTCGTGCCCTGGGCCCTGCACTGGCAATTGTTCAGCCGATGAGCCGGCTCACCACCGCGATCCAAACATCGCCCCGGAGCTTCCCCTCATCAACCAGACAGCAGCGCCAGTTGCGTTATCTTCCGTGCCACCGCCCCAACTTCGGCTACAGACAGCGGAAGCGAAACATATTGGCAGGCAGCGACATCAACATCATTGCCGTGAGGACGCACGGTTCCCACTACACCGCCAACGTAGTAGCACCGCGTCGATTCCCAACCTCGCCGGGACTGAAGGTCGTAGAAGTATTCGACGAACTCACAGAGATAAGCGGGCTTACCTGCCGGCCGAAGTCCCGTCTCCTCCAGCAGCTCCCGATCGAGAGCATCCAGACGCCCCTCTCCAGGCTCGAGACCCCCACCGGGCAAATCCCATCTCCCCTTCTGCCCGGTGCCATCTCGAACCAGCAGCACCGCATTGTCGCAAAGCGCCACGAGATACACCGACGTCCGTTGAACCAGTTCAGCTTCGGGCACCAGGTGAGCATCGCCGTTGATGTCACAACACAGATACATCCTGCTCATGCGGCCTCCGGCTCGGGTCGAACCTCCCACGGACACAAGTAAATCTGCGCCCAGCCTCGCTGAACGCCATGGTGAGCATGATCCGCTGCGGCCTGGCAACACGCCAGAGGCGAAACGCAACGATAGGCTGGGCCAATGGCCGACGAACAAGAAGTCCCAGCCGAGCTACTCGCGGGTGATGCCATCGAGACGCCGGAGGAGACAACCAAACGGAAGTTCCGAGAAGCACTCGACCGAAAGAATGGCCACGCCTCCGCAGGCAGTTCCACCCAACACTCCGCCAAGGTGCACGGCACCCACGCTCGAGCAGGCGGCAAACGCACCTTCCGCCGCCGAGCAGGCGGCTAGTCACGGGAGCGCAGCCGTAACTCCGGCTGCCACGTGAACAACAGAATGACGAAGGCCCGGTCCGCAGGGACCGGGCCTTCTCAGTGGAGCTGCCGGGAATCGAACCCGGGTCAGACCCCTGGCGGGGGTACCGATTCGGGCTCTACCTGCGAAAATACATCACTGCAATTCACGGCAAATCACTCTTTTTCACGGCAAGTTGTGCCCAAAATGTGCCCACCGCCGGTTAGTTCGAAGGCAGCCTCATGCTGGGCCGCCTCGTCGACGGGGAAGCCATCGTCGCCGATCGGCGTGATGCCATACGCGTCGTGTCGCCACGCCATCGGTCCGCCCTCGCGTCCAGGGTTGCGCCGCGGGCTGTTCATCGGCGATCTCTGGACGAGTCTGCGGGCTCGGCCGGACGGGTGTGGGTGTGCTGGTCGTCGACAGTGACCACGTCGGCGGCGGCGATCAATTCGGCCGGCACTCTGCCGTCGTCGAAGTGACGGACACTCGGGACGAATACGGCCACGGCTTCGGTTCTGCTCACGGCGACATGTAGCCGATGCACTGGCCGGTCAGTTTCGGGCCCGAATGCGAGGGTCTTGCACAAGTCGTAGCCGAATCGCGCTGCGAGGCTGCGCAATTGAGTTTCGTCCCAGTCCTGGCGGGCGCCGGAAATGTCGCGCCGCAGATATCCGATTGCCCTGGGTTTCGTCACCTGATGCCCCTTTCATCGTGGGAGAGGCGCCCACCGCCGGGGAGCAAGGCAAGGGGTACCGGTGATCGACCTGGCGGCGGGGCTCTCATGGTCAGCCTGTCTGGCCAGGGACCTGCGAAGTATCACACTGTGTGGCACCGTTGAGTCATGGATGACTTGGGGGTCGGCGCGCGTATTGCCAGGGCGCGCAGACTTGCCCGGCTCACTCAGGTGCAGTTGGCGCAGAAAGCAAATGTGTCGCTGTCGCTGCTGCGCAAGGTGGAGCAGGGAGACCGCGCCGCGACACCGGCGCTCACAGCGGCCGCCGCGCGAGTTCTCGGTGTGAGCGTGGGCGATTTGAACGGTCAGCCGTACGAGCAGGAACAGGGCGACGCGGGCGCAGCGCACGCGACCATTCCAGAGCTGCGCCGCGCGATCGTGGCATACGATGATGAGCCTGTGACCGGGCCGTCCAGCTTCGGTGATCTCGCCGATGCACTCGACCGAGTGCGCGAGGGCATGAGACGGGCCCGGTACAGCGACATGACCGCCGAGCTTCCCGACGTGATCCGCGGTCTGCACCAGCTCGCCGACGATGATCTTCCGGGCGCGCAGCGCGAGGAGGTCCACTCGGCGCTGGCCTACGCCTACAGCAAGGCGATGCTGTTCGCCTACCAATACGGCTATCTCGATCTCGCGGGCCTGGCGGCGGAGCGGTGCGGGTGGGCTGCCGATCGCAGCGGCGACCCGATATGGCCGATCGCTGCCGAGTACAACCGGGCGTTGATCCTGCTCTACTCGGGCGCATACGCCGGCGGGCTGCGCACGATCGACCGGGCCTACGCGGCGAGCGAGCAACTTCCGACCACGCCCGACCTGTTGGCGGTGCGTGGCGCGCTGCACCTGCGCGGCTCGATCCTGTCGGCGCGGGCACTCGATCGCGACACTGCCGAATCGCACCTCGCGGAGGCGGGCGGCGTCGCTGCGGCGATCCAGGGGAGCCGGTACAGCAACTACGGCACAGGATTCCGACCGTCGAACGTCGATATCCATTCCGTCGCTGTGCCTGTCGAGCTGTCGGACGGTACAACGGCCTTGTCTCGGGCCGAGCGGATCCACTTGGCGGGATCGGTGGCCCCGTCCCGGGCTGGTCACTTCTACATCGATGTGTCGCGGGCCTGGCTGCTGCACGGCAACAAGGCTCAAGCGTTCCGGAGCCTCGAGCAGGCGCGCATGATCGCGCCAGAACTGACCCGAAATCATCCCCAGGTCCACGAAACCTTGCGCGTGCTCGCCCACACTCGGCGCGGCACCGACAAACTCGCACACTTCGCCAAGTGGGCCAACGTCAAGATCTAGTCTCTGGAACCCGCTCGGTTCGGCAGCGGATCAACTGCGGGTGCCATGGCGATGGGTGCGAGACGGTCCCGGAAATCAGGCCACGGACGGCCGTAGATGTGTTGAGACCGCCCGATCGGTTGCGCCGTCAGTTCTGGGCAGGCTGCGGACATTTCGGCGCGGTGGTTGGACCGGGTGAAGATCACGCCGGATGGATTCAGAGCGCTCCGCAGTCGGCCAAGTAGGTCGAGCCGCTGCCCAGGCCGCAGGTGCACCCAGGCGTTACGGATCATGATCACGTCGGCCGAGGCAATCCCGTCCCGCGGGAGCAGACGCGGGGATAGCGCAACGTCGACCATTGCGCGTATGTCCTCGCGAATCGTCAATCGGTCTGGGTCGACGCACGGGACGAAGTAGCGCCGGAACCGTTGCGGCAGTCGACCCATCGCGAAATCAATCTCGATCTCCGTGCGTAGATACTCGCCGCAGACGGCCCGCTCATGGTGCCCGGCGTCGCCGTCGTGCGCGACGATCTGAGCCGCGATTCCGGCATCGTGGAGATACATTGCGGCCGAATAGGTCTCCGCACCGTTGTGGCAGGCTGCCGAGATGATCGACACAGGCCTTGAGCGTCGAGAAACGATGTCGACCAGGGCGGCGAAGCGGTGCGGGTAGGCACCGAATCCGGTCACTTCCAGTCGGGGGTCAAGCATCGGGGATACCTCGTCATGTCAGAGACCGGACCGTGCTCGAAACACACTCCGATCAGGTCGAATCGGGCGTTTGCGCCCACGTTTTCAGCCCCCGTACAAAAAAATCCTGACTACCGCGGCGAAGTCAGGGCCCCCGCCCCCCGAATATTTTCCGGGGGCGGGGTGGCGAGGTCAGCTGAACCAGACCGGGGTGTCGGTGATGCCGTCGCCGTCGATGGTCTGGCCGTGCCCGAGCTCGGTCATCGGCACCGCGGTCTCATTGGGCACGGACGCCAGGACATCGGCCATGGCGTTATCTGCGGTGATGAGGTCGACCCAGTGCTTGCGCCGTGCGGGGGTGATCTTGCCGTGCCGGATCGCGTCGTCGACGGCGCCCTCGACCTTGGCCTTGGCCGCGGCCGCGATCAACCGTCGGCCTTCGGCGGCGTCGGCGCGCAGCGCAGTCATGGTGGCAGTGTCGACGGCCTCCAGGCCATGCCGTTTGGCGGCGGCAGCGACGTCGGATGGCTTGCCGCTGGCGCCTTGCGCCTGACTAGCGAGGTCGCCGACGACTGCGAGGATCCCCTCGATGTCGGCGGGGTCGGTCTCGGGCGGCAGCCCGAGCAGGTCGAACAGCTTGGCCTGCTGTTCGTCGGTGAATGTCAGTGCCATGGTGCGGGCTCCCTTCAGAGCAGTCCGATCAACTTCTTGAGCGCATAGGGCTTGTCGGGCGCGAACGCGGGCACCGCGTAGGCCTGCACCCACTTCGAGCGGGTCGAGCGGTCGTCCCAGGTGTCGACGGTGAGCACGCGCTCGAACCCGATGACACCGGCCTGTCCTTCGGCGAGTACGTACGCCGAGCCTGGCCCGATGCGCAGGCTGGGGAACAACCCGACTCCGGCGGACTTCAGCATCTCGTCGAGGTTGTCGCCGTAGGCGACGCGCAGGTAATGCGCCTGCTGCGGGTGCACGATCAGCAGGTCATGCTTCACACCCAGCTCTTGCAGGTCCGCGGCGAGCTGCGCGGCCGACAGGTCGGCGGTCGGGCGCGCACCGGAGGGGGTGAGCGCGTCCAGCGGCCCCACGGTGACCAGATTGGCCCACGAGTGACCGGTGACGGTGTTTTCGGCGGTGATGGCGTCCTCGATCGCGGCGACGGCGGCGGTGTCGAGCTTGCGGGCGATCGTGTTGGACAACTGGGTGGTCTGCTGGTCGAGGTAGGACACGTCGTTGCGGTCGACCTGCTCGTCGGGGACCTGGAACTTGCCACCCCAGTCGTCGACCTCGGCGAGCCGCGATTCCGGATCCACACCTTCCACGACGCGGTACTCGTTACCGGGCGCGCGCTTCTCGATGTCGGTGGTGTAGCCGTCGGATGCCTTGATCACCGAGTACAGCAGTCCACCGCCCTCGATCGGCTTGCCGAGTGGGCGGAACAGCTTGGGCAGGATGAGCTGAGCATCGGCCAGGCGCGCGATCTGGTCGCGGATCAGGGTGGGCTGCTTGAGTGCAATGTCGACGGTCAGCTGCCGTCCGGACAGTTGCGGGATCAGTGGTGATGTCATGGGTGGGTTCCTCTCAGGGGTACAGGACGATCTCGGCATCGGCGCCGGACGCGGCACCGGTGACGGCGTAGCCGACCGCGACACCGGCCGACTTGGCGACAACCTGGCCGCTCGCTCCGACCTCGACCTCGGCGAAGGCGGCGATGGTGCCCGCGGCCCGCACCCAGACCACGCCGTCGCGGGCGACACCGACCAGAGCGCCGGCCGCGGCGTCGTGCTTGGCGACACCGAACTTTCGGCCGGCCGCGGTGGCATGCGCGACCGATAGGTTCCCGCCGCTGCGGTTACCGGAGATGGCGACGAACCGGCGGCCGGTAACCGCGGTACTCGCGACGGCGGTGATATCAGCGCCGGGCGCGTAGACGCGCGGGTTGGTCAATGGGGTGGAGGGCATCAGGATTCCTTTCGGTGCGCGCGGCGGCGACGCGACGCCGCGATGAGGACGGTCCGCTGGTGATCACCGGGTCGGGACACCTTGGGCCGCAACGTGATCCGCGATGCGGCCACGAGGTCTTGCAGCGACTTCAGCGAGTGGATACCGGGTGCGGTGGCGCCGAGCAGGGCCACGCCGGTCAGCACCAGCGGCCATACGGTGCCGCCGGCGCCCTCGTAGCCTTGCAGGGCCTCCACCGACCGGTCCGGGTAGTGCATCGGCAGGGCGGCGGCCAGCCACTCGGGCAACACCAGATCACCGAGCAGTAGGTCACCGTCCTCGGCCAGGCGCAGGCGGTCGACGTACCCGAAACTCGGCTCACCGTCGTGGTCGGCCTCGAAACGGGCATCGACGTGACCGAGCTTGATCACCGGCTTGCGCAGAATGCCAGCATTGAACGCGGCGACCACCGATGCGAGGTCGGCGCGGCCCGGTGACCATGTGCCCGTGGAGATCTCCCACTGCCCGACCCGGATCAGCTCGACGTCGGGCACGGTGCGTGTTTCATTCACGGGCACCCCCGGGGCCTTCAGCGCTGTTGCGCGGCCCGCTCGATCGCAGCGGCGGGCAGCACCCACCGGCCACCGGCGCGCCGGGCAGGGAGGGTGCCGCGCTGGGCGCGGTCGCGGACATTGGCCGGGCTGCAGCCGAGAATGCGCGCGGCCTCGACGGCGGTGATCCACTCATACGCCGCATCATCGGCCGCTTCCGGTTCGACCAACGCCGAGCTTGCGCCGTGACTTGCGGCGGATGTTGTACGCCTTGCGATCTCGCAAGCCCGGGTGAGCCGCTCGGTCACCGCGACCAGCCGCGCCCCCGGCACCACCCCGGGGTCACGGTTGATCCTGTCGACCAGATGCGCCAGTGCGCGCGCCACCCACGCGGCGTCGTCGAGGTCGAGCACCACCCCCGGACGGGTCGCCTCAATCGCCACCGGACACCCCATACAAGTCCACCAGTCGCGCCTGCAACTGGTCGGGCTCCTCCATCCCGCGCGGCAGCCGCGACAGTGCCCACCACAACGCCGGAAGGATCTCGAGAATCTGCGCCTTCTCGCGCAACATCAGATCCGTCATGGCGTCGTTGAACCCCCAGTTGTCGCGGCCGTACCCGTGCAGCACCGCACCCACCACCGCGCGCTCAATCCGCAACTCGCGACGGGCCGCCGCCGGGTCACGCTCGGGGGTTAGGTCGTCGCCGTGCCCGCTCATGCCGCACCGCCGTTCGCCGTGGCCTTCCATGCCTTGAATGCGGCGCTGGCTCGGTCATTGCGCCACTTCAGGCGGGCGCGCGCGTCGGCGATCGTGGTGGGCGCTGGATCGAGTGCGGCGATTGCGTCAATGTCCTCCTGCGGCACCGACTCCCCCGGATTGCGGTCCTCCGTGCTGGGCGCTCGCACCTCGGCGCGCATGCCGTCGGTGCCGTTCGGCCAGATCGTGAACTTGCCCGCGAGCGGTTCCTTATCACCGGTCGGGCTATGTTTCCGTAGGCCGCCATGTCGATCCTTATTGATCGCCAGATACGCACTGCCGCCCTTGCCGGGAGTGAATGCCGAATCCACGGTTACCCGAATCGAGGTGCCGCCGATCGCGCGCTTCTTGGCGATGGTGCCGCCAGCGCCATACGCCCGGGAGTCCGTGCCTTTCGACAGGTGATCGATCCCGATCACACACGCACCCGTGCGAACCAACGGCTTGATGATCGTTCGGTGGCAATCGGTGAATTCATCGGCGGAGTTGCTGCTGCTGCCGAACATCGGAAGTAGCTCCCCAATGCTGTCGAGCACAACGAGCGTCGGGGTCCAGGTCTTCATGTGCTCGACGACGTTGCGCAGTTCGACACGGTCTTCGGGGTCGATGTAGAGGAACCGCGTCGGATCGCGCAGCACCTCGGCCGGTGCGCCCATGGCGAGCAGCCGCCCGATTGTGGACTGCGGGCCGTTGTGGTCGAGGTCCAGGCGTAGCACGCGGCCACCGTCGGCCAGCTCGCACACCGTCGCGTAGTCGGTGAGCAACGTCTTGCCGCCCTCGGGGTCGCCGAAGACCACGTTGTATTGGTCGGGGTAGAACAGCCCGATCCCATCAGTGCGTGCGCACACGGTCGGGATTGGGGGCTCGGGGAGTGTCCCGTCCAGTAGTCCGGCCACGTCCACATACGCCGGAAGGGGGAACGTTCCGGGAACGTTCCCGGAACGTTCCGAGTCCTCGGGAACGATCTGGGGACGACCGGAAGGCGAAATCGGCCGGGACCTGCTGTTTTCCGATTCGGGAACGTTCCCACCTCCTATACCGGGAACGTTCCCGACTTCCTCGACCGGACGCCCGTCGGCGATGCTGACCACGTTCTGCTCAGGCTCCAGTACGTCCTTCAGCCACTTCACGCGCTCACGGACGAACGGAGGGCAGTCCGGGCACGCCGGATCCGGCGTCGGGCTGTGACGAGGGCACGCCTTCGGTGGCCCCATGTCTTCGGCTGAGGCGGTCACTCGATCTCCTTGCTGTCGATGGGGACCAACGCGCACCCCAGCACCACGGCGGCGGCCCGCTCGATCCGGGCTCGCACCTCGGCCAACGAATCCCCCCGGTCAATCGCCCATGCGATACCGGCCACGAAGTTCCGAATCCGTTCCAGCGCAACGTGTTCGGCGTCAATTTCAGCGAGCATCTGCGGCGCAGCTGCCGGGTAGTACTCCCCCGGGGCATACACGCGACCGGCGCCGAACTCGTCGCCCAGGCAGCTGTCCAGCTCGCGCGCCGCTCGTCGCCGTTCGCGTCGGTGCGTGATCACGGCCTTCCGATCGCGGGTCGCTGAGGGCTGCCCACGGTCCGCGACCGCGCGGGCGAGGATCGGGCCGAGCTGGGCATCGGCGCCGGCGACAGCGACAGTCTTACCCGGGGTCATGCGATCACACCCGACGCACCGCCGACCTGATCGAGTACAGCGTCGAGACCGGTTCGCAAGGCGAGTGCTTCCGCAATCGTCATACCAAATCCGAACTCGCCGTTGCCGATCTGCACGTGAGCACGCACTGTAGGTGCGCCATCAACATGGCGATGCGCGAACACCTCGAGATACGGCGTGTGCTGGCCGTCGCTGTCCCGCACCAGATCCTCGGTCGACAGTTCGGTCCTCACGGGAACGCCCCAGCACGCTTGCTCGTCAACGAACGCAGCGAGCGGATGCCCATCGCCGTTCTCGCACCACGACGCGCACCGCACTGCGGGGAGGTGCTTATCAGTGGGTTCGATAGACTTCACGGCGAATTCCTTCTGTTGTAAGTGGTGGGATTCATTGGCCCGGTGAGCGGTGGCCGCCGCTCCCGGGCCGCTCTGCGATTGAGGCTCACGGAGCATCACGCGGCCCCTGCCCCGTCGGCAGTGGCAGTGAGGTTTGCCCTGACGTACGCCTCGACGTCAGGCCACCGATAGATCACCCGTCGGCCGAGCTTGACGTACGGGATCCCTACGCCCTTGTAGCGCTGCTGGGCCAACGATGCTGTGGTTGTCCGCAGATACTCGGCGACCTCCGCCGGTGTCGCCACTGGCGGGTTTCTATGCCCTTCCATTCGCGTCCTTTTCGTGTGAGACTGTCGAGTCAACTGGGTATCACTCGACATCACCGCAATCTAGAGTAGTGATACCAATACGTCAAGCATGTATCACTCTTCGTGGCCGAAAGGGATGTTCTATGTCAGGTCGCTACGTGCCAGCGCGCGATGCCGAGTGGAAGAAGATCGCGCCACATGTCCACATGTTCTTGCCCGGGACGATTCACATTGAGGACGAACCCCATCCCGGCTGGAAACTGTCGTTTGAGCTAGATTTCGACGGCGTCCGCGTCGCCCCGCTGGCTGTTCATATCGCGTCGACCGGCGCGGCGATCTCCGGTACCGATCTCCGGGCGATCGCAGTCAATGAGGTCCTTGCCGGGTCCTTGACGGCCGGCGCAGACCTAGTCGGCTTCCTCGCCCATGACGAGGGCTGGACCCTCGTACCGACGGAGGAGGACAAGGAGCGGATTCGCAGGGAAGGACCCACCCCCGAGAATGTGGAGTGCGTGGCCGCGCACTTTCTGTACGCACGAGCGACGAGGACACCGGCGTCCGAGTACGTGCAGTTTCAATTTGGGCTGCCCAAACCGACCGCAGCACGGTGGCTGCGGAAGGCTCGAGAGATGGGCCTGATCGATGGCGACGATTGAGCAGTACAAGCTGTGCAAGCCGTCCTGCCCCGATGACTGCGCGAAGCGGGACCATCAGCGCCACATGGTCCGCTACCGCAAGCCCGACGGTAAGCAGACGAAAAAACGCGGATTCCGCCGCAAGATCGACGCCGAGAACTTCGCGGCGACAGTTGAGGTCAAAAAGATGACCGGCGACTACATCGCGCCGTCGATGGGCCGCCTCACGGTCGCCGAGATGGGTGCTGCGTGGCTACCGCGGCAGGTCCATACGAAGGAATCGTGGTCCGAGCGCGTCGATTCCATTTGGCGCGTGCACATTGAACCTCATTGGGGCGCAAGGCAACTCGTGTCGATCACACGGCCCGAGATTCGCGATTGGATCGCAGGCATTGACCGCGCGCCGTCAACGGTCGCTGACATTCACGGGGTGCTGTCGTCCATCCTCAGCGAGGCGGTAGACGAACGTCGGATACCAGCGAACCCGGCCGCCGGCATTCCTCTTCCCCGCCGGGTGCCGGTCGATCACGTATACCTCACGCACGACCAGGTGGCCGACCTCGCCGCGGAGGTCAGCAAGCACAGCGAAATCGTGATGCTGCTCGCGTATTCAGGCCTGCGCTGGGGCGAGATGGCCGCGCTTCGCCCGCGTGACGTAGACCTACAGCGGCGAAGAATCCACATCGTGCGGTCGGCGTCCAAGGTGAACTCCCGGACGGTGATAGGTACGCCGAAGACATGGGAACTACGATCGGTCGCGATTCCCGCCGAAGTGACTGAACTCCTCGCGCCGATCGTCAAGGCGCAACGCGACCCCGTAGGGCTGCTGTGGTCACGGCCGGACGGAACTCCAATCCGGCCACCGACCACAACCCATTGGTTCACCAAAGCGGTTGGGCGGCGCATCGCGGCGTCGGTCCCGCTCGGCGAGGATGGCGAGCCGGACGGCCCGCCGACGTTCCCGCGTGTGACGGCACACCAGCTTCGCCACACGGCGGCGTCGCTCATGATCGCCAGCGGTGCACATGTGAAGACCATCCAACGTCAGCTCGGGCACAAGTCCGCGACGATGACACTCGACAACTACGGGCACTTGTTCGACGACGATCTCGACGGTGTGGCCGATCGAATGGGCGTCGGATTCCGGGCCGCCGCTGCGAGATGTGCCCAAAATGTGCCCACACGGCCCAATCTGCGGGTAGTCACGGCATGAAAAAAGCCCCTCACCTGCTAGGCAAGTGAGGGGCTTTTGGTGGAGCTGCCGGGAATCGAACCCGGGTCCTCCGCCGCATCTTCAGGGCTTCTCCGTGTGCAGTTCGCTATGCCTCTGCTCGGATCTCTCGGTCACGCGAACAAGCCGAGATGACGATCCCAGTCGCTGTTGGATGTCCCGTCCGGCGCCGCGACCGCGTCGGACGGTAGAGCCCTCTAGCTGATGCCAGGGACCGGGTCGAGGGCGAACCCGGGCTGACAGACACGCTTCGTTGCTTAGGCAGCGAGAGCGTAGTCGCGCTGATGAGAATCGGCGCTTATAGGGTTACAGCGACGCTTATACGGTGGTCTCCTGCCTGCACCGACACGCTTCCCCTGAATCAACGTACGCAGTCGAAACCGTTCAGCCCCGTCTGTGTTCACCGATTCAGATGAACTACCCGGCTCTCACCGGGCTACCTATCCTAACACCGAACAAACCTTGGTTCATTCCATTAACTCGCCGTCGGCCGGGGGTCCCGGGGAGTCAGCCGCGCATGCCCTTGATGCGGCGGCCTAGTTCGCGGGTGACCTCACGCTCGGCGTCGCGTCGGGCCAGGTCCTGGCGCTTGTCGTAGTCCTGCTTGCCCTTGGCGAGGGCCAGTTCGACCTTGACCTTGCCGTCGGAGAAGTACATCGACAGCGGGACCAGGGTCAGGCTGGACTCCTTGGTCTTGCCGAGCAGCTTGTCGATCTCGCGGCGGTGCAGCAGCAACTTTCGGGTGCGGCGCGGCGCGTGGTTGGTCCAGGTGCCGTGCCCGTACTCGGGTACGTGCAGGCCGCGCAGCCACACCTCGCCGTCGTCGATGGAGGCGTAGGCGTCGACCAGCGAGGCCTTGCCCTCGCGCAGGCTCTTCACCTCGGTACCGACCAGCGCGACCCCGGCCTCGTAGGTCTCGAGGATCGCGTAGTTGTGCCGCGCCTTCTTGTTGCTGGCGATGACCTTGCGCCCCTTTTCCTTCATGTCTCCTCTATCGTCCCGTCGCTGCCCGGAGTGCCCAACCAGCTTACGGATGCTCCGGCCCGAACCCGCACGGTGACGGAATCGGGCCTCGTTGTTCAACCACGCCGGCCGGCGTCTTGTTCCGGTGGCCGGGACGTGCCCAGCCCATCCCGGCGGGCCCGGTGTTAGTCATGAGAACAGCGCTGGCGTGAGCCAGTTCACAGTGACTCTCCTCGGAAGGACTTCCGTGCATACGGCTTTCATCCGCATCAAGGTCGATCCCGCGGCAGCCAACCGGGTCGCGCAGGCGATGCTGACGCTGACCGCGCCCACCCTCGCCGAACCGGGCTGCCACACCTACGAGTTCTACCGCGACCAGGACGACCCGTCACTATTCCTGTGCTTCGAGCACTGGGATTCACGCCAGGCGCTCGACGCTCACGGCTCGGCTCCGCACGTGCAGGCCTTCCTCAGCGAGTTCGGGCCGCACATCCAGGTGTGGGAGCAGAACCATACGACCGCGCTGGCCTGAACCGGTCCCGGCAGGAACGGGATGTTCCGGCCGGGGCGGTGCCGTGCCTCTCGCTGCTCGTACTGCTCAGACATTCTCCCGCGAGTCGAGGACGACCTTGGTGCCCGGAGCGGCCGCGACCTGCAGGGTCCGCAGTCGCAGCAGGACCGGGTTGTCCGCCAGGAGCTTCGCGGTATTGGCCAGCGAGCGCAAGGCGGCAGCCTCGGCGCGGGCGCGCTCGAGTTCGGCGCGGCCGCGTTCGCGCGCCAGCACCGTTTCGAGAGCGGCCTTCCGGAGCTCGCCCGGGAGCATGAGGTCCTTGGCGCGGAGGCTCTCGACGCGAATACCGAGGCGTTCGACGGCGGCCGCCACGCGCTCGGTGCCCGCGCCGAGCCGGGTACGGTCGGCGATCAGCTCGTCGAGGGTGTGCGCGGCCACGAGATCGCGAGCGACCTCCTGGACCGTCGTGTAGAGCACCGCCTCCGCGGACTGGGCTCCGGTGGTGAAGGTCACCGGATCGGTGACCACCCAGTCGCCGACGAAGCTGACCCGCAGCGACAGACCGTCGCGGGTCAGCAGCTCCTGGCCGCCGACCCGCAGCAGACGCGGGCGCATATCGACCGTGACCAGGGTGCAGCGCTCCTTGTTGTAGCGGTGCCGGCCGGGGCCGAGAACCTCCCGCAGGGTGCCGTCCTCGAATCGCAGCGTGCGCTGGTATTCCATGACCGTCTTGTATTCCATGACCGTCGTGAACATGCGTATCTCCTTCCCCCACAGTGGTTTCGGCGTGACCGGGCACGCCTCGCCCGGTCACGGGACCGCGGTGGGGGCGTCCCCCGACCGAAGTCGGGGAGCCCGCAGGGCCACGGCACCGCACCCGACCGGGCGAGGCGTACCGGCGAAGGGAATCGAACCCCGGCAGATTTGTTCTGCGCCAACCTGAATGACGTGGCCGCCCTCGAACGGGGAATGCGATCCGGAGATTCCGGGGCACCCCTCGAGCGACCGGGACCCACGGTAGCCACGGTAGCCACGGTATCGCGGTGTACGCCAATGATTTTCGGGCACGGATCTGACGTGAAATGCAGAAAGGCCCTTCAGCATTCGCTGAAGGGCCTTTCTCAGTAGTCCCGACGGGATTTGAACCCGCGCTACCGCCTTGAGAGGGCGGCGTCCTAGGCCGCTAGACGACGGGACCAGGTCGCTCGCTGCGATCCGTGGACCGCGGCAGCTCCGAAAGCTTATCGTGCCGCCGCCCAGCAACCAAATCGCCTGCTAATGGACGTGCGCGAGGTCATTTCCGGACACCGATCACTGGTAGTCGGGCGGGAGCTCGTCGAAGTCCGGTGGCGCTTCGTCGGGCCAGGGGATCTCGTCGGCGGGGGTGAAGGTGGCCGGGCTCGGTTTCGGCGCGGCGGCCGGCGCGGCGCCGAACTGCGAGGAGCGTCGCTCGGGGACCGCGGATTGCGGGCTCGCACTCGAGGCCGCGGACCGAGATCCCGGGGACGAGGCCGCCGACCGGCCGGTCGGCGTGGCGACGGTGGAACCGGAAGCCGGTGCGGGGCTTGATGTTTCGGTGCCCGAACCGCCGGCGGCGATCACTTCCAGCACGCCCTCACCATATTTGGCGCGCTTGTTCTCCCCGATGCCGGAGATGCCCGCGAGGTCGGACAGGGTGGCGGGTTTGCGGGCGGCGATCTCGCGGAGGGTGGCGTCGTGGAAGACCACGTAGGCGGGGACGCCCTGCTCCTTGGCGGTGGCCGCGCGCCAGGCGCGGAGCTTTTCGAACAGGTCGGTGTCGGACTGGCTCAGGTCGCCGGCGGCCAGGCGGGATGCCTTGGCGGGCTTGGCGGTTCGGGCGGCCTTGGCGCGTTCGGGCTCACGCCGGAACATGACCTGGCGCTTCTCGAACAGCACCTGGTTACTGGCGTCGGTGAGGGTGAGCACACCGTAGTCGCCGTGCACGGCGAGCAGACCCTGGGCCAGCAGCTGGCGGACGACGCCGCGCCACTCGATGTCGCGCAGCTCGGTGCCGATGCCGAACACCTTCAGCTCGTGGTGGGCGTGCTGCTCCACCTTGGGATTGCGCTTGCCGATCAGGATGTCCACGATGTGGCCCGCGCCGAAGCTCTGACCGCGTTCGCGTTTGAGCCGCAGCACGGTGGAGAGCACCTTCTGGGCGGGCACGGTGCCGTCCCACGCCTCGGGCGCGTTGAGGCAGGTGTCACAGTTGCCGCAGCGCTCACCCTGCTGACCGAAGTAGGCCAGCAGCTGGACGCGGCGGCACTGCACGGTTTCGCAGAGCGCGAGCATGGCATCCAGGTGCAGTTGCAGCTGGCGGCGGTGCATGGCGTCGCCGTCGGAGGAGTCGATCATCTTCCGTTGCTGCACAACGTCACTGAGGCCGTACACCATCCAGGCGGTGGACGGCTGCCCGTCACGCCCGGCACGGCCGGTCTCCTGGTAGTAGCCCTCGACCGACTTGGGCAGATCCAGGTGTGCGACGAAGCGCACGTCCGGCTTGTCGATGCCCATGCCGAAGGCGATGGTGGCGACCACCACGAGCCCGTCCTCGCGCAGGAACCGCGCCTGGTTGGCCGCGCGGGTGCGATTGTCCAGGCCCGCGTGGTACGGCACGGCTTCCACGCCATTGGCGGTCAGGAAGGCCGCGGTCTTCTCGACCGAATTGCGCGAGAGGCAGTAGACGATGCCCGCATCGCCGGCGTGCTCGGTCTGGATGAACGAGAGCAGCTGGTGTTCGGGCCGATTCTTGGCCTCGATCCGGTATTGGATATTGGGCCGGTCGAAGCTGGCCACGAAGTGCTTGGCGCGGGTGAGGTCCAGTCGCTCGGCGATCTCCTTGCGGGTGGCCTCGGTCGCGGTGGCGGTGAGCGCGATGCGCGGCACGTCCGGCCAGCGCTCGTGCACCATCGACAGGCCCAGATAGTCGGGCCGGAAGTCGTGGCCCCACTGCGAGACACAGTGCGCCTCGTCGATGGCGAAGACCGAGATCTTGCCCCGATCCAGCAACTGCGCGGTGGACTCCAGCCGCAGCCGCTCCGGTGCGAGGTAGAGCACATCCAGCTCGCCCGCCACGAATTGCGCCTCGACCGTGCGCCGTTCGTCGGGGAACTGGGTGGAGTTCAGGAATCCGGCGCGCACGCCGACGGCATTGAGCGCGTCCACCTGGTCCTGCATGAGCGCGATGAGCGGTGAGATCACCACGCCCACGCCCGGCCGCACCAGCGCCGGAATCTGATAACACAGCGATTTGCCGCCGCCGGTGGGCATGAGCACCAGGGCGTCGCCACCGGCGATCACCTGGTCGACGATGTCCCGCTGCGGCCCGCGAAAACTGTCGTACCCGAACGTCTTTCGCAGTACCTGGTGCGCCGGATCACTTCCGGCGTCATCCAGGCTTCCGACTACGGTCTCGACCTCCGGCGCACTCACGCCCGCAATCCTACGGACACCACCCGACACCGGAATGCCGTTGGGGCCAATGGCCCGAACTTCGCACCCTGTGCGAGTCGAGAAGGCTTTGGGGGCCTGCATGAATGCAGCAGGCACCCCCAAAGGGAAGAGCGTGGCATCTACTCGCGGACGTAGTACCGGAGCGCGGCGTATGCCGTGAGAGCGGCGAATCCGATACCGATCGGTGTGACGATCATCGCGACGGCCGCGATGTCGTCGCCCGTGATCCGCGGCAGTACCTGGTCGTTGAACAGCGACCCCAGCGCCCGGTTGATCACCAGCGGTTGCGCGACGAACAGACCGCCCACCGCCAGCACCGATCCGACCAGCGCGGCCAGCACCGCCTCCAGCAGGAACGGCAGCTGCGTGTACCACCGCGTGGCGCCGACCAGCCGCATGATGCCGACCTCGGTCTTGCGGGCCAGCGCCGCCACCTGAACCATATTGGCGATCAACAGCAGCGCGGCCAGCGCCTGCAGCGCCGCCAGACCGAAGGCCGCATTGCGCAAACCGACGAAGAAGCTGACCAGCCGATCAACGATGTCCATGTCATTGAGCACGGTCATGACGCCGGGCCGCTTGGAGAAATCGTCATAGATGGACCGGTATTCGGTGACATCGTCGAGCTTCACCCGGAACGAGGAGGGCAGCCCGTCCTTGCTCACCTCGTCGGCGAGCCCGGGCTGATCCTTGAAGGTGGTCTCCTTGACCTCCTTCACCGCGTCCTGGCTGTTGACGAACTGCACGTTCGCCACGTAGTCGTGCTTCTTCAGATCCGCCATGAGCGAGGCGCACGGCTGCCCGGTGCAGTCCGGATCGGTCTTGGAGACCTGATCGTCGAGATACAACCGGATCTCGACGCGCTGGACGTAGTAGTCCTGGATCTTGTCCGCCATGCGGACCGCCAGCAGACCGCCGCCCAGCATGGTCAGCGACACCGCGGTGGTGAGGATCATGGCGATGGTCATGGTGATATTGCGGCGCAGGCCGGTGAAGACCTCGCTGAACAGGAATCCCGCGCGCATTACCGGCCCACCCCGTACACGCCCATCTCGTCGTCGCGCACGATGCGCCCGCGGTCGAGTTCGACCACGCGCCGGCGCATGGCGTCGACGATGGTGTTGTCGTGGGTGGCCATGACGACCGTGGTTCCGGTCCGGTTGATGCGTTCGAGCAGCGTCATGATGTCCTGGCTGGTCTCCGGGTCGAGGTTGCCGGTCGGTTCGTCGGCCAGCAGTACCAGCGGCCGGTTCACGAAGGCGCGCGCGAGCGCCACCCGTTGCTGTTCACCGCCGGAGAGCTCACCCGGCAGCCGGTCGGCCTTGCCGGCGAGGCCGACCATGTCGAGCGCCTCGGGCACCGAGCGATTGATGAATGCTCGTGATTTGCCAATCACTTCCAGCGCGAAGGCCACGTTCTGTTCCACGGTCTTCTGCTGCAGCAGCCGGAAATCCTGGAAGACGCAGCCGATGCGTTGACGCAGTTTGGGAACCTTGCGCCCGGGCAGCCTGTCGACCCGGAAGTCGGCGACCCACACCTCACCGGTGGTCGGCTTCTCGTCCTTGAGCAGCAGCCGCATGAACGTGGACTTTCCAGAGCCCGAGGGCCCGATAACGAAGACGAACTCGCCTTTTTCGATATCGACGGAGATATTGTCCAGCGCCGGCCGCGTCGAGGTCTGATACGACTTGGTGACGTTGCGCAGGGTTATCACGGGGAGCCAGTGTAGCCAGCACGCCGCTGTGGCCGACTACACCGCGCGGACTCGGGCTCAGCGGCCCGTGTGCTCGGCAGTGTTCGGCAGATAGTTGCTGAGCATGGTGTTCACGATCGGCGGGGTGCTGTTGGTCTCGTGTTGGGCGGGCTTGACGAAGACATACAGAACGAACGTTCCTACCCACACGGCAATCAGGATCGCCGTGGACTTACGCATTCTCTTGATAAGCACCGACACTGAGACCCTCCCGGCGCAACGCGGCGGCCACCCGCACCCGCAGCTCGCGCCCGACTTCGAACTGTTTGCCCGGCAGCGTCCGGGCCACCATCTTGATGTTCATCTGGTTGACGGTGAGATCTTCGACACCCATGACGGTCGGCTCGTCCAGCAGCAGTGCTTTGAGCTTGCGATCGGCGAAGGCCTTGGCCCCCACCTCGCGCAGGATCTCGTTGACCTTGTTGATGTCGGCGGTGGCGGGAACGGGCACGTCGATGGCGGCACGCGCCCAATCCTTCGACAGATTGGTCACTTTCACGATCTGACCGTTCGGGACGGTTATCACTTCGCCGTCGGCGCTACGCAGCGTCGTGATGCGCAGCGTGACGTCCTCGACCGTACCCTCGGCCTCGGTCGAATTGCCAGTGACCGCGATGCGCACGACATCACCGAAGCCGTACTGCCTTTCGGTGATCAGGAAGAATCCGGCGAGCAGGTCCTGCACGATCCGCTGCGCCCCGAAACCCAGGGCGGCGCCGAGCACCGCGGCCGGGGCGACCAGTCCGCCGAGCTCGAAACCCAAGCGCCGCAAGACTTCCAGCGACACCAGGAAGTAGACGATGGACAGCACCACCCAGGTGATGACCTGCGCCAGCGCATGCCGATGCTTGGCCGCCTCGGACCGCACCAGCGAATCGCTGCTGCGGAAGCCGGCGTCGATCTTGCGAGTGATGCGGTCGCGCACGAAGGTCGCGGCGCGACTGAACAACATGGCGCCGACGACCAGCAGCACGATCTCGAGACCGCTGGACCGCAGCCAGTTCGCGAAATCGGCTCCGGTGCCCGCGGCGAGAATCGAACTCATGCCCTACCCCTGGGTTGCCTGCTCCCGCATGCGCCATCGGATGCCGGATTCGATGAAGGCATCGATGTCGCCGTCGAGCACGGCGGAGGGGTTGTTGACCTCGTAACCGGTGCGGAGATCCTTGACCATCTGATACGGGTGCAGCACGTAGGAGCGCATCTGGTTACCCCAGGACGCGCCCTCGTTGGTCTTGAGCGCGTCCATCTGGGCGCGTTCTTCCTGGCGCTTGCGTTCGAGCAGCTTGGCCTGCAGCACCCGCATGGCCGAAATCTTGTTCTGCAGCTGCGATTTCTCGTTCTGACAGGTGACCACGATGCCGGTCGGGATGTGGGTGAGGCGGACCGCGGAGTCGGTGGTGTTGACCGACTGTCCGCCGGGGCCGGACGAACGGTAGACGTCGACCCGGACCTCGTTCTCGGGAATCTCGATGTGGTCGGTGGTCTCGACCACCGGCAGCACCTCGACCTCGGCGAAGGAGGTCTGGCGGCGGCCCTGGTTGTCGAACGGGCTGATGCGGACCAAGCGGTGCGTACCCATCTCCACCGATAGCGTGCCGTAGGCGTAGGGCGTCTTGACCGCGAAGGTCGCCGACTTGATGCCCGCCTCCTCCGCATACGAGGTGTCGTAGATCTCGACCGCGTACTTGTGGCCCTCGGCCCAGCGCACGTACATGCGCATGAGCATCTGCGCCCAGTCCGCGGCGTCCACGCCGCCCGCGCCGGAGCGGATGTTGACCAGCGCCTCACGCTTGTCGTACTCGCCCGAGAGCAGGGTCCGGACCTCCATGGCCTCGACATCGGCGTGCAGGCTGGCCCGCTCCGAATCGGCGTCGGCGAGCGCGGCCGTGCGATCCGCACCCTCTTCCGCCTCGGCGAGCTCGTAGAGCACAGGCAGATCCTCGAGCCGCTGGCGGAGGTCGCGCACCCGGCGCATTTCACTCTGCGCGTGGGAGAGCTGACTGGTCACGCTCTGCGCGTGTTCCTGGTTGTTCCACAGCTCCGGGTCGGCCGCCTGCTGCTCCAGCTCATCGATGCGGCGAGCCAGCTCGTCGATGTCGAGCACCGACTCGATGGTCTTGAGAGTCGTGTCGAGTTCGGCCAGATCAGCGGAGACGTCAGGATGCACGATGTTCAAGGCTACCCCGCCTCCCCGAGCCTTCAGCGGACGGCCAAGTGCCGTAGTCACTTAGGCACCTGTGCCGGCGGTTGGGAGCCAACCCGATTTTGGACGTACCCGGTGAGTTACCCCGGCCGTTGCGAAATCAGTTGTCACCTCTCGAACGGGACAAGAACCCGTCACCAGGCACTATTCCGACAAATCACCCGGCGACGGCACGCAGTCCGCCTGGGCGGCGGCCGACGAGGCGGTCCAGGGCCGTGGCGGTGGCGGCGTCGGCCGGGAGGTAGACCATGAGGAATTGGTCGTCGTCGGCGGAGAGGTTCAGGGTTTCGTAGGCCAGGCGCAGGGGACCCGCCTCGGGGTGGGTGAGGCGGCCGACGCCATTGGTGTCGGGAAGACCGGGGAGGGTGTCGAGGCGGCGGGTGAATTCGGGGCCGACGGTGGCGGCCAGTTCATCCATGAGGGCATTGACGTGGGGATCGGCGCGGCCGGGGCCCTGTTTGAGGGTGGCGACCACCTTGTCGGCCTTGTGTTCCCAGTCCGGGTAGGCATCGCGGGCGCGCGGGTCGGACAGGACGTAGCGGGCATAGCTGCCGGGCAGACCGCCGTCGAGCAGGCCGATCGGGCCGAACAGGGCACGGTAGCCGTCGGTCACCGCGAGGATCTCGCTGAGCCGGTTCATGATGGCCGCGGGTGCGGGTTCGAGTTGATCGAGCATGGCCTGCACGGCCGGGCGGATGCGGCGGTTGGGCCCGGAACCGCCGCGGCAGTTGAAGTTCGGATCCCCGGCCTTGGCGAAATTGAGTAGGTGCACGCGTTGCGCCGGGGTCAATCGCAGCGCGTCGGCCAGCGCGATCAGCACGGGCGCGGACGGGTGCCGGTCGCGGCCCTGCTCCAGCCGGGTCAGGTACTCGACGGAAACTCCTGCGAGTGTGGCCAATTCGGCGCGGCGCAGGCCGGGCGTGCGGCGGCGCGGACCCGTCGGCAGGCCCACTTCGGCGGGCGTGACCGCCTCCCGGCGTAGCCGCAGGAACAGGCCCAGCTCGTTCTCACTCACGCATTCGACGCTAGCAACGGGCGCGGTTCTTATCGTGTCCCTGTCACTACCACCCTCAGCGTGGTCTCCCTAACGCTCGGCCGGGCTCGCAGAGTTGATCTCGAGCGGCCGACCGGTCGCGGCGAATCTCGAAGGAGACCCACAATGACCAGCACTCCCCCGCGCCTCGCGGTGATCATCGGCAGCGTCCGCGAGGGCCGCTTCGGACCGGTGGTGGCGAACTGGTTCGCGGAGCGAGCCCGCGCCCACGGCGGATTCGAGGTGGATGTCATCGACCTGGCCGACTACCCGCTGCCACACGCCCTGCCCGCCGTCTCGCCGCTCATGGACCCGAACCCGGTGCGCCCCGGCAATACCGCCGAGCTGGCCGAGCGACTGGCCGACGCCGACGCCTTCGTGGTCGTCACGCCCGATATCAACCGCAGCTTCCCGGCCTCGCTGAAGACCGCGATCGATTGGCACTTCACGCAGTGGGATCGCAAAACGGTCGGATTCGTCGGCTACGGCGGCAGCACCGGCGGCCTGCTCGCCATCGAGTCCCTGCGCACCGTATTCAACGAACTCAACGCCCACACCGTTCGCTCCACCGTCACCTTCCCCCGCTACTTCCTGCACTTCGCCCCCGACGGCACCCTCCCCAACCCCACCGAATTCGACGACTCCGCCACCCACCTCCTCGAGCAACTCCACTGGTGGGCAACGGCCCTCACCGCGGCCCGCACTGCCGCCGTCCCCGCGTGATCGGCGGGTGGCGCACCGGCGCGCACGAAAACGGGCAATTCACCTCACCGGTATGCCACTCGGTGTTGGGGACGTGGGACACCACCTGTTAACGGGGGAGGACTAACGTGCTGGGGCGTGACCGGATACTCCGCTGACCTGGAACTCGCGCTGAAGCTGGCCGACGCGGCCGATGGGATCACCCGTGAGCGGTTCGGGGCGCTCGATTTGAAGATCGATTCCAAGCCGGATCTGACGCCGGTGTCGGATGCGGATCTGGCGGTCGAGCGGACGCTGCGGGAGATCCTCGCCGTCGAGCGGCCGGGGGACCTGGTGCTCGGTGAGGAGTTCGGCGGGGACGTCGAATTCAGCGGCCGGCAGTGGGTCATAGACCCGATCGACGGGACCAAGAACTTCGTGCGCGGGGTGCCGGTGTGGGCCTCGCTCATCTCGCTGCTCGAGGACGGCGTGCCGGTGGTGGGCGTGGTCAGCGCGCCGGCGCTGGCGCGACGCTGGTGGGCGGCGACCGGTCACGGCGCGTGGAGCAGCTTCGAGCAGGGTGAGCCTCGGGCCATCTCGGTATCGGCGGTAGCCGAGCTGGGCGCGGCCAGCCTCGCGATCTCCAGCCTGTCGGGCTGGCGGGCCATCGGGCGCCGGGCCAAGCTCATCGCGCTCACCGACGAGGTGTGGCGGGTGCGCGGATACGGCGATTTCTTCGGGTACACGCTGCTGGCCGAGGGCGCGGTCGACATCGTCACCGAACCCGAACTGTCGCTGTGGGATATGGCGGCGCTGGACATTCTCATTCGCGAGGCGGGCGGCACCTTCACGGCGCTGGACGGCAAGCCGGGGCCGCACGGCGGGAGCGCGGTGGCGACCAATTCGCATCTGCAGGACCAGGTGCTGGCGGCCCTGCAGGCCTGATCCGGGCCGGGGGTCCGAGCCTCAGCCGAGTTGCCGCATGGCGGGCCACATCTCGGCCCAGGGGCGGCGGGGTGTGCGGCACAGGATGATCGCGCGCCCCTGCTCGAGATTGCGGATGTTCAGGCCATTGTCCAAGTGCTCCAATGGTTCCGGATCCACGCAGAAGCGGCTCACCCGGTCGGCGGGCATGCCGAGGACGAGCACCTCGTGCGCGCCCGGCGGCGGGCCCCACCACCAGTACGCGTTGTGCACGCTGTACGGGGTCGGCAGGTCGTAGCGCCCGCCGAAGTGTTCGAGGGCCGCGGCCTCACCGTAGTTGGCGGTGAGAAGGTCGGCGTCGGGCGCGGAATGCGCTCGGACATCGGCGATCTGCGCGGTGAACTGCGGCCAGCCGACGGTCTCTCCCGCCTCCCTGTTGATCGCGAGCAGAGCCGACGGGTCCCGGAGGACGGACATCGGGAGCACGGGCAGGAAAACCACCGCCGAGAACACGGCATTCAGCGCGATGACGAAAGTCAGTCCGGCAAGCCGTATCCGATGCCCGCTCAGCCGCGGCTCCAGTCCGACGGCGCCCGCGGCCACCAGCAGCGGATACATCCCGCCGAGGTAGTACGCCTTGCCGACCATGACCAGGTAGCCGACGAACAGCATCGCGTAGGCGACGGCGAAGGCCCGGTAGCGCCGCCACAGCCACCACAGGCCGAACGCCCACAGCGGCACCAGCAGCACGCCGATCAGCCCGAATTGCAGGAGCACGAACCCGATTCGCGAATTCGAGCTGCCGGAGGACCCGCCCGCGATGGCCCGGCTCAGCGCCCACTGCGGCCAGCCGTTGCGCGCCTGCCACACCACGTAGGGCGCGCTGATCACCGCCGCGATCCCGAGCGCGAGCGGGAAATACCTGGTGGCGAACACTTCTCGCGGTCCTACCAGGAGCAGTGAAAAGGCCAGCGCGGCAAGGGGAACCACGATCAGGGCCTTGTTCTGCACCCCGATTCCGGCCAGCGCGCCGATCACGAGCCACCATCGCGGGTCGGCGTCGGGCCGCGGCAGATGCAGGACCAGCAGTATCAATACCGACCACACCGCGAGATCGATGTCGGCGGTACTGAGGGTGTGCCCGGCGCCGGCCACCACGGCCGCCGACGCCATGGTCCCGGCCGCGACCGCCTGCGCCACCCGGCCGCCGCCGAGTTCGCGGGCGGCGAGTCCGGCGCAGATCACCACGGTGGTGGCCGCCAGTGTCGCCGGAAGACGCAGCAGCAGTACGGAATTCGGATCAATGGCCGACATCGCGCGGGCCAGTAGTGGCACCAGCGGCGGCTGATCGGGGTATCCCCAGTCCAATCGCCGTCCCGCGGCCAGAAAGTAGAGCTCGTCGCGGTGGTACCCGTACCGTCCGGAGAGCGCGGTGAGCAGCACCGCGAAAATTCCGGCTATCCAGTACGTTTCGCCACCCGAGGCGTTGACCGGCCGTTCGCGCATCCCCCGCATCGTCGCATCTCCGGGGTGGCCGGGCCACCGGTGCCGGGGGTACCCGGCGCGGGCTGCGGTCCCGCCACCGGGCGCGTTGCTACGCTCAGCTATCCAGCGTCGCTACGCCGTTGTCTCTCAGCCGAGCGGTACGCAGACCGAGCCGAGGTCGAGGAACGGGCCGCCGGGGGCAGCGGAGCCCACACCGACCGAACCGAGTCCGATCTCGGTGCCGACACCGCTGATGCAGCCACCCGTGCCACCGGATCCGGTGCCCAGGCCGACACCGGAACCGCTGATGCCCACATCGATCGGCTGCAGCTGCACGTCGGCGCTGGCGTTGGGGGCGGCGAGGAAGAGACCGGCGGCAATGATGCCCGCCGTTCCGAGCGCAATCTTCATATGTACAAACCTCCATCAGGAGCGGGTTATGCGCCGACACCCTAGCCCACCTCGGATGCTTCTGAAGCATATTTGTTTCACTAGATCCCGCGTGATACCGGTCGGTAAGCTCGAACGACTGCCCTGACCTGCCGATTCGACAATCCTCGACGCCAGTTCTTACTCTGAAGTAAGATAGTCTTACTCAGGAGTAAGATTGCTGGGCAGGATCACCCACCTCCTCGATAGAAAACTGGTGATTATGAGCACTCGAGACACCGCAACGAAGCGGGATACCTCCGCCGTTGGCCTCAACCCGGTCAAACGTGACTGGATGGGCGCGGCGATGCGGGTCATGACGACCATCACGGGATCGGAGCTGGCGGAGAAGTACAAGCTGCGCAAGCCGATCGAACGAATCACCTACGAGGGCACCAAGACCGGGTTCCGCACCCTGGGCGCGGCGACCCGGGTGTTCGAGAAGGTCGCCGGCGGTGGGGCTCCGAAGCGGCTGCCCGCCAACGAGTCTCGCCGGAAGGACTACTTCGACCTCACCCCGACCGACGAGCAGCAGATGATCGTCGAGACGGTGCGCGACTTCGCAGGCGAGATCCTGCGCCCGGCCGCGTACGAGGCCGACAATTCCGCCAAGGCCCCGCGCGACCTGCTCGAGCGCGCCGCCGAGCTGGGCATCACCCTGATCAACGTGCCCGAGGAGCTCGAGGGTGCGGCGTCCGAGCGGGGCGCGGTCACCAATTCGCTGGTGGCCGAGGCGCTTTCGTACGGCGACATGGGCCTGGCGCTGCCGATCCTGGCGCCGAGCGGTGTCGCGATCGCGCTGTCGCAGTGGGGTACCGACGCGCAGCAGCAGACCTACCTGGGCTCCTTCACGGGTGAGAACGTGCCGCAGGCCTCGGTCGTCGTCGCCGAGCCGCAGGCCCTGTTCGATCCGTTCGCGCTGCGAACCAAGGCCACCCGCTCCCCCAGCGGTTTCCGCCTCAACGGCGTGAAGACCTTGGTCCCGGCCGCGGGTGACGCCGAGCTGTTCATCGTCGCCGCCGAGCTGGACGGCCGCCCCACCTTCTTCATCGTCGAGTCCGACACCGACGGTGTGGTGATCGAGGCGGACCCGAGCATGGGTATGCGCGCCGCGGGCCTGGGCCGGCTGGTGCTGAACAATGTGGCCGTGCCCGCCACCGCCCTGCTGGGCGACTCGGAGGGCGCACAGCGTGCCGAGGAGTACGCCGACGCCGTGCGGCTGGCCCGGCTGGGCTGGGCCTCGCTGGCCATCGGCACCGGTCAGGCCGTGCTGGACTACGTGATTCCGTACGTGAAGGAGCGTGAGGCGTTCGGTGAGCCGATCGCGCACCGCCAGGCGGTCGCGTTCATGGTCGCCAATATGGCGATCGAGCTGGACGGTCTTCGGCTCGTGACGCTGCGGGGTGCGTCGCGCGCGGAGCAGGGGCTCTCCTTCGCCCGTGAGGCCGCGCTGGCCAAGAAGCTGGCCACCGACAAGGGCATGCAGATCGGGCTCGACGGCGTGCAGCTGCTCGGCGGCCACGGTTTCACCAAGGAGCACCCGGTCGAGCGCTGGTACCGCGATCTGCGCGGCGTCGGCGTGGCCGAAGGCATCGTCCTCATCTGACCCGACTTCTCAACGGAGAGACACCTCATGATCAATCTCGAACTCCCCAAGAAGCTGCGGGCCAGCGCCAACCAGGCCCACCAGGTCGCGCAGGAGATCTTCCGTCCCGCGTCGCGCAAGTACGACCTGGCCGAGCACGAATACCCGGTCGAGCTGGACACCATGGCCGCCATGGTCGAGGGCCTGTCCGACTCCGGCTCGGCCGACGTCTCCGGCGCCACCGGTGGCCGCAAGGCCGGCGAGAAGACCGAGGGCGCCGGGTCCAAGGACGCGCACGCCACCGAGTTGCTCGGAAACACCAACGGCGGCAATATGTCCGCGCTGATGAACGCGCTGGAGACCTCGTGGGGCGATGTCGGCCTCATGCTGTCGATCCCCTACCAGGGTCTCGGCAACGCCGCCATCGCGGCGGTCGCCACCGATGAGCAGCTGTCGCGTTTCGGCAAGGTGTGGGCCGCCATGGCCATCACCGAGCCGTCCTTCGGTTCCGACTCCGCGGCCGTGTCCACCACCGCGGTGCTCGACGGCGACGAGTGGGTGCTCAATGGCACCAAGATCTTCGTGACCGCCGGTTCGCGCGCCACCCACATCGTGGTGTGGGCGACCGTCGACAAGTCGCTGGGCCGCGCGGCCATCAAGTCGTTCGTGGTGCCGCGGGATGCCAAGGGCCTCACCGTGTCCCGCCTCGAGCACAAGCTGGGCATCAAGGCCTCCGACACCGCCGAGCTCCGCCTCGAGGACTGCCGCATCCCCAAGGACAACATCCTGGGCTCGCCGGAAGTCAATGTGGAGAAGGGTTTCGCGGGCGTCATGCAGACGTTCGACAACACCCGCCCGCTGGTCGCCGGCATGGCCGTCGGTGTCGGCCGCGCCGCCCTCGAGGAGCTCCGCACCGTCCTCACCGACGCGGGCGTCGAGATCTCCTACGACAAGCCGGCCAACAACCAGCACGCCGCCGCCGCGGAATTCCTCCGCCTGGAGGCCGACTGGGAAGCCGCCTACCTGCTGTCACTGCGCGCCGCGTGGATGGCCGACAACAAGAAGCCCAACTCCCTCGAGGCTTCCATGTCCAAGGCCAAGGCCGGCCGCATGGGCACCGACGTCACCCTCAAGGCCGTCGAACTCGCCGGCACCACGGGTTACTCCCAGCGCACCCTGCTGGAGAAGTGGGCCCGCGACTCGAAGATCCTCGACATCTTCGAAGGCACCCAGCAGATCCAGCAGCTCATCGTCGCCCGCCGCGTCCTCGGACTGGGCAGCGACAAGCTGAAGTAAATTCTGGCACAACGGAAGACCGGTGCGGGCCGTATTCTTGGCTCGCACCGGTCTTCCTGCTTCCGGACGCCCTGGTCCGTGATGGGTTAGAGTCCGAGCGCCTTCAGCAGGTTGCCGATAACCGGGAGGGAGTCGGCGCTGCCGGTGCTGGTTTGCGCAGCGGACACGGTCACGGGCAGTGTGGCGGTCGGGGGCCGGTAGCCAGGGTATCCAACGCCGCTGGCGCAGCCATACGCTTCGATGGTGTGTGCACCTGTGGTGGTCGGCGTCCACTGCACAGTGGCAAGCAGATTCGGGCCCGGTGCGATGTTTCCACCGCCGAGCAGCTGACTCGCGTCGGTGGCCGAATAGGGATCGAGGTCGATCGCCACCGACACAGTGGACTGCATCTGACAATGCACAGTGAACGGGTCCCATCGGCCGGAACAACAGGGTTGTATCGGTAGTCGAATCGGTCTCGGTTCACACCGAATCCCGTATCGATCTCGAAGTCGCCGATCTACGGACGACCAGCGCTGGCTGCGGGCCGCCGGGTACGTGCTGAAACTGGCGGTCAACTGGGGCGCGGCCCGGGCGGCGGCCACTGTATGACCTGATCCGTGACGCCGATCGGCTGGACCACGCGACTCGGCGACACCAGCTGGGAGTTTCGGGCTCTGGTTGCCCAAATGTGATTTACGCGGATAGGTTTCGCCGGTGCGTGGATTCAGTAGGCGGATGCTATTGGGGGCCGGTGCTATCGCCGCGGGGGGGATGATGCGGACGGGGACGTCCCGGGCCGGGGTGCCGGTGGTGGGCCCGGCGTTCGATGCCCAGTACCGGGCCATCACGAAGGTCGCCGGAGGCCGGTGGCACTGTCTGGTAAGCGATCTCGGGTCGGGGCAGCCGGTTCCGGTCGTCGAGGAGGACGCCGACTTCGTCATCGAGGGGGCCAGCGTGCAGAAGCTGGCGGTGATGACCGCGGTGATGACCGAGGTGGATGCCGGGCGGATCAAGCTGTCGGACACCACGACTCTGGATGCCGACATGGTGGCCGAGGGCAGCGGGCTGTATCTGAACCAGGCGGCGTTCGGGGATCAGCTGACGGTGGCGAATCTGCTGACGACCATGCTGCAGGTGTCGGACAACACCGCGGTGCGGTTGTTGTCGCGTTTCGTGTCCGGGGATCAGATCAACGAGATCTTGGATCGGCTGGGGTTCAAGGCGACCCGGGTGCTGCCGATACCCGGTGAGAGCCGGTTCTATCTGGGGAACACGACGGCGCGGGAGAACAACGATCTGCTGTTCCGGCTGGCGTCGGGGACGCTGCTGTCGAGGGAGTCGACGCGGGCGGTGCTGCGGATCATGACGTGGACGGCGGTGGGGTACACCGACGGGATCCGGCGCAACATGTCCTCGGACGAGCGGGCCCGCTTCGCCACCAAACACGGTGCGTCCGATGACAAGCGGCACGATACCGGGATCATGTTCGATGAGGCGGGGGCGCCGCTGGTGGTGTTCTCGTTCTTCGCCGATCAGGCGCCGGACGCGGACAACTACGGGGCTACGAATCCGGTGGTGGAGGCGCATGCCACGCTGGGCCGGTCGCTGTTCGACACCTACACGCATCTGTCGCCGCTGCAGTCGTTCATCGATCCGAAGAAGATCGCCTCGGGCGGGCACTGAGCCGGCGCGGGAAGTATCAGCCCGCCAGCAGATTTCGCATGGCGGTGAAGACCTCGGAGGCGCCGCCCAGCGACCAGCCGCCGTCGACCGGGATGACGGCGCCGTTGACGTAGGTGGCGTACGGCGACGCCAGCCACAGGCAGCAGTCGGCGATCTCCTGGGCGGTGCCGTAGCGGCCCAGCGGCACGGATCTGGCCACCAGCTCGGACAATTCGGGAGTGGGAGCCAGGCGGCCCATGCCCTCGGTGTCCTCGATGGGGCCGGGAACCACCGCATTCACCCGGATGCCCGCCGCCGCCCATTCCAGCGCCGCGACCTTGGTGAGCATGTCCACGCCCGCCTTGGCGGCACAGGCGTGCGCCTGCAGGGTCATGGGCACGGTCGACTGCGGCGCCGAGATGGTGATGACCGACGCCCCGGGCGTGCGCAGGTGCTCGCGGGCGGCGCGCAGGACATTGAAGGTGCCCTTCAGATCGATGTCCACCACGGCTCCGAAGGCCCGCGCCGACATGGATTCCGTTGCGGCGGGGAAGTTCCCGGCCGCGCCCGAGACCAGCACGTCCAGCTCGCCGAGCTCGGTGCAGGTGGCGGCGAGGCCCTCGGCGACCGCCTCGTAGTCACGCACGTCCGCGACGAAACCCAGGGCGGTGACCCCGCATTCACCGAGCGAGTCGACGGCTGCACGCACCTTGTCCGGCGTGCGCGAGAGCACCGCCACCGAGGCCCCGGCCCGCGCGAAGGCTCGAGCCACACCAAGATTGATGCCGCTGGTACCGCCCGCCACGAAGACCGTCCGGCCGGAGAAATCGAAGACGTCGCTCATCACCTGATTTTGCGGCGCTGTCTCGACGGCGGTACCCGGATCGACCGGTTCGATACCGGATGGTGGCGCGATCAGGCCACCGCGAGCGTGGTCAGGCCGCCGCGAAGCGGACGGCCAGCTGGGTGCGGCTGGTGCAGGCGGTCTCCGCCAGCACCCGGCTGAGGTGCTTCTTCACGGTGTCGACGCCGATGAACAGGCGCTCGGCGATCTGCCGGTTGGTGAGTCCGCGGGCCGCCAAATCCGCGACCTCCCATTCCCGGGGCGTCAGTTGCCAATTCGCGGCGGTCTCACGCCGTTCCCGGTCCCGGGTGAGCTGATCGGCGACCAGCGGGGCGAGGTGCCGCCGCAGGGAGTGCAGGACGGCAACGTCCCGTTCCGGCACCCGCAGCGAGTCCGCCACGGCCATACCGACATACAGCACACCGGCGGGACCGCCGTCCACCAGCATGGCGGCCTTGTCGTTGATTCCGTTGGGGCGCAGGAAGTCCGTCAGGAACGGAGTGGCGCCGGGCACCTCGCTGAGCCGGATGACGCCCCGGTTCCGCAGCAGATCGGCGACCAGCTCGCCGCGCAGGGGATCCGCGTCGATCCACCGCGCGGCGTAGTCGGCGAGGAACTCGGAGGTGTACCCACCTTGGATACCGCAGCCCTCACGGATCGCCTCGGCGAGCGAATCACCGTGCAGCACAGCGACTCCGGTGAATCCGAACCAGCCCTGCAGGGCCAGCAGCAGCCGCTGTCTGAACTCGGTCAGATCCCCGGCCCGATCCACCGATTCGAGCACGCCGATCAGCCGCCGATGGTCCTCGGCACTCAACGGGTCGCCCTCGGGGAGCGGGCGGGGACGGCGAGTGGGGTCGGTGAGGGCTCCGGTCACCGGTCCATATTCCACCTTTGGGCCATACCGTGGCACGCCGCGCGCGGGCATTGTCGGTGACAGCACTCCGGCGGACCCGCCGGAAGAACCGATCGAGGAAGCTACCCATGACTGCACAGACCTCCCGCCGCTGGCTGATCACCGGAGCCAACAGCGGTTTCGGCGCGGCCTTCACCCAGGCCGTGCTGGCCGCCGGGGACGAGGTGGTGGCCGCGGTGCGCCGCCCCGAGACCATGGCGGACGTGGTTGCCGCGCACCCGGACCGGGTGCAGGTGGTGACCCTGGACGTGCGCGACCCGGCCGCCGCCGAGCGGGCGGTGAAGGAGGCCGGGCGGATCGACGTCCTGGTCAACAACGCGGGCTACGGCATCGTCGGCGCGATCGAGGAGACCACCGAGGCCGATCTGCGGGACGCCATGGAGGTCATGTTCTTCGGCCCGCTGCGGCTGACCCAGCTGGTCCTCCCCCAGATGCGCGAGCGCCATGCGGGCGCCATCGTCCAGCTGACCAGCATGGGCGGGTTCCTGTCCTTCGCGGGCGTGGGCGCCTACAGCGCCGCCAAGGGCGCGCTGGAGCTGGCCAGTGAAGCCCTTGCCGCCGAGGTGAATCCGCTCGGCATCCAGGTGCTGATCGTCGAACCCGGGGAATTCCGAACCGGTTTCGCCAAGCCCGCCGCCCTCACCATCGGTTCCGCCATCCCGGACTACGCCGGCACCGTGAGCGCCATCCGCGACGGCCTGCCCGCCTCCGACCAGCAGCAGCAGGGCGATCCCGGCAAGGCCGCGGCCGCCGTCCTCGCGGTGATCGGCCAGGCGGACGCCCCGTTGCGCCTGGCCCTGGGCCCGGACGCGGTCGGCGCCATCCGCGGCAAGCTGGCCACCGTCGCCGCCGAGCTGGACGCCACCGCCCAGCTGGGCCTGACCACCGGCTTCGACGATGCCTGAGCCCGGAAATGCGAGCAGCCCGCCGATCGGTCGGCGGGCTGTTCGGGTGAGCGCCGGATTACATAGCGGCCAGCGACGCGCTTCCGGTGCTCATTGCGGCGACGATGTTGGCGAGTGCGGCGAGAATTTCCATGGGGTACCTCATCGGTTCGGGGCAGGGGAACCCGCAGCCTGGGCGACCCAGGTTACGAGCGAGCAATCAGTAGGTGAACACAGTAGAGCGATTCGCTCAGAGTTGCCGTATGTCTGTTGTGACCGAAATTGTGTAACGGACGTCACAGGCCGCTGTTACGGTGACGCTACCGCCGTCGGGTCCGGGCGGTGGACGGCTCGTCAACGGAGGTGGTCCGCATGGCCTCGGTTCTGCATTCGGCTCGGCAGCGCATGGCGCACACCGGTGAGGCGCTCAAGGGCCTGAGGCGTTTGCGGGAGCTGGGGTTGAGCGATTCCACCGATCCGGTGGGGACGGTCCGATTGCTCAGGGACGCCAGGGTTTTCGGGCCGCCGGCGACCGCGGTACGGCGCGCGGCGCGCCTGTTCGGGGACCGGCCGGCCCTCGCGGACGAGCGGGGTGAGCTCACCTACCGCGAGCTGGACGAGCAGTCGAACGCGCTGGCGCGCGGATTGCAGCGCAACGGTGTCAAACCGGGCACCGTGGTGGGCGTGCTGGCCCGCGACCACCGGGGCCTGGTGCTGACCATGGTGGCGCTGGGCAAACTCGGCGCGCGGCTGGCGCTGATGAACACCGGATTCGCCAAACCGCAGTTCGCCCAGGTCTGCGAGCGCGAGAACGTGCGAGTCGTATTGCACGACAGCGAATTCCTCGGCCTGCTCGACGCCCTGCCCGAGGACCTTCCGCGCATCCTGACCTGGGTTGACGAGGGCACCGAAATACCATCCGGCACAAAAACTCTGGACGAGCTCATCGCGGCCAACGCGCCGACGCCGCTGCCCGCGCCGAAGCAGCCGGGCGGCTTCATCATCCTCACCTCGGGCACCACCGGCCTGCCCAAGGGCGCCCCGCGCGAACGCACCGGACCGCTGTCGACGGTGCAGATGGTGGACCGCATCGACTTTCCGCAGCAGGGCACGATGGTCATCGTCTCCCCCATCTTCCACTCCACCGGGTTCGCGACCTGGCTGACCGCGTGCGCCTTCGGCAACAAGGTGGTGATGGCGCGCCGCTTCGACGCCGAGCGGACGCTGCGCCTGATCGCCGAGCACCGCGCCGACATGCTGGTGGCGGTGCCGACCATGCTGCATCGAATGGTGGAGCTGGACAAGGAGATTCGCCAGCAGTACGACACCTCCTCGCTGACCGGGATCGTGCTCGCCGGTTCGGCGCTGTCGCCGGAGCTGTCGGTGCGCACGGCCGAGGTGTTCGGGCCGGTGCTCTACAACCTCTATGGCTCCACCGAATGCGCGATCGCCTCGGTCGCCCGGCCCGAGGATCTGGCCCTCGCGCCGGGGACGGCGGGACGGGCGCCGCTCACCTGCGAGGTGGCGCTCTTCGACGACGACGGGCGGCGCGTCCTCGCCAAGAACGTGACGGGCCGAGTCTTCATCCGCTCGGGCTCGCCGTTCAAGGGCTACACCGACGGGCGGATGAAGGAGGTCATCGACGGGTACATGTCCAGCGGCGACGTCGGGCACTTCGACAATCGCGGACTGCTGTTCATCGACGGCCGCGACGACGACATGATCGTCTCCGGCGGCGAGAACGTCTTCCCGCAGGAGGTCGAGAACCTGCTGCTGGAGCGCCCCGACGTATTCGATGCGGCCGTGGTCGGCGTGGACGATGTCGAATTCGGTAAGCGCCTGCGCGCGTTCATCGTTCCCGAGCCCGGCGCGAAGCTCGCGCCCGAGGAGATCAAGACCTATGTGAAGGACAATCTGGCCCGCTACAAGGTGCCGCGGGACGTCTTCTTCCTCGACGATCTGCCGCGCAATGCCACCGGCAAACTGCTGCGCCGGGTCCTCGTGGAGTACGAGCCACCCCTCGCGAGTCAGTAGGCGGCACAGCGCCGAGTCGGTAGGTGGCACAGCGCCAGTCACTAGGCAGCACAGCGCCGATGCCGCCCGCGACATGGCGGCAATCCTGGGATCCCCACCACGAGCTGCGCGGTTTATTCGTAACCGAGAGTAACGGAGACCTCGGCCACACCCCCGGCTGCCTGCGCTTGCTAGGGTTAGCACCGCACTGGATCTCGATGTTGCGGTCCGTCGGCCGACTCGTCCGGCGGGGGATCGCGGAAGGTTGTACCCATGTCACTTGCCCTTCCATCGGCTGGCACGGTTCTACGCAAGGCCGGCGATACGGCGCTCAGCGTCAATGCCATGGTCCGAGGGGGACTCTTCAATCCGCTGCGCCCCGATCACGCGGTGCGCTCGGCGCTCAATGTGCTGAAGTTCGGTCCGTTCGCGGGCGCGGTCGTGCACGCGGCCAACACCAATCCCAAGTCCGCGGCCATTGTCGACGAGCGCGGTGAGCTGACCTTCGAGCAGCTCGACCAGCAGTCCAATGCCTTCGCGCGCGGCCTCGCCGCCCAGGGCCTGGGCCCCGGCGATGTGATCGGCGTACTGGCCCGCGACCACCGCGGCATGGTGCTGAGCCTGGTCGCCGCCGGCAAGCTGGGCGTGCGCGCGGTGCTGATGAACACCGGCTTCGCCAAGCCGCAGTTCACCGATGTGGCCGCCCGCGAGAACGTCAAGGCGGTGCTGCACGACAGCGAGTTCTTCGATCTGATGTCGGCCATTCCGGCCGCGATTCCGCGCATCCTGACCTGGGTCGACGAGCAGGACAATGCCGACCCGTCGATTCCGACCATCGATTCGGTGGCGGCCGGGCAATCCACCGCGCCGCTGGCCCCGCCGGCGAAGCCGGGCGGCATGGTCATCCTGACCTCGGGCACCACCGGCACCCCCAAGGGCGCGCCGCGCGACAAGGTCAGCCCGTTCATCACGGCCCAGTTCCTGGATCGAATCCCGTTGCCGCGCAACAGCACCGTGGTGATGGCCGCCCCGATCTTCCACGCCACCGGCCTGTCGCAGTTCACGCTGTCGATCGCGCTGGGCAACCGGGTGGTGTTCCAGCAGCGCCGCTTCGATCCCGAGGGCACGCTGGCCAATATCGAGAAGTTCCGCGCGCAGGGTCTGACCGTGGTCCCGACCATGCTGCAGCGCATCCTGGACCTGCCGGAAGAGACGCTGGCGAAGTACAACCCGGCGGAGACCCTGAAAGTCGTCTTCGCCGCCGGCTCGGCCATCCCGCCGGACGTCGTCACCCGCACCCTCGACTACTTCGGCGAGACCCTCTACAACGTGTACGGCTCCACCGAGTGCGCGGTCATGACCGTGGCCACCCCGTCGGAACTGCGCAAGGCCCCGACTACCGCGGGCAAGGCGCCGGTCGGCATTCGCGTCGCGCTCTACGACGAGAACCGCAAGCGCATTTCCGCGCCCAACGTGACCGGCACGATCTTCATCGAGAACGGGCACTCCTTCAAGCAGTACACCGACGGCCGCACCAAGGAGTTCGTGGACGGCCTCATGTCCTCCGGCGACGTCGGCCACTTCGACACCGACGGGCTGCTGTTCATCGACGGCCGCGACGACGACATGATCGTCTCCGGCGGCGAGAACGTCTTCCCGCAGGAGGTCGAGAACCTGCTGTCCAACCGCCACGACATCCTGGAGGCGGCGGTGGTCGGCGTCGATGACCGCGACTTCGGAAAGCGCCTGCGCGCCATCGTGGTTCCGGGGCCCGACTCCAAGCGGGACGTGCAGGAGATCAAGGACTACGTGAAGGAGAACCTGGCGCGCTACAAGGTGCCGCGCGAGGTGATCTTCCTCGATGAGCTGCCGCGCAATGCCACCGGGAAGCTGCTGCGCAAGCCGCTGATCGAGATGGAAGTCACGGAGAAGTAGCCAAAGCCGTTAGCGCCCCGCCGGTTAACGGCAGGGTACGGATAGGGGCGAGATCAGGTCTGGTTATCATCAGCGCGTGAACATCGAATCCGGCCGCTCTACAGCGCATTCCCGCAGCATCGCTGCGGGAATGCGCGGTGGAGCGGCCGGTTCGGTATCCGGGGCGCTCGCGGTGGCCGCGCACGGCTGGATCTCGGGGGCCGCGCCCCTGGAGTCCGGTCCACTGACGCTGCTGGTCGCCGCCTCGGCCGCGGTCGGCGCGGTGGTGGCGAGCGTGCACACGCTGCGCGCCACTGCGCTCGGGCTGGTGGTCGCGCTGATCGGCGGGCAATTCCTGGGTCACTTCAGCATGATGTGGGGCTCGCCGGGCAGCATGCACCATCACCACCACAATGCCTCGATGTGGAGTCCGGCCATGCTGGCCGCGCACATCGTGGCAGCGTGCGCGGCGGCCGTCGTCATTCTCGGTGCGGAGGCGGCCTATCGGATCGGCACCACGGTGCTGTCCTGGGCGCTGCCGCTACCTGTTTCACTACCGGTGCTCATCGGGCCGCCGCTGCTGCCCATCGCGCACCGGGATCTCGTCGTGCTGCGCATCTTCGCGGCCGACGTCTTCCGCACTCGCGGACCACCCGCGCTGGTTCGAGGCTGATTCTCTTCTTCTCACACCCGGGCACACGGGCTTTCGCGTTCGTGTGACTTCGCTGTACGCCCGCGTCCGTCGTGGTGGCGTCATGCGCGTCCGGGCATCCCCATGACCGCTGTGCACACGCGGTGGCAGTCGCGTGCGCACCATGAGGGGGTCATGGTGTGCCCTGACATGCGCTGCCTCGACGTGTTCGCTCTCCGTACCGCGTGTCCCCGGGCGTTCCCTCGAACCCGAAAGATCGCTGGTGACAATCACTGACAGCGGTGTCGATACGACACCGCCGCCCTCCCCTACCCGGACGACGGAGCCGCCGCCGTCCGGCCCGCCCCCGAAACGTGGCGCGGGCAATGCCTTTCAGTCGCTCATGCTGCGACTGCACTTCTACGCAGGCGTTTTCGTGGCGCCGTTCATCCTGATCGCGGCCGTGACCGGTGCGCTGTACGCGATCTCGCCGACGCTGGAGACCGTCACCTCCAGCGGCCTGCTGCACACCGATTCGACCGGCCCGGCCAAGCCGTTGCGGGAGCAGGTCGCCGCCGGGCAGGCCGCCGAGCCGAATCTGGCGCTGGTGGCGGTGGCCCCGGGACAGCACGCCGGGGAGACCACGCGCGTGCTCTTCAGCGATCCGTCGCTGGGCGAATCCGAGCGCCGCGCGGTGTTCGTCGACCCGGTGACCGCGCAGCCGGTGGGCGACAGCGTCGTCTACGGCAGCTCGGGCGCGCTGCCCATGCGCACCTGGATCGACCAGCTGCACAAGGATCTGCACCTGGGCGCGTTCGGCCGCTACTACAGCGAGATCGCAGCCTCCTGGCTGTGGCTGGTGGCGCTGGCCGGGCTGGTGCTCTGGTACCGGCGGGTGCGGGCGCGGCGCGAGAAGCGGTCGCCCGGCTGGCTGCTGCGGCCGGATCGGTCGCGGACGCGTGCCCGGACACTGAATTGGCATGCGGTGGTGGGTGTCTGGATCCTGCCGGTGCTCCTGCTGCTGTCGGTCACCGGTATGACCTGGTCGAAGTACGCGGGTGAGAACGTGACCCAGCTGCGGCAGGCGATGAGCTGGACCACGCCCGCGGTGAGCGCCAAGCTGCCCGGCTCGGCCGGTCCGGCCATGTCCGCGGGCGGCGAACACGATCACCATGGTGGCGGTGCGGCCGCGGCCATGCCTCCCGCCGACAAGGCGGCACTGGTCGACACCGTGTACGGCGTCGCCCGGGCCAATGGCCTGACCGGGCCCTTGGAGATCAGCATTCCGGCCAAGGACGGCATGGCCTTCGTGGCGCAGGAGCTGCGCCGGCCCGGCCAGTACACCCGCGATGCCATCGCGGTGGACGGCGCGACCGGCAATGTCACCGACAAGCTGCCGTACTCCGACTGGCCGCTCATGGCCAAGCTCACCAACTGGGGCATCCAGTTCCACATGGGCCTGATGTTCGGCCTGGCCAATCAGCTGTTGCTGCTGGTCATCATGGCGGGGCTGGTCACGGTGATCGTGCGCGGCTACCTCATGTGGTGGCGGCGCCGCCCGACCGGGAAGTCGAGGCTCGCCGCGGGCAAGGCCCCGCGCCGGGCACTGGCGCAGACCCCGCTGATCGTCCTGGCGCCGTTGGCAGCGGCCGCCGCGGTGGTCGGCTGGTTCGCGCCCATGATCGGCATTCCGCTGCTGGGCTTCCTGGTGATCGACGTGCTGGTGGGTGTGGGAGCCCGCCTGCGCGCCACCGCCTAGTCCACGAAAACCGCTGAGCGACACGGCCTCCGGGCCGTGCCGTCGGCCAGTCACATCCTTTCGCGGCTCACGCACATAACAGAGCCGCGCCATTCGTGCGGACCCTGACCCGCACTGACGAAAGACGAAATCTGATGAAGCTCAACAAGTTCGCCGTGTCCGCCGCCCTCGTGACGACCGCGCTCGGGGTCACCGCCGGAACCGTGAACGCCGCACCCGCCCAGTCCGACGCGGGTGTCGTCAACTACAGCGCCACCACCGGCGAGAGGGACCTGACCATCCGCACGGATGCCGGGTCGCTGGTGGTGGACAACGGCGTCCTGAAGATCAAGGCCGCCGACGGAACCACGGTCGCGGGCACCGAATTGTCGTTCCGGGTGGACGATTTCGTCTTCCCGATCGCCGCCGACATCCACGACCGCGTCGCCACGCTCACCCCGCAGTTCGACACCGCCCACGCGGTCTACCAGCCGGTCGCGCTGCCCTTCGAGAACAGCGCCCCCTGGAAGTCGGACTACGAGCGCGAACAGGCCGCCTGGAGCCGCATGACCAGCACCATCTCCATGGGCGCCACCGTCGGCACCCTGGCCGGCGGCCTCGGCGGCGCGGCTCTCGGCTGCCTGCTCGGCGCCGTCGGAGCCGCCGGCCTGGTCACCCTCGGCTCCGCAGGCGTCCTCGCCGCCATGTTCGTGCCGCTTCTCGGCGCAGCCGGTACCGGCTGCCTCATCGGCGCAGGTGCCGTCGGCTTCGTCGGCACCATCGCCGGCCAGCTGTTCGTAACCGCCCCGGTAGCCATCGCCGCCGCGGTCCAGTACTTCACAACCATCACCCAGCCCTCGATCACGCCCGCGAAGTAACCCGAAACCCGTTGCCGCCGGCCGATCCACCGACTTCCGGATCGGCCGGCGGCACCGTGGCCACAACCGAAAATGGGTGTCCCGCCACCATCTACACCGACCCGGGCGACAGCAGCACACCAACGGTCACTGCTGACATACCGCCGAACTGACCGAGGCCGGGCGAATGACCCACACGCACTACAGTTTCGCGGCTCGGCGAACAGCGCGTTGCTCGGCGCAGGGTCACCGCTCGAGTCCGGCCGCACGTGGATCCAGTTACGGCAGACAGCCTCCGACGTCGAGTTGGAGATACAGCGCGGGTCAGGGAAGGCGGTGGGCTCCGGCCGAGGGGGTGGCCGTGTAGTCGTGGGGTGGGAGGAATCCCTTGGTGGCGAAGGATTCCCGGATGGCGGTGACGATGTCGGGGGTGTCGTCGCGGTCGGCGAGGGCGAGGATGCTGCCGCCGAAGCCGGCGCCGGTCATGCGGGCGCCGTGGGCGCCGGCGGCGAGGGCCGCGTCGACGGCGGCGTTCAAGGGTGGGGCGGAGACTTCGAAGTCGTCGCGGAGGGATTGATGGGCGGCGGTGAGGAGGGGGGCTACGGTGCGGGGGTCGGCACCGGTGCGCAATTGTTCGGCTATTTGCAGGACACGGGCGTTTTCGGTGATCACGTGGCGGGCGCGGCGGCGGAGGAGGGGGTCGGTGAGGCGATCGGCTTCGGCGGCGAAGGGGATGTCGCGCAGGGTGGGGGCGTCCAGTTGGGCTGCGGCGGCGGCACATTCGGCGCGGCGGGCGGCGTAGTCACTGTCCACCAGGCGGTGGGGGGTGCCGGTGTCGATGATGAGCAGCGTCAGGCCGAAGGCGGCCAGGTCGAAGGGGATCTGCTCGGTGGCTCCGGTGCGGGTGTCGAGGAAGAGGAGGTGGCCCGCGGTGCAGAGGAGAGAAGCGGACTGGTCGAGGGTGCCGGTGGGGACTCCGGCGTAGACGTTCTCGGCGGTGCGGGCGATGTCGATGAGCTCGGTGTCGGTGATGGCAGGGGCGAAGAGGTCCCGCAGGGCGATGGCGACCGAGCAGGACAGGGCCGCCGAGGAGGACAGGCCCGCGCCGATCGGGACGGTGCCGTCGAGGTCGAGGTGAATGCCGGGAACCTCGTGGCCGCGTCGCTCGAATTCGCGGATGACGCCGAGCGGGTAGCGTGACCAGGCGGGGAATTCGGACCAGCCGCCGGCGGCGAGGGCGGCCGTGGTGGTGTCGACGGGGTCACCGGGCGCCTGCCGGGATCTCAGCCGCACCACACCACCCGGCCCGGCCGCCGCGGTGCAGGTCACACCCAATGGCAGGGCCATCGGGAGCACGTAGCCGTCGTTGTAATCGGTGTGCTCACCGATGAGATTCACCCGGCCCGGGGCCCACCAGCGTCCCGCCGTCGTTTCCACTTCCGGCTCCTGTTCACAGGTTCGCGCAGGCCGTACGGTTCGATTCGCTGGGGAGCATAACGAGTCTCGCGGAAAGTGATCCTGCGGGTTCGCCGAACTCCGCTCCGGAGCGGCCGTTTTCATGTCATGATCGGTTCGGTTGCCCAGATAGTGGCAGCGCCTTTTCTCTACCGGGCACTCTGCCACCGCTGCGCGGGACCTATGCTCGTACCGCAACACTCGGTTGATGATCGGCGGTGTCTTTTCGAGTACTGCTCGGACAAGGGGGGCTGGTGGGAACGGACGCACAACCGGCCGAACGGTCTGGTCCGCGCTTCAAAATCTGCTGGCGCACCGTGCTGTTCATCGGTGGCGTGCTCATTCTCGGCTTGCCCATGGTGGTCAATACCCGCGCGGTGGCCCTGGGCACCCTGTTCGTGTCGGTGGCCATCAGCCTCACCATGATCGGGCTCGGTGTACGCAGGTACCACCCCCGCCATCCCCTGCCCTGGTATCTGCTGTCGGCGTCCGCCGTGCAATTCGCCATTGGCACCGGGCTGCGCCACATCTCCGAATCGCAGCGCCACCCCTTCGACGATCTCTTCACCCTCAGCGGGTACTGCTGCGTAGGCGTGGCCGCGGTGCTGTGGCTGCGTCCCCGGCAGAACAGCACCGACCACGATCTGCTGCTGGACTCCGGGCTGATCGGCCTGGGCGCGCTGCTGCTGTCGTGGACCTTCCTCATCTCACCGGTGCTGCACATGACGCACCACACCTACTTCACCACCATCACCTCGGTCGCGGATCCCATCGTGGATGCCCTGCTGCTCACCGTGATCGTGCACTCGGTGATCACCTCGGCGCGCTCGGAAACCTCGCTGCGGCTGGTGCACCTGGCCATGCTGGTGATCCTGGCCGGCGACCTGGCCTACAACCTGGAGACCGCGGGCTCGGCGGTATTCGGCCGCCAGATCCAGCTGCTGCCACTGCAACTGGGCTTCACGCTGATCGGCGCGGCCGCCCTGCACCCGAGCATGGTGGTCCTCGGCGAACCGCGCGACATCCATCCGCACCGGTCCCGGCAGCGGGCCAGCATCATCGCCATCGTCATGATCGTGGCCTCGCTGGTGCCGGTGGTGGGCTCCAGCCTCGACACCCTCGACCGCGTGGTGGTGTCCTCGCTCTTCGCCCTCCTACTAGCGGGCGTACTACTACGCAGTGAACGCGCCATCGAACGCAGCGCCCGCAGCGAACGGCGTGCGCAGTATCAGGCAGACCATGACATGCTCACCGGGCTCCTGAACCGCGCCGCCCTGCTGCGGGCGCTGCATCGTAATCGGGAGCGTTGGGCCGGACAGTCTTTGGCCCTGCTGTTCATCGACCTCGACGGCTTCAAGCGGGTCAACGACAACTACGGCCATGCGGTGGGTGACGAGCTCATCGCCAATGCCGCCGCCCGCATCCGCCGTGTGATCCGCCGTGATGACGCGGCCGCCCGCTATGGCGGTGATGAATTCGTGGTGCTCGCCCCGCTGGCGCAGCAGCAGGCCCGCCAGCTGGCGGAGCGGCTACTCGCCACCCTGGGTGAACCGTTCGAGTTGAGCGCCGCCGAGGTGCGAATAGCGGCCAGTATCGGAATCGCCTGCACCAAGCCACGAGAGACCGAGACCACCGTCTACGAGCTACTGCGCGAGGCGGATTCGGCCATGTACCACGCCAAGGAATACTCCCTCGGCTACATCTTCCACGACGACCTGCGTCGCGGCCGTCCCGAATCCGGTCCTCGCACCTGGCAGCGCGAATCCGCGGTATGACCCGGAAGCGGCCCAGCCCCACACGAAAAGGGTTGGGCCACCGGTCTTCGCGCCGGAGTTACCCGCGTGGAATCTCGTCAGGCCAGGTCTTCGAGTAGCCGACGGGCCGATTCGAGTTCGGCCTGCAGCTGCGCGACCTTGGCCTGCTGGGCGGCGCGGACCGACTCGTGGATGGAGTCGACGACCTCGGCGAATTCGGGGTGGAGAATCTTGGCGGCCTGGGCCACAGCGGAACTCGTGACCGGCAGGCCCTTGATAGTGCGCTTCTTGCCGTTCACGACATCCAGGGTCCACTCACCCTCGGCGGTGCCGCTGAGGGTGACCGTCACCTCGGGAGCCTTCGGCTTCTTCGCGGCGGCGCTGTTGGCGGCATTGCGGGCCGGACGCGACGCGGCGGGCTTGGCCTTGGCCTCGGGCGCGGATTCCGCAGCCGGCTGCGGGGTCTCGACCTTGGCTTCCGGAGCGGGCGAAGCGCTCGGCGCGCTGGCCGGCATCGTCACGGGAGACGACATCGTCACGGTGGGTTCCTTCCTGGTTGCCGTTTTCGGTTGAGCTCCGGCCGGTTTGGCCGGGTTCTGCCGGGCCGGTTTGGTCAGGGTCACCTCGGTGGGACCGAAGGACAGCACATCCTTCGAGCCCGTCGGCTTCACCTGCAGGAAATCCCCCTCGGACGGATCCCCGAGGGACATCACCTTTCCGGAACGGCCTTCCGGGACGCCGACCGCCACCGCGGTGAACCACACCATCGGTGGCCGGCCCGCGTCGATTTCCGCGGCGATCTGCCGAATTTCGGTATCCGACAAGGGCTGTGGCTTGGTACGGGTCGACATGGGGCACTCCGGGCGGACGGGGCGGACATCTGCGTGCCAAGAGCATGCACCATGGCACCGACAAATCCACATCCGGAGAACGCACATGGTCACCGCCCGAGAGCCAGTGAACCGTCAGCTATTCCTACTGGTGCGGCCCACAGAGCATGGCCGGCGTTGGTGATCCTAAGCGTCCGCCCCTGTCCCCGCGCAACTTTCGAGGCAGCGCGACCGCCCGGCCGCCCGATTCGCGAGCATCGGTCAGAGTTGCTCGACGCCGCGCAGCACACACCGGACGGTCTGCGGCCGCGACACCGGATTCAGCCGCGTCTCCGTGGTGAAGTCCTGCGTCGAGCCCGGCGCCACCAGCACCTCGGTGCGTGTCCGTTCCAGATCGGTGGATTCCGGCGACATGAAACTGATCACCACCAGATACCGGTGCTCCACCACATCCCGATTGCTCACCACCGCCGTCGCCTGCCAGCCCGCCGAGGTCCCCGCGCAGGCGGTGACGAAGGCGCTGCGCTGCATCTCGCCCGAGTCGCTGGCGGCCATCTCGCTGTTCGCCTGGTGTACATGCGCGGCATCGGTGTGGCCGGCGTGCGCGCATCCGGTCAGCAGCGCCGCACATCCCGAGACGACACCGACGAGACCTCGGCCGGGGGTGATCATGAATCTCCCATTCCACCGCGCACTTCCGCCCCCGCACTCCTGTTGCGGCTGATTAGCCGCGCGCCGAGAGTACCCCAGCTCGACCGCGTGTCGTCACATGACGGCACAGGCGTGTCGCGCCCGGAAACCTGCCGTACGCTCGCTTTTCGCGCGCCCGCGCAGACCTGCCTACGATCGACCGGGTGAAGGTTCTCGGAGCATGCCCACTCGACTGCCCGGACGCCTGCTCCTGGGTGGTGGACGTGCAGGACGGCCGGGCGACCGGCCTGCGCGGCAACCGCGAGCACCCGGTCACCCGGGGCGCGCTGTGCGTGAAGGTGAACCGCTACCTGGACCAGGTCCACTCCCCCGAGCGCCTCACCCGGCCACTGCGCCGGGTCGGCCGCAAGGGCGAGGGCCGCTTCGAACCGATCACCTGGGACGAGGCGCTCGACGAGATCGCCACCCGGCTCACCGGCATCATCGCCGAGTACGGCGGCGAGGCGGTCTGGCCCTTCCACGGCACCGGCTCCCTCGGCTACATCCAAGGACTGGAAGGCTTCTCCGGCCGGCGGTTGTTCAATGCGCTCGGTGCCTCCCTGCACGACCCGACCATCTGCTCCGTCGCGGGCAGCACGGGGCTGAAATACACCCTGGGCACCGCGGGCGGCATGGACCCGGAGCAGCTGGCGCAGTCGCGGCTGATTCTGCTGTGGGGCACCAATCCGCTCAGCTCCGGCCATCATGTCTGGAAGTTCATCCAGGACAGCGGCGCGTACACGGTGGCCATCGATCCGGTGCGCACCCGCACCGCCGAACGCTGTGACGAACACCTCGCCCCGCTGCCCGGCACCGACGCGGCGCTGGCGCTGGGGCTCATGCACGTCATCGTCGGGCTGGGAGCCGAGGACACCGAGTTCCTGGAAACCCGCACCGAGGGCTGGCCCGAATTCCGCGAGCGCATCGCGGAGTACCCGCCGGAGCGGGTCGCCGAGATCACCGGGCTGCCGGTGGAACGCATCGTGGCTCTGGGCGAACGCATCGCCCGCACCCGGCCCACGGCCATTCGCGCCTCGCAGGGAATGCAGCGGCACGCGGGCGGCGGGATGGCGCTGCGCACCCTGGCCTGCCTGCCCGGTGTCACCGGCGACTGGGCGATTCCCGGTGGCGGACTGCACTATTCGACCAGCGGGCATTTCCGGCTCGACACCCCCGCACTGATGCGATTCGATCTGCTGCCGCGTCCGGTGCGGACGCTGTCCATGACCCGCATGGGCGAGGTGCTGCTGGACACCGACGGACCGCCGGTCAAGGCGCTGTTCGTGATCGCGGCGAATCCGGTGGGCTCCAATCCCGATCAGCGCCGGGTGATCGAGGGCCTGTCCCGCGAGGATCTGTTCACCGTTGTCCTGGAACACTTTCCGACCGACACGGTCGACTACGCCGATATCGTCCTCCCGGCCACCATGCAGCCCGAGCACCTCGATGTGCTGGCCGCGTACGGCAATCTCTATCTGGTCTGGAACGAACCGGCAGTGACCCCGCCCGGTGAATGCCTGCCCACCACCGAGACCTTCCGCCGGTTGGCCCGGCGCCTGGGGCTTGCCGAACCGGCGCTGTACGAGTCGGATGAGGACCTGGCGAACCAGCTGTTGAAACAGTACGACGTCGACCGGCTGCGCGCCGACGGCTTCCTGAAGATCGATCCGCGCCCGGTGCCGGTGGACAAACTCCGGTTCGTGTCGGACCGCGCGGCGCGGGCGGGACACGATCCGCTGGCCGGGTACACCCCGCCCGCCGATCCGGGCGACGGACTGGTGCTGATTTCCGCGGCGTCGCACTACTTCCTGAACACCAGCTTCGGCGTCGATCCCGAATTACGCAGGCGCGCAGGCGAACCGACCGTCACGATCCATCCCGGGGACGCGGCGGCGCGCGGCATCGCGGACGGCGATCCGGTCACCGTCCACAACGATCGCGGCTCCTTCGAGGCCGTCGCCGAGGTGTCCAACCGGGTCCGGCCCGGTGTCGCCGCGACCACGAAGGGCCGCTGGGCCAAGCACTCCGGCGGTGCGACGGTGAATGCGACGGTCGCGGAACGTGATTCGGACTTCGGCGGCGGCGCGGTGTTCCACGACAACCGGGTATCGATCACCCCGCGCCGCTGACTGCGCCGGTCAGGAGGTGGCGTCGAGAGTCTCCAGGACCCGCCGCGCCTGGTAGTCCGCGCCGAGCTGGTTGGGGTGGAACGGCACCGCGAGCCCGACCGGGCTGCCCGAGAACGGCAGCAGCCCCTCCACCCAGCGGGTGCCCACGGGCTGACAGGCGTCGTGCCCGGAGCTGCCGTCGTAGGTGTCGACGAACTCGACCCCGGTCTCGGCGGCCACCCGCCCGAGCATGTCGTGCAGTTCGATCAGCTTCTGCCCCAGCCAGATCGCATCGGCGTCGGAGATGGGGATCTCCGGCCAGCAGCCGCCGTCGAGGCCGATGCCCTCGAAGTAGTCGAGCAGCAGGATGCGAGCGTGCGGGGCGCGCTCGCGAATACCGGCGATGGTGGCGGCCACCCGAGGTTCGGTGCGGGCGATGTTCTGCGACATCCGATCGACGCCTCCCACCACCATCTCGTTCAGGCAGGGGCTGACGGCCGGGTCGAGGGTGATGCAATCGGTGACGGTGGCCGCGAGACCCGCGTCATTGCCGCCGATTTCGAGGGTGACCAGGTCGGTGTTCTCGGCCAGCCGGTCGAACTGCGGCGCGTTGTCGCCGAGCGCGGTGTGCTGCGGCCGGGTCATGTCGGCGGTGACCGCGCCGCCGCAGGTGGCGTCACGGAACACCGGCACGGCCAGGGCCGCGGCGACCTGCTTGGCGTAATTGTGGACGCTCTGCACGCACGGCGCCGGGGTGAAGGCGGTGGTGAGCTGGCTCAGGGTGGCGTCGGCGGCCCAGGAATCGCCCAGGGCCACATACTCGTTGACGGCTGCGCCGGTGCCGGGGGTGGCGGGTTCGGCCTGGGCGGCGGCGGTGGGTACGAGGGCGGCGAGGGCGGCCACGGTCAGCAGTGCACGCGAGGTCTTCATGTCGGTTCTCCCCTGGACCAGCCCAATACCGAACATTGAACTGTATTCAGCTCGGAAACCTAACAGCTGCAGGACCGCGGCGCGCGGCGAATTGAAACAATCCTCGGCCGCAACCGCTCCCGGCTCAGACCCGATCCACCGACTCCCAGCGCTCGCGTCCCGGTGATTCCACCCGTTCGTAGCCCAGCAGGACATCGTGGGCGACCTCGCCGTCGGCGACCGTGACCCTGCTGAACACCGCCGGGTATCCCCGGGCCATCACGGTGTAACGCCCCTCCGCCAGATCCGGCACGGCGTAGCGGCCGGTGTCGTCGGTGCGGGTCACGGCGATCAGATCACCGGCCTCGTCCAGCACCGTGATCTGGGCATCGGGCACGCCGTGCCCGCGGTCGTTGCAGGCCGATCCGGCCAGCACCGCGCGCGGCGCCAATTCGATGTCGTGGCGCAGCATTCCGCTGTCCGGCACGGTCAGGGTGACCGCGGAGGGACGCATGTGATCGGCCACCGCGACCAGCGTGTAGGTGCCGGCCAGCACGCCACGGCAGATGAAATCGCCCTCCGGGGTGGTGACCGTCGAGCCGACCACGTCACCGAACGCGTCGGTGAGGGTGATGGTCGCATCGCCGAGCGGCGCACCGCGTCCCACTGACCGCACCACGCCCGACACCTCACCGGATCCGAGCAGCGCCACATCCAGGCGGTGCGAGCGGCTACCGACCGAAACGGTCACCGCGGCGGGCTGATAACCGAACGCCGACACGATCAGCACGTAGCCGCCCGAACGCGGGACACCGATGACATAGCCGCCGTCGGATTCGCCGACGGCTCGCGAAACCTGGCGTCCGCGTTGGTCGATGAGGGTGAGCACGGCGTCGGGCACCGACTGTCCGTCCTCGCGGTGCACGCACCCCGACACCGACAACCCCGATGGCTCGAGGACATGGAACTCCGGCTCGGGTTCCGGATCGAGTTCGGGTTCCGGCTCGAGTTCGGGTTCCGGCTCGGCGATCTCCTCCACGACCGGCGTCGGAACATCCTGCAGCGGAATCTCTTTCATGAACATGAGCACGAACGCCGCCAACACCGCCACCGCGGCCGCCACGACGAACACCCCGCCCATGGCGTGGGTGAATCCGGTCAGGATGGGTACGCGGAGCTGGTCCGGCAATGCCGCGATGCCGCTGGTGTTGCTCTGGATCCGGCCCAGCTGCCCGGCGTCGAATCCCGGTGGCAGCTGTCCTCCGAAGGCCGCCAGGATCTTGCGCGGCAGCAGGTTGAACAGGATGGTCAGGAAGACCGCGACGCCGAGCGTGCCGCCCATCTGCCGGAAGAAGGTGGCCGACGCGGTGGACACACCCATATCCGAGCGCGGCCCGGCGTTCTGCGCGGCGATGATGAGCGTCTGCATGCACCCGCCGAGGCCGAAACCGATGATGCCGCAGTACAGCAGCGGCTGCCACAGCGGGCTGTCGTAGTGCACCAGCGCGAACAGCACCGACCCGGCGCCGATCACCAGCGAGCCGAGGATCGGCAGCACCTTGTAGCGCCCGGTGAATTTGGTGATGAGCCCGGACAATTGCGCGCCCAGCATGATGCCCACCACCAGCGGCAGCATGAAGAGCCCGGAGCGCGTGGGCGAATATCCGCGCACCACCTGGAAGTACAGCGGCACCAGCACGATCGCGCCGAACATGGCGACACCGACGATGAACCCGCCGAGGATGGCGATGCTGAAGGTGCGATTCGCGAACAGCCGCAGCGGAATCAGCGCGCTGTCCTTCATGAGGAATTCGACGATCAGGAACAGCACCAGTCCGGCGCCCGCGATGCCGTAGCAGAGCAGCGCGCGAGGGGAGCCCCAGCCCCAGTCGCGGCCCTGCTGGGCGACGATGAGCAGTGGAACCGTGCCCGCCGCAAGGGTTATCGCCCCCGGCCAGTCGGTGCGGTGGCGGTGCCGCGCGAAGGGCACGTCCAGCACCTTGCCGACCACCAGTAGCGCCAGCACCCCGATCGGCACGTTCACCAGGAACACCCAGCGCCAGCCCGCGAGCCCGAGAATGCGGTCGGCATTGGAGAAGAAGCCGCCCAGTACCGGTCCCAGCACCGTGGCGATGCCGAAGACCATCATGAAATAGCCCTGATACCTGACCCTTTCGCGGGGCGGCACGATATCGCCGATGATGGTGAAGGCGAGCGACATGAGCCCGCCCGCACCGACGCCCTGCAGCGCACGGAATCCCGCGAGCTGGTACATGGAGGTGGCGAAGGTGCAACACACCGAGCCGATCACGAAGATGCCGATGGCGATGAGGTAGCAGGGTTTTCGGCCGTAGATGTCGGCGAGCTTGCCGTAGAGCGGCGTCGAGATGGTGGCGGTGATGAGGTAGGCCGTGGTGGCCCAGGCCTGTTTGTCGAAGCCGTGCAGGCTGTTGGCGATGCGGACGATCGCCACGCTCACGATGTTCTGGTCCAGCGCCGCCAGGAAAACGCCCAGCAGCAGGCCGGACAGGATGGTCATGATCTGACGGTGCGACAGCGTTCTCTCGATCGGCGCTACCCGGTCGCTCGGTGCCGGGGCGGCCGGCGCGACCCGGACCGGCGCCGCCACCCGTGCCGGGGTGGACACCGATGTCTGGGTGGAGATGTTGGTCATGTTTGGGGCCCTTGTCGGATTTCGGCTGTCCGTGCGTGCGGTGCTACTCGAAAAGACCTCGCCATGAAGCAATTCGGGCAGCTTACTCCCGCCGATCGGGGCCCCTCACACGAGGTGGTGGTTACGCCTCCGTTTGCGCGTAAAGCGGAATACCGGTGTGGAAGAAGCGAATGAGCCGCCCGATGCGCACGCAGTGGTCGGCCCCGCGCTCGAAGTGGTGGGCCAGCAGCGCGATATCGATGGCCATGGCCGATCCGTGCGGCCAGCCGTCATCGGCCGCCAGCTCCATCAGCCGGCCACGCAGCCGCTCCAGGTTCTCGTCGCGCGGCACCAGGGCGCGATCGCGCGGCGGGTTCTGTGCCGCAATCACTTTGCCCGCCAGATCGGTGAGATCCGTGACCGCGGCGGATATTTCCGCGAGCAGGTCGAGGACGTGCTGCGGGGCCACCGCATTCGGGTAGCGGCGCACCACCACATCGGCCACCCGGCTCAGGGCGCGGCTGACCGCCAGCAGGTCGTCGGCGATCTGCATGGCCGTCACCACCTGGCGCAGGTCGCGTGCCACCGGCGCCTCCAGGGCGAGCAGGATGACCGACCGGTCCTCACATTTCGCGTGCTCGATCTCCACCTGCTCTTCGAGCGCGAACACCTCGTAGGCGGCGGTCAGGTCGCTGCCGAGGAGCGCCGCCGCGGCCCGTTCGGAAGCCTCATGCGTCAGCCGCGCCATATCCGCGAGCTCATCGGTCAGCGCTATCAGCTCGCTGGAGAATTTCGTGCGCACTCGCATATCTTGGCCGCCCACCCGCATGCCTGCACACTATCGCGGCAAAACCTTTATCCCCGAATGGCTCTCGGTTCTCTTCCCGAGGCTGAAACCGACCGCCCGGTCGGGCGTGCGGCGGCTCCACGGCTACTGCCTGGCCGCAGGGCCGTTCTCGGTGCGGTGCAGCACCCAGGTGCCACGGCCGGCGGCCTTGGCGCGGTACAGGCCGACATCGGCGTCGTCCAACAGCTTTTCGGCATTCGCGCCGGCAACCGGCGTGACAACGGCGCCGATGCTGGCCGACAGCGACAGCAGATCGCCAGGACCGACCGGAACCGGGTCTCGCAGCGTCGCGAGCATGGTCTCGGCGGCCGCGTGGGCCGTGTCGTCGTCGCAGGGCGGTGCGAGCAGCGCGACGAACTCGTCTCCGCCGATGCGGGCCGGCGTGACCGTCGGCGAGGTCAGGGTCGCGTCGAGCCTGCGGCCGACCTCGGCCAGCACGCTGTCTCCCGCGTGGTGGCCGTAGCGATCGTTGATCATCTTGAACTCGTCGAGGTCGAGGAAGCACAAACCGATGTGATCGCCGGGACTGGCCGCCGCCACAATGGCCTCCATCTGCTCGAGCAGACAATGACGATTCGGCAGACCCGTCAACGGGTCATGACGGGCCTCCCACCACAGTTTCTGCTGCATGGCCCGCCGTTCGGTGATGTCCTCCCCGACGGCGAGCACGCGCACCTCACGTCCGTCCGCGTCGCGCACCAGCGTCATCGTCCATGCACCCCAGCTGACGCTGCCGTCGGGGCGACAGAAGCGGCCCTCCAGGTACGCGGTGCCGCTTCTGCGCTTGAGCAAACCGACGACCGCGTGCCGGAGCTTGTCGCGGTCGTCGGGGTGCATCAGGTCCAGCGCGGACACCCCCGGCAGATCCTCCTGGTTCATCCCGACCATCCGTGCCGTCGTGGAATTGGCCTCGAGCGTGATGCCGTAGTCGTCGTAGAGCGCGATGGCCACCGCGGCGTTGTCGAACACCACGCGGAAGCGTTGCTCGGCAGCCTGCTGGGTGCGGGCGTGGACATCCAGCAGCTCGGTGGTGTAGCCGCGAGCAAGCTCTCCCAGGAGCGCGCCGAACCGCTGTGCTCGATCCGGGCGCCGTGACCGCTCCAGCAATCCGGCCAGCACCGCCGCGGTCGAGGTCATCATGGCGGGGACCGTCAGGTTCGACCGGACCATCTCGACCCCGACTCGGCATGCGGGCGACGGATCGAACGACTCGGCCGACAGGGCGGCTTCCAGCGTGACGATCCATCCCGTCGTCAACTGGCGGATGTCGGGCGGCACAGATGTCGGAACGCCATCGCAATCGACCAGGGCCGCCGACCATTCCCGCGCCATCTCGGCAACCTCACGACCGTCCATCCATGAGGACCTTCCTGCATCGCCGGACCATCGAGGTCCAGCACTTCCCTCCCCACTCGCTAACAATGAGCATACGAAAGAACCGCTGTGCCCGTGCCGGCACCGGCCGACCGAGCTAGGCCGGCGCGGGCTCAGCCGCGGGCCGCACCCGGGCCCGGGCGGTGCCGAGGATCGAGCCCAGGATCACCAGCGGGAAGCCGATCGCCATGCCCGCGGTGAGGGGCTCGTCCAGCATCGAGACGCCGATCAGCAGTGCCACCGCGGGATTGATGTAGGTGATGACGGTGGCGCGCGACGGGCCGACCTCGCCGATCAGGGCGAAGAAGACCACGAAGGCCAGCGCGGTGCAGATCAGGCCCAGGCCCACCACCGACCAGCTCGCTCCGGCCGGGAAGCGAGAAGGCATCCGCCACAACGCGAACGGCAGATAGATGGCGGCGGCGAAGATCAGCGACCCGGTCACCACGCCGATCGGTGGCAGCTCGGTCAGTTTGCGGTCGATGATGATCGGGCCCAGCGCATAGCCGATGACACTCACGCCGATGGCCGCCAGCGCACCCAGATTCGAGACGTCGATATCCAGACCGACCAGGGCGGTCACGCCCGCGAAGCCGATCACCAGGCCGAGAATGCGCCGCGGATCGAGGCGTTCGTGCCCGAGGCGGGTGGTGAGCACGATGGCGATCAGGGGCACCGCCGCGATCAGCAGACCCACCGTCGAGCTGGTCAGCCTGGTCTCGGCGCGCCCGATGAGCAGCCACGGACCGGTGATCTCGACGATCGTGTACATCAGCACCCAGCGCCAGTGCCGCAGCGCCGGCCGCAGCACCCGGGTGGACAGCGCGATGGGCAACAGCACCAGCGCACCCAGGAGGGTCCGCCCGAAGGCCACGAACACCGGATCGAAATCCCGCACCGCGACCCGGATCATGGCGTACGGCACACCCCAGATCACACCCATGCCCAGGAACAGCAGCCAGCCGCGCTTGCTCACCGCCCCACCCCACAACCTCGTCGCACGACACGCTCCTTCCGAATCCCCGGGAGCGTAAGCCACGCCGCCGACACGCTGAATCGGTCGTCCGAACGCCCTGGGCGTCCGAACTATTTCGGTCAGGCATGCGACACCCGCGAACAGAGCGGTGAAAACTTTCCCAGCGAGAAATATTGCCCACTGGGCACGTTTTGCGCATACTGGAGTCATGCCGGACGAACAGACCCTCGGTCTCCGCGAACGCAAGAAGCTCGACACCCGGAAAGCCTTGAGCGACGCGGCACTTCAGCTCATGTTCGAGCGAGGCCTGGAGAACGTGGTGCGCGAGGACATCGCCGCCCGCGCGGGCGTGTCCGTGCGCACCTTCAACAACTACTTCTCCGGCAAGTACGACGCGCTCGCCTACCGGCATCTGGCCCGAATCAGCAGCGCCGTCGAGATTCTGCGCTCCCGTCCGGCGAACGAGCCGCTGTGGGAGTCGCTCACGGCGGCACTGCTCGAGCCACTCGAGTCGGAACTCGCCGAGTCGCCCGGGTATCTGCCCTCGCCCACGGAGCTCGCCGAGGTCCGGAAACTGGTGGCCGCCCCCGAGACTCGGGCCCTGCTGACCAAGGGCGTCGAAGACAACCTGATCATCGCCATCGCCGAACGCACCGGCACCGACCCGGAACTCGATCTGTACCCGCGGCTGGTGGCCGGGGCGGCCGGCGCCGCGCTGCAGGCCGCCTTCGAGGTCTATGTGCGCACGGCGCCGACCGTCCCCGTCACCCATCTGCTCCGCCAGGCCCTGTCCGCGCTCGCGGCGGGCCTGCCGCAACCACCGGCATAGCAGCGCCGCTCTCGCCGGTTTCTCCAAATACCCTCAACGACAAGAGGTTTATTTGCCATGCCCGAAAACACCGTCGACATCGTCATCGCCGGAGCCGGACCCAACGGCCTGATGCTCGCCTGCGAACTCGCACTCGCCGGCCTCCGCCCGATCGTGCTGGATCGGTTACCCGCACCCAGCCCCGAACCGAAGGCCAACGGCCTGGCCGGGCAGGTGGTCCGGGTCCTCGATATGCGGGGACTGTACGGCGCGTTCAGCGGCAGTCCGGCCGCACCGGCCCCGACCCCGCGCTACATCTTCGGCGGCTTGCCGCTGGATCTCACCGCCGTACAGCCGAATCCGGTGCACCTCGTCTTCAAGCCGCAACCGGAGATGGTGGAGATCCTCACCAAGCGCGCCATCGACCTCGGCGTGGACCTGCGCTGGGGACACGAGCTGACCGGCATCGACTCCGCCGGCGACCAGGTCACGGTCACAGTGTCCGGACCCGACGGGCCCTACCCGCTGACCGCTCGCTTCCTGGTCGGGGCCGATGGCGGAAAGAGCCTGGTGCGCAAGCGGATCGGGATCGAATTCCCGGGCATCACCTCCGACGGGCATGTCAGCCGGGTCGGGCATGCCACCCTGCCCGACGAGTTCCGTTCCGGCGAGGGCGGCATCGAGATTCCCGGGGTGGGCCGGTTCGGACTCGGCCATCACCGGCTCGAACGCGGCATCTTCATCTACGCCGAACTCGATCCGGGCCGGCCGATCATCGGAACCATGGAATTCCAAGGCGGCGAGCAGTTTTCCGACGACGAACCCCTGACGTTCGAGGAACTGCGCGAGAGCGTCGAACGCGTCCTCGGCGCCCCGCTGCCCATCACGCCGCCGCCCGGCCCGGGTCCGCACACGCTGCGCCGCACGATCGGCCAGAACACCCGGGTGGCGCAGCACTACCGGCAGGGCGCCGTCTTCCTGCTCGGCGATGCCGCGCACGTGCATTCGGCGATGGGCGGGCCCGGGCTGAACCTCGGCCTGCAGGACACCGTCAACCTCGGCTGGAAGCTCGCGGCCGAAATCCGGGGCTGGGCGCCCGAGGGCCTGCTCGACACCTACGAGTCCGAGCGTCACCCGGTGGCCGAACGCGTGGTGATGTACTCGCTCTCCCAGGCGGCTCTGGTCTCCCCCGGTCCGGAAATCACCGCTCTCCGAGAGCTTTTCGGTGAGCTGCTGCGGCTCCCGGCGGCGGCCGCCCATATCGCCGGGCTGCTGGCGGGCTCGGACATCCGCTACGACGTCGGCGACGATCATCGGCTGTCCGGCTACTTCTTCCCCGACTGCGCCCTCGAAACAGCCGGCGGCCCAACCCGGATCGCCGAACTCCTGCGTGACGCCCGGCCCCTCCTGCTGACCTTCGACGCCGCCCTCGATCCGGTCGCCGCCGCGGCGGGCTGGACCGACCGCGTCACGCCCCTCGCCGCCACCGCCACCGACGCACCCGCCGCGGCGCTGCTGATCCGTCCGGACGGCTATGTGGCCTGGGCGATCGACGACGTCACCCCGGCCGCTCGGGAGAGCCTCCGGAACGCGCTGCACCGATGGTTCGGCGCACCCGCTCCCGACGCCGCGGCCGGATAGGAGGATCGCGGGCTCGGTCAGGAGTCGCCGGGCAGCCGACCTGATCGAGCCCGTCGGCAGTTGTCGCCGCCGGTGTCCGGATCCGTGGCCCTGCGACCAGCGTGATCGCGCCGGCCCAGGGCCACGGGTCCTGGGAATCCGTGAGCGGTCGAACTAGAGTCCTCCCATGGCGACATCGGCGGCGGAGTCGACGGCGGGCGGTAACGGGGCGGCGGAGGCCGGGCGGGCCGCACGGAAGCAGGTGCCACGTCGATCGCTCGGTGAGTGGAAGCCGACGGCGGATCGGGAGGATCCGATAGCGGTGCTGGAGCGTCAGGCCGCGACCCGGGTGCCCGATCTGGTGGAGATCCGGTACGCGCGCATGGCGGCCGGGCAGTTCCCGTTCTATCGGGGTGCGCCGGCGATCATGGCGGCCGATCTGGCGAGCGGGCCGAACACCGGGCTCACCGTGCAGTTGTGCGGGGACGCGCACCTGTCGAACTTCGGCTTGTTCGCCTCGCCGGAGCGGTCACTCGTGTTCGACGTCAACGACTTCGACGAGACCCTGCCCGGGCCGTTCGAATGGGATGTGAAGCGGCTGGCGGCCAGCGTGGCGGTGGCGGCGCGGGCCAATGGGTGCGACGACGCCGAGGCGAGCGGGGCGGCGGCCGCGGCGGCGCAGGCCTATCGCGAGGCCATGGTGCGGCTGGCGGATCTGGGTGAGACCGACGTCTGGTACGAGATGGTGGACGCCGAACGGGTCGCCGAGCTGCTGCGCCCGCACGACCGCAAGCAGACCGAGAAGGTGATCAGCCGGGCGCGGGCGCGCACCAGCCTGCAGGCGCTGGACAAGCTCACCGAACCCGGACCCGATGGCGTGCCGCGCATCAAGGCCGAGCCGCCGCTGCTCAGACCGATACCGAAAGAGCTGCACTCCGAGCTGCTCTCGGTGCTCTCGAACTACCGGGACACGCTGCCGGAGGAGCGCCGGGTGCTGCTGGATCGGTACGAATTGCGGGATATCGCCTTGAAGGTCGTGGGCGTGGGCAGTGTGGGCACGCGCTGCTTCATCGTGCTGTTGACCGGCCGCAATACCGGCGATCCGCTGTTCCTCCAGGTGAAGCAGGCCGAGAATTCGGTACTGGCCGCGCACCTGCGGAGCAGCAAGTTCCAGCATCAGGGGCACCGGGTGGTGCACGGGCAGCGGCTCACCCAGTCGGCCGGTGACATCTTCCTGGGCTGGGCGACCGGCTCCGATGGGCTGTTCTACTACTGGCGGCAGCTGCGAGACATGAAGGGCTCCTTGGTCATCGACGAGATGTCGGCGGCGCAGCTGCGGCAGTACGCCGGCCTGTGCGGGCACACGCTGGCGCGTGGCCACGCGCGATCGGGAGATCGGGTGGCCATCGCAGCGTATCTCGGCGGCAACGACGTCTTCGACCAGGCCATGGGGGCCTTCGCGCTGGCCTACGCCGATCAGACGGCGGCCGATCGCGAATCCCTGCTCGCCGCCATCGAATCCGGTCGCGTCACGGCCGCCGAGAACCTCGCGCCGGTGAAGAACGGGCAGTAGGCGTGCCGGGCGCTACTCCGGATTGACGGCGATCACCAGCTTGCCGGTCGAGGAGCGACCTGCCATCAGCCGGTGCGCTTCCGCGGCCTCCGCGAGCGGGAACTCGGCGGTGATGGGCAGCCGTACCTTGCCGGAGGTGGCCAATTCGAAGGCGTGCGAGGCGATCTCGTGGAGAACGTCCGGGGCCTCGACGCTCAGGCCGAGAATGGAGAACCCGGCCACCGAGCGGCCCTGCGGGTAGAGGTCCGGCGCGCCGACCTGCCACGGGCCCGCTCCGCCCGCATTGCCGAAGGAGACCAGGCGGCCGAAGCGGGCCAGGGAATCCAGTGTGCGGCGCAGAGTTTCACCGCCGATGGACTCCAGTGCGAGGTCCACGCCGCGACCGCCGGTAGCGGCGGCGACCTCCGCGTCGAAGGACTCGTTCAGAAACGCTGCGTCATAACCGTATTCGCGGGCGTACTCGGCCTTGGCCGGGCTGGACACCACGCCGTACACCGCGCCCGCGCCCGCGAGCTTGGCGATCTGCGCGACCACCGTGCCGACGCCGCCCGCCGCGGCCTGCACCAGCATGGTCTCCCCGGGCTGCAGGCGGCCGACGGTGTGCACCAGGGCGTAGGCGGTCGGCAGCACCGTGGGAAGCGTTGCGGCGGTGCGCAGATCGACGCCCTCCGGCACCGGGAACACCGTCGCGGCCGAGACGACCGCGACATCGGCGTACGCGCCGCCGTCGGTGATGGCGGCCACCGCCTGGCCGACCCGCAAACCCTCGACACCCGCGCCCACGGCCCGCACCCGCCCGGACAATTCCAGCCCCGGCACGAACGGCAGCCCCGGCACCCGATAGCCCACGGCCCGCGCCTGCAGATCCGCGAAATTCACTCCGACATAGGCCACGTCGATGGATACCCGCCCGGCCCCCGGCTCCGGCACCGCGAGCTCCACCGACCGCAGCACCTCCGGTCCGCCGAATTCGTCGAATCGAATCGCACGCATGCCGCCACACTCCCTCTCCGCCTGCTCACCGGCGGGGTCGAACCACATCATCCGAACGCCGGACGCACCGCCTTGCAGCACCCGGGCGTCACCGGCTATTCCGCATGCTGCCCTTGAAGTCTCACTCCCGCCACCCGGTCCGGCGGGACACCGCTACCCGGAGCGATCGGCGTTGCGAGCGGTGCCGCGGTGGGCGGTGACCGTGGTGGGGTCCTCGGGCCAGGAGTGTTTCGGGTAGCGGCCGCGCAGGTCGGCGCGGACCTGGGGCCAGCCGGTGCGCCAGAAGGACGGCAGGTCGGCGGTGACGGCCACCGGGCGCTGGGCCGGGGACAGCAGGTGCAGCAGGATCGAGGCGCGTCCGCCGGCCAGGCGGGGCGGCTCGGTCCAGCCGAAGATCTCCTGCACCTTGACCGCGAGCACCGGCGGGTCCGCGGAGTAGTCGAGGCGGACGCGGCTGCCGGAGGGGACCTCCAGTCGTTCGGGGGCAAGCTCGTCCAGGCGTGCGGCATCGGGCCACGGGAGCAGGCGGCGCAGGGCCTGACCCGCGTCGGCGCGCTCCAGGTCGGTGCGGCGGCGGGCGGTGGAAAGCTCCGGGGCGAGCCAGGTTTCGGCGTCTGCCAGCAGGGTGTCGTCATCGACGGCGGGCCAGGGCGCACCGAGGGTGCGGTGCAGGAAGTCCAGGCGCTGCCGCAGGCTGCGAGCATCCTCGTCCCAGCGCAGCAGGTCCAGGCCGGTGGCGCGCAGTCCGCGCAGCAGGGCGGCCGACACCAGGCTCGGATCCGGATCCCTGAGCGGCTGCTCCGACAGCACGATCGCGCCGAGGCGCCGCACGCGGCGGGCCACCAGATCACCGTCGGCCCAATCGACCTCGTCGGCGGTCTCCAGGAGGTTCGCGGCGGCCTGCCGGGCGAGCTGCTCATCGGCCTTGGCGGCCAATCGGATTCGTCCCTCGGCCTGACCCGGGTCGCGCCCGGCCACCGCGATGGCGAGCCATTCGGCGTCGCCCAGCCCGCTGCCCGGTGGCAGGGTCACCGCGGTGCCGCCCGCCATCAGGTAACTGGCCGAACCGGGGGCCCGGCGGCGGGCCAGCCGTTCCGGATAGGCCAGTGCCGCAACGAGAGCCGGGTCGTCCACGCCGTCGCCCTCGACGAGTTTCGCCAGCCGCTGCGCCTCCCGCTGCCAGCGGGCGGGCCGGTCGCCGCGCAGGCTCCGCAGTGCCGCGGCCAGATCGATACCGGGAGCGAGGGAATCGTCATCGAGCAGCGCGACCACCTCGGCGGCCGCCCGTGCCCCCACCTCGCGCGCGCCGTCGAGCAGTGCGCGCGCCAGGCGCGGATGCAATCCGACGGCCGCCATCCGCCGTCCCCGATCCGTCACCGCCCCATGGTCATCCACCGCGTCGAGCGCCCGCAGCACCGCCCGCCCGGCCGCCAGGCCACCCGCCGGAGGGGCATCCCACCAGGCCAGCGCCTGCCCGTCGACGGTGCCCCAGCACGCCAGTTCCAAGGCCAGCCGGGTCAGATCGGAGGTGCGGATCTCCGGTTCCGGATACGCGGGCAGGGTCGCGTGCTCGTATTCCGGCCAGCACCGCCACGCCCACCCCGGGCCTTCGCGGCCCGCGCGTCCGGCCCGCTGCTCGGCCACGGCGGCCGAAACCCGCACGGTCGCAAGCCCGGACAGCCCGCGCCGATGATCGATGCGTGGCACCCGCGCCAGCCCCGAGTCCACCACCGCCCGGACCCCCGGCACGGTCAGACTGGATTCGGCCACCGCCGTGGACAGCACCACCCGCCGCCGCGCGCCCGGCCGCAGCGCCGCGTCCTGAGCCGCGGCGGACAGCCTGCCGTGCAAGGGCAGCACGTCCACGTCGGGCAGTCCCGACAACAGGTCGGCGGTCCGGCGGATCTCCCCCGCCCCGGGCAGGAAGACCAATACATCGCCCGCGCTGCCCACCAATGCCTGGCGGGTCACCCGCGCCACCTGCTGCTCGATCCGCTCCCGGGCGCCCGGCGGCACGTACTCCAGCTCGATCGGATAGGCCCGGCCCCGCACCTCCAGCACCGGCGCCGCGGGCGCCCCCTCCCCGCCCAGCAGCGCCGAAAGCCGGTCCGCCGCAACGGTCGCCGAGGTCGCCAGCACCCGCAGGTCCGGCCGCAGCCCGGCCCGGGCATCCAGGAGCAGGGCCAGCAGCAGATCCGCGTCCAGGTGACGTTCGTGGCACTCGTCCATGACGACCACGTCCACCCCGGCCAGCTCCGGATCGTTCTGCAGCCGCCGCACCAGCAGCCCGGAGGTCACCACCTCGATCCGAGTCCCGGCGCCCACCTTCCGGTCTCCGCGCACCGCATACCCGACGGTCTCTCCCACCCGCTCGCCCAGCAGCGCCGCCATTCGCGCGGCCGCCGCCCGCGCCGCCAGCCGGCGCGGCTCCGCCACCACCACCCGTCCGCCGGTGGTCGCGGCCAGGGCCAGCGGGACCAGCGTCGTCTTGCCGGTTCCGGGCGGCGCGACCAGTACAGCGGTGCCGCATTCGCCCAGGGTGGCCACGATGCGGTCCAGCGCCGGGCGTACGGGGAGGTCGGGAAGATCAGGCAGCTTCATTACCCGCTCAGTCTGCCGCCCCGGCGACGCGCCGTCGCCACCGGCGTCGGCGGCGACGGCCCGGAACGACAGATACCCTGACCGGTTCGTGCCGTTACGCGCAGCGGGCGGAACCGGACTAGGGTGAGTCAGCCGATCTTGGACGAGGAGCCGCACACCACATGGGAATTCGATCCCGCCGCTGGTCGAGTCATTCCGGATTCCCTGCGGCGCCCGCACTCTCGGGCGTTTTCGCGCTGGGCGCGATGCTGCTGCCCGCGCCGCCCGCCGGGGCCGCACCGCATCCCTGGGCGCCCGCACCGGTGAACAGCTGCGGCGAGACCGGATTCGACCCGCTGGATCGCCGAGCGGACCCGAATGGCGCCCAGCCGCAGGGCAATCAGACCATCAAGGTCCCGGTGCCCGTGCCCCAGATCGTCACCGTCCAGGTGCCCGGCCCGAAGCCCGACAACACCCGTGTCGATCCGGTCGCGCTGCCCGCCGACCCTTGCGCCAATCCGTGCCCGGATGTCCGCGACACCGTCCCGGCCCCGGCGAATCAGCCCGGCGGCGGCAGCGCGTCGCTGCCCCAGGTCGAGATCACCACCGAGCCCGAACCCATCCCGATCGTGGTGCCGGGCGGCGAGCCACCCGAACCCCAGGCCACGCCCACCGCGGCCGTCCAGTCCGCCGCGCCCGCGCCCGTGGCCGCGGCGGTCGGCGCGCCGCAGGTGGATTCGGTCCAGCTGGTCAACCAGGTCACCGGGCAGGGCTCGGTCAATCGCACCGATATGCGCTGGTCGGTCGACGGCACCGACCTCGGGCTCATGTGGGAGACCAAGCCCGGCCAGGTCGCCGTGATGTTCGGCGACACCTTCGGCAAAGGCTGGAAACCCACCGGCGCCGGCACCGACCAGCAGGACTGGCGCAGCAATGTGCTGGCCTACAGCAGCACTCGCGATCTGTCGCAGGGTCTGATCCTCGACGACTTCGTGCAGAACAGCCGCTGCCACGCCGCCGAACTGCTCGACAGCCGCAAGATCAAGAACTTCGAGACCACCACCATCCCCACCTCGGGATTCGCCGTCGGCGACCGCCAGTACCTGACCTACATGTCGGTCAACCACTGGTCCAAGATCCCCGGCATGTGGTCGACCAACCTCGGCGGCATCGCCTGGTCCGACGACAACGGCCGCACCTGGACCAAATCGCAGTGGGCCCGCTGGGACAACCTGTTCGGGCTCGGCCGCTTCCAGGTCGCCACCATGGTTCCGCACGGCGACTACGTCTACATGTTCGGCACGCCCAACGGACGCCTCGGTGTCATCGGCCTCGCCCGCGTCCACGCCGACCAGGTCCTGAACAAGTCGGCCTACCAGTACTGGATCGACGGCACCTGGACCCCCGCCGACGGCCCCAACGAATTGCTCGCCACACCACTGGTTTCCGGCACCGCCAGCGAACTGTCCGTCCAGTACGACCCCGAGTCGAACCAGTGGCGGATGGTCTACCTCGACGTCACCCGCAACCAGATCGTCCTCCGCACCGCCGGCGAACCCCAGGGCGCCTGGTCGGATCCGACCCCGCTGCTCAGCACCGACGACTACCCCACCGCCTACGGCGGCTTCATCCACCCCTGGTCCACCGCCAAGGATCTCTACTTCACCATCTCCACCTGGAACAGCTACAACGTCTACCTCATGCACGCGACGCTGAAGTGAGAGCGACCCGCTGAGCGCTCCCGCTCGATTGCCGCCAGGTGTCGGTTACGCGACGGATCGGTGGAGATCCCGTCCGGCGTCGTGATCTTGTTGGCCGGCAGCGCGATGCTGACACGACCGAGCCGGGTCCGGGATCAGGTCGAAGGGAGCGCGCGTTGGGGTTGCGACGTCGTCAGGTATTGACCGGGATCATGGGGCTGGGCGGACTGTTCGTCGCCGGCAGCGTGCCGTACCGGGGCAACGGGCTGCTCCCGCGCGCCTCGCGGCCCGCGGCCATCGTGTTTCCGCCGGTGGCCGCCGGGCGTGAGTTGAGTCCGCGCCAACTCGGCCGGGTCGGTGTGCTCAACGGGACCTTGACCTCGGTCTCCTGGGTCGACGAAACCGGTCGACCGCTACCGGGCGCGCTCTCCGCGGATCGCCTGGCCTGGATCAGTTCCGAACCACTCGGCTACGGCCACACCTATACGGCGTCGGTGGTGGCGAACGGCGAGACCGGAGACGTCGACACCACCGCCGTCTTCACCACTGTCCGGCCCGACACGCTGACCAGCGTCTCCTTCCGCTCGAACAATCTCCTCGACATCCAGGACGGTGAAACCTACGGCATCGGCCTGGTGCTGGTCGCGCACTTCGACGAGGCCGTCGACCGCGCCGCCGCGGAACGCACCCTCCGGGTCACCACCGAGCCCCACGTGCCGGGCGCGTGGTACTGGCTCGACGACCGCAATGCGCACTGGCGTCCGGAGACCTATCACACGCCCGGCACCCGGATCACGGTGGCGGCGAACCTGTTCGGCACCCGCCTCGGCGACGGCGTGTACGGCCGGGACGACCAGGGGGTCTCCCTGGTGATCGGCCCCTCCCACATCGCCATCGCGGACGACAACACCAAACACATCGAAGTCTTCGAGAACGGCAACCTGGTTCGCACCATGCCCACGTCCATGGGCCGGGGCGGTACCGCCGTGGTGGGCGGGCGGGTGTTGTCGTTCTGGACCCATCCCGGGGTCTACACCGTGCTCGACAAGAACAGCGTCGTCAGCATGGACTCCTCCAGCTACGGCCTGCCCGTCAACTCCGGCCTCGGCTACCGCGAAAACATCAGAAATGCCGTCCGTATCAGCCACGACGGCATCTACCTGCACGAACTCGCCGCGACGGTCTGGGCTCAGGGCAATACCAACGTCTCACACGGCTGCCTCAACCTCAGTCCCGCGGACGCCGCCTGGTTCTTCGACTTCGCCAACCCCGGCGATGTGGTCGAAGTCCGCAATACCGGCGGCGATCCGCTCGACATCGGGCAGGGCGGTGACTGGACCATCCTCTGGCCGGACTGGCAGCGGGGCAGCGCCCTGGCCTGAGCGCCGTCGGCGGTCTGCGGGCAGGAAGTCGTCGAGCGCCGCCGCGACCAGGGCGGGCTGCTCCAGGGCCTGCATGTGCGGGGCGCCGGGCAGTTCGCGGTACTCGGCCACGGGGATGCGCTCGGCGACCCCCTTCATGATCGCGGGCGTGGTCGAGGCGTCACGCTCGCCGGCGAGGACGAGCACTGGAGAAGTGAAGTCCGACAACCGGTTCTGTACCTCGAGACCGCTGAAGGCGCGCCAGGCGGCGGCCCAGTCGACCGGGTTGCCACGCAGGACCTGCTCGCGCGCATAGCGGACCGGCCGGGGTTCTCGGCCGCGAATTCGGGCGTGAACCAGCGGGTGAGCGAGGGCGCGACCTGGGCGGGCATGCCGTCCGTCTCACCAGATCGGGCGCGGTTCTCGAACGCGTCGAAGGGGAAGTCGGTGGTGGCCGCCAGGGTCAGCGAGGCGAAGCGCTCCGGTGCCGCGACCGCGGCGGTCTGCGCGATGCCGCCGCCGTAGGACAGGCCCACCACCTGTGCCGTCTCCAGACCGAGCGCGTCCATGACACCGAGCAGATCCGCACCGGCCTGGGTCATGGTGTGCGGACTGGGCGCGCCCGCGGCCCAGCCGTGCCCGGCGGCAGCGGGGTCAGCGGGTGCCGGGCCATGAGTCCCGCGATCTTCTCCCGCGCCGCCCCCGCTGGGCATCGAGCCTCCATTCCGCGTCCGTTCCAAGGTATGTGCGGACCCACCCCTCGTTGGGCCCGGACCGGGCAAATCTATCGGTGTTCCGACGGCGGTATGGGGATGGAACGCGCCTGCTAGGGGACATTTCGTGCCAAAGTGAATGATTCGATCCGCATGACTCGACCACGAATGGCGTTCAGATCACATTCACGGTAAGTCGGCGGTTTCGGTCACGCTGCGGGCCAATCGTTCTCGGTCCCGGCGACCTTGTTGGTTGCGACACCTCGCAGGATGACGTCGAGTACGTCGCGCAGTTCGCCGGCTATCCGCTCCTGGTCGGTCGTGCGGCGGGCCCAGCGGTACACGACCCCGAGGTAGGCGTCGCGGAGGAGGTTCCCCAGCAGGACCGGATCCGCGCGTGCGTCGATGTCGCCGCGCCGGACGCCGATCTCGATGATCCGCGCGAAAACCTCGGCGGTGTACGGCTCTTCGGTGAGCGGGCGGCCCGTCTTCACCCACGCCGTCAGCATGATCTCGGTGACTCCGCGCTGCGCCTCACTGAGCTGGGCGAGACCGGCCATGCACCGGTGCAACAGCGCGCCGGTGTCGCTCGCCCCGGTCCCGAGTGGCTGCTCGATCCGGTCCATCAGAGTGCGGCGCCGGTCCTCGGCCCACTCGGTGATGAGGTCTTCCTTGCGCGGGAAGTGATTGAAGAAGGTACCGCGCGACACGTCCGCGCGCTCCGCTATCTCGTCGATCGTCGTTGCGTCGTAGCCTTTTTCGGCAAACAACTCCAGCGCGGACGTGTAGATCCGGGCACGGACCCGCTGCCTGTTGCGCTCCCTGCGGCCGATCACGGGTATATCGGTGGTAGTCACCATGTTTCGCTCCCCCTCAGGTCCGGCTCCCCACCGGTCCATGAATCACAGATCCTAACCCGCCCCAACGCGGGCAGCCCCGGAACCAGTGGTTCCGGGGCGGGGAGCGGCGGCCTGTCAAGCAGCCAGGGAGCCCAGGAAGCCCAGGAGTATCTGTGCGTCGTCGCCGTAGTCGACGTGCGCCTTCGAAGCGTAGAAGGTGGCCATGTCGACGCCCTGGCGGCTCAGTTCCAGCAGATCGTTGATACTGTCGATACCGCCGATGCTGAGCAGGGTTTGCGCGGCGACGCGGAGATCACCCCGTACGGCGTTGGTGAGGGGGCCGAGAACGGAGCCGGCCAGATCGAGTCCGGCCGGGGCGAGGGTCGCCACTTCGGCAGCGGCGCCGGACGCGTCGTTGCGGGTGAGGGATTCGACTGCGCGCCACAGGGTTTCCTGCATGTGGCCGACATTTCCCGCGATGCGCAGGATGTCGATCTGGGTCAGGGCATCGGCGATCACGCTGGCAGCGGCGGTCCAGCCCGACGGGTCGATGGCCGCGGCCGCCCGGATGACCGAGCCGATGAGGGGCAGGTCCACGCCCGCGGCCGCCTGGACCATCGGAGCCAGAGCCATATTGAGATTGCTCGCGATCTCGTGCGCGCCACTGATATCGCCCGCTTGGATCAGATCGGGGAGATTGGTGAGGCTTTGGAGAATGGCGGGCAGGTTCGCCGCGGTCGCCGTCCAGCCGGCGCCGACCTTCACGGCCTGCGCGAGCAGTGTGCTGGGATCCGTGCCCGCGGGAATCAGGGATGCGATCATCGCGGAGTCACCGCTGAGCACCCGGCCGAGCGCAAAGAGGAACGGCGACGTGGCGGCATTGAGCGAGCAGTACAGGTCGCCTTCGACGCACAGGGTGCGCACCCGATCGGTCAGCGCACCGAAGTCCTGACTCCGCGTCCCGGCGATGCCGTGACCGGGTTGCGGGTCGCCCAGCGAGAGAGTGGTTCTCGGATCGCGATGCGGATCGGCCAGCAGCCCCACGCCGACCACCCGATCGGCGCTGATCGGCCCCTCGCCATTGCCGATCTCGGTCGCGAAATCGCCGATCCCGTCCGCGCCCTGGCTGTACCCGGCGAGGAACACTCGCGTCGAACCGCACAGACTGCTCGCCATCTGATGCAGCCGGGATTCGAGGGTGCTCAGGGATTGCGCATAGCTCAGCCCCTGATCGAAAGCGCTCGCCGCATACGGGGCGTAGAGCACGGTGATGTCACTGCCGTACTGCCGTTGCAGCCCATCGCCGATCGGCCTGAGCATGCCGACCGGCACCATCGGATCCGCATCGAAACGCGTCTCCCAGGTCCCCGGCGCGAGAATCGCCGTATACGGGGTACAGGGCAGTGCGCCGTGCGTCTCCGCCCGCGCATCGCCGGCCACCGTGGTCCCGACCGTGACGCCCGCGGCGACCAAGATCGCCGCGCACGCCGTCGCCAGCCTGCTCATTGTCCAATTCCTCTGGTGCCGAAGGGGTTTCGGGCCGGTGCGGCGGCAGGTCCTCGTTCGGCTGCGCAGCATAGACAATTCTCGCCACTCGCGGTCGGTTTCGCAGGCTTTTCAGACACATAATCGTTTCAGACCACGTCAGGGGGCTGCGCGCCACCACGCCGAGCAGGCGGAGAGCGAAAAGGCCCCGGAGAGAATCTCTCCGGGCCCTTCCTTTGTAGCGGGGACAGGATTTGAACCTGCGACCTCTGGGTTATGAGCCAACGAGGACCCGTCCCGGGCGGTCCCACCTGTGCGACGGAACCCGTTCCGTGCTGGTCAACGGGGTTTCGATTGTCCGCCCTGTCCGCTGCGTGACACCCGGCCCGCTGGATTTCGCCGTGTCCGGTTGCCGAATCCGTTGCCAATCCCGGCCGCTGGAGACGGTGCAGGCGCGTTGTCCGGCATCGGCAGCGTCCCGCCGAGTGTGGTGGCAGAACAGCAGCCCATCGCGTCTCGTCAGTCGTGTGTCCGGACCGAGTTCAAGGTCCGGGTGAGCCAATCGGTGCGAGCCCGGCGGGCGGCGATGGCGAGTTCGGCGTGCGGGAACAGCGAGTCGAAGCCGTGGCAGCCGCCTGCCCATACATGGAGTTCGGCCTGACCTCCGGATGCCCAGATCCGCGTCGCGTAGTCGACGTCCTCGTCTCGGAAAACCTCCGCGGACCCGACGTCGATATAGGCGGCGGGCAGGCCGGAGAGGTCGCCGGCGCGGCTGGGCGAGATGTAGGCCGGGATCAGGTCGTCGGGGATTTCGGCCAACACGGCGTTCCAGGCGTAGGCATTGGTTTCGCGGGTCCACACGGCTGGCTCGCCCGAGTACTGGAGGCTGGAGATGGTGGTGTTGCCATGGTCGAGCATCGGACAGCTCAGGATCTGGGCGAGGATGGGCGGCCCGCCCAGGTCGCGGGCCATGAGCGCGACGCCTGCCGCGAGGCCGCCGCCGGCGCTGGTGCCCGCGATGACGATCTTGGCCGGATCGATGCCGAGGTCGTCGCAGTGTTCGGCGATCCAGAGCAGGCCGTGGTAGCAATCCTCGACGGGGGTGGTGCCGCCGTGCTCGGGGGCCAGCCGGTAGTCGACGGTGACCACGACCGCTCCGGCCGCGTCGAGCCATTCCAGGGGGATGTCGAGCTGAGAGTACCTGTCCCCCATGATCATTCCACCGCCGTGCATCCAATAGACGCACGCGGCGTTCCCGGTCGCGGCGGCGGGAGTGAAAACGGTGAGCGGGATGTCGGCTCCGTCGGCGGCGGGTGCGATGACCTCCCGCCGGTCCACGGTGCGGCTGCCGAGCAGGACTTCGAGCGGAGTGGAGGGCACCTGCCGGAACTGGGTGAGGAGCTCGTCGGTGATCGCCGGGACCAGCGGCATCGAGGTGAGCAACACGGCGAGTTCGGGATCGAGAGCGGGGCGGGCCAGAGGAGACATGATCTATCTTTCGGGTGGGGTGCTTCGATGATCAGAACAGCGCTTTGCCGCCGACCGGGACGTAGTCGGTGTACGGCCCCTCGCCGGTGACCAGAGCCCCGACCTTCGCGACGATCGCCTGGGCCGCGGCGCCCGCGAAGCGCCGGTGGTGGTCTTCTTCGCTGGTCCAGCCCTCCGTGATGTGAATCGTGTCCGGAGCCGAAGCCGATCGGCAGACCAGGTAGACGCGGCAGTGCTCGCTGGCGGCCGGGTTGCCCTCCTCCAGTCCGCTCAGCAGCAGGGTGACGAGTTCGTCGGCCATACCGGGGCGGGCGGTCAGGGTGGTGTTGAATCCGTAGCCGACGGTCATGTCAGATACTCCTTCGAGTGGTTGAGTGAAGTCTTCCGGCCGATGTGTCGTCCGGTTTGGGGTATGCATCTATTGCACGGTTTTTCGGGCAACTCCGGTAGCAGAAAGCTCGCTCGTACTTGCCTGATCCTCCAGATCAATGAGTGCGCGAAGTTTGATTGTGCTGCAATCGGGACATGAGTCTCGAGGAGCTGGACGCCCTACTGGCCAAGCACGTCCGAGCCGATGAGACGACCGCGATCGACGGATTGCACATCGCCAAGGTCGAGCACACGGCTCCGCCGACGATGGAGATGTCCGGCACGGTGCTCGCGGTTCTGACCCGCGGCGTCAAACGTCTCGCGGTCGGCGATCAGGTGCAGGAATACCGTCCCGGCGGTTACCTTGTCGCTTCGATCGACCTGCCGGTGACCGGCCAGTTCGTCGACGCGCGACCCGGCCGCCCCGCACTGGGTTTCGCGCTGGTCCTGGACTCGTCGGTGATCGCCGAGTTGCTGCTCGACGCCGCTCCCGCCGATCTCGTTCGCAGCCGGTCGGCGACGGTGCCGGGCATCGCGGTCGGGTCGCTGACACCCGAACTGCTCGACGCCTCGGTGCGCCTGCTCCGGCTCCTCGATCATCCGCGCGACCGAGCGGCACTGGCTCCCCTGATCAAACGAGAGATCTTGTGGCGCTTGATCACCGGCGAGCAGGGCGCCACGATCCGGCAGCTCGGGCTCGCCGACAGCGGCCTGCACCATATCGCTCGAGCCGTGCGGTGGATTCGCGACAACTACGACGAGCCGTTCCGTGTCGCGGACCTGGCGCGACTGGCCGGCATGAGCCCTTCGGCGTTCTACCGGAACTTCCAGACGGTGACGACTCAGAGCCCCGTCCAGTTCCAGAAACGGATCCGCCTGGAGCATGCCCGCCTGCTGCTCGCGTCGCGGCCGAACGACGTGACAGCCATCGCCCACCGCGTCGGTTACGACAGCCCATCGCAGTTCAGCCGCGAATATCGGCGCTTGTTCGGCAGGCCGCCGAGCCAGGAAATGCCTGGCGCTCACCGTGCGCCGACCGTCGCGTGAGCCTGTGCGGCAGTCGATTTCACCCGCGTAACGACGTCGCCGCGCGGGCGCGAACGCGGCCTGCGGCAGTAGTAGACGAAGGCCGGCGGCATGTTGGCCCACACGGTGCGGCAGGCGAGCACCTCCTCGAAATGGTCTGTGAGCCGGCGCCGAAGTCGGCGGGCCGGCGGCATCCAACGTGTGGAGCTGTACGCGAAAGTGGAGAAGACGCCATCGGATGCCAAGCCACCCGCGATGGCGGCAAGCAGATCATCCTGACGTTCGGGGGCGAACGCGGCCCAGGGCAGACCGCTGACAATGACATCGGCGTACCCGAAACCGTTGCCGGTCAGGACTTCCCGGAGATTGCTCGCGTCACCCACGGTGACGTGGACGGCCGCGAACCGGGTGGCCGTCGCAGCCGCGAAGCGCTCATTGATCTCGATGGCGAGGTGGTGTCCGCGCCCGGGCAGCCGCCGCTGGATCGCCGCGGTGAATGCTCCTGTGCCGGGTCCGAGTTCGAGCACCACGGGCGCGCCGTCGAGCGGTACGGGAACCGTGACGGCTGCGGCCAGCGCCGCGCTGCTGGGCGTGACGGCCGCGACTACGCCTGGGGCACGCAGGAATTCGGCGAGGAAGCCGAAACGGTGGACGGTGGTCATGGTGAATGCTCCCAACGGCTGTGATCGTGACAGGTTCAACTGTTGCCGCAGCGGTGAGGGAGCACATCTGTCGTTCGTCTCTCGATCTCGGCGCGTATCGCGTTCCGCGACTTAGTCACCGGAACCGTGAGGGCCGGGTGGATCGGCCCGATCGGGCTGCCGTGACAGCGCGTCCGCGAGCCCGGCCCGCGAGCTCACCCCGAGTTTCGGGAAGATCCGATAGAGGTGGGCCCCGACGGTACGGTGCGACAGATACAGCCGCTCACCGATCTGCCTGTTGGTCAGCCCCCGCGCCGCCAGCCGGGCGATGAGCGCTTCCTGGTCTGTCAGGGCCGTGAGCACCGTACGCGCTGATATCGAGTCGCCCTGCCGATAACCTGTGGCGCGCAGCTCGTTTCGTGCCCGCTCGAGCCACGGCACGGCGCTCATCGCCGCGAAACCGTCCCGCGCCGCGATCAGATGCGGTCGTGCTCTCCTCACCTCGGATGCCCGGCGCAGTCGCTCGCCCAGGACGAGCCGGACCCGGGAGGCGTCGAACTGCCACCGATCGATGTCCGGCGAGGTCAGCACTTCCTCCAGTCCGGACAGGGCATCTTGGCCGTCAGCGGTGAGAGCCTCGGCTCCGGCGACGAGCAGCGCCATCCGGGGTGATAGCGCGGCCACGTCGGCGGCGCGCATGGCCTCGACGTGGGCACGCGCCTCACCGATGCGGCCGGTGCGCACGGCGGCTTCCACAAGGTCGAACATGACCCAGGTGCAATGCGGGATGTGAGAGGCGAGGACTCCGGGAGGGCTCATGGCGGCGGCGTGCTGGAACGCCGCTTCGAAGTCGCCGCCACCCAGGGCGGCCAGCACGCGCGGATGCCGGGCGAAGACCGTCGCCGCCGATACTCCGCGCGGCAGAGCCCAGTGGGCGATCTCGTCGGCCAGCTCATGGGCCTGCGCGAAGCGGCCGCGACCGGCCGCCATGAGCGCACGATGGTATCGGAAATACCAGGCGAAGAAGGGGAAACCCGCACTGTCGCAAACCGTTTGGCCTTCGTCGGCGAGTTGCTCGGCCTCGTCCCATCGGCCGGTCAGATAGTCGTCCAGGCACAGGTGCATGAGCGCGCCGAGGTGCCGGCGGGGCGAGCCGCCGTTACGCCCCTGATGAACGATGCGCCAGGATGGCTCGCGCGAATCCGCCAATCGGTCCAGGTACACCGACGCCGTGCCGATCCTCATGATCCGGGTGGGGTCGGTCTCCTCGGGCAGAGTGGCCAGGATGGCGTCGGCCGACTCCGATGCGGTGGCGGCGGTCCGCGCGGGGTCGGGGAAGGTCCGGCTGATGAGCGCGAGGATCGGCGGCGGCGCCGGGCGCAGGCGGTCCAGCGCGCGAAAGTACGGCTCCCAGTAGCGGGGCGCACCGCCGTACCAGCACAGCAGCAGCAAGGTGTGCATGGCTTCGATCAGCGCCGGGTCATCAGCCTGATAACCGTGGTCGGCGGTCTCGATCGCTCCCACCAGCAGCCGGTGCGCGGTGTCCACGTCGCCGTCGCCGTTGAGCATGAGGAATGCGGCCGCGTTGGCCGCGTGCAGGGAGCCGGTGGGGTCCGGGGGCGCCAGCTGCGCGTCGGTCAGCAGCCGCCGCGCGGCGTCGCCGGTGCCGCCGGCTTCGGCCCCGATGTAGGCGGCTTCGGCGAGTCTCCGGCCGCGGTCGGCGTTCGCGGGACTCAGCTCGGCGGCTCGGATCAACGCGGTGATGGCCCCGAACGCGTCCCCGCGCAACATCGTTCGGTGTGCGGCCGCTTCGAGAAGTTCGGCGACGGCTTCGTCCGGGCCGTCCGCGGCATGGGCGAAATGCCAGGCTCTGCGTTCCCGATCCGCGGGAAGCGCGGCCGCGAGCCGGACGTGCGCGCTGCGACGTTCCTCATGGGTCGACATCGCGACGATGGAAGACCGAATCAGAGGATGCCGGAAGACGATTCGCGCGGCGTCATCGTCCACCCGCACGAGTTGTTCACGTTCCGCCGCGGCCAGGCAGGAGAGACCGTCACCTGTGTCGAGAATCGTCCGGAGCACCCGGAGGCTGCCGGTGCCTTCGAAGGTGGCCAGCAGCAGCAGTTGGCGCGTCAGGTCGGGCAGCGCGGCGATGCGGGCAGCGAAAAGCTGCTGTAATCGTTCGCTGAGCGGCACCAGCGCTGGCGCGTCTCGATCCGTGCGAGTATGCGCGGAGTCGGTGAGCGTCGATGGAAGCTCGAGCAATGCGAGCGGATTGCCCTGCGCGAGATCGAGCAATGACCGCCGGAGCGATGGCCGCAACCGCGGAAAGGAGGCATCGACCAGCTCCTGCGCGGCCTCGGGCGCCAGTGGTTCAATCACCATCGTGGCCATGTCCGCACGCCGCGCGAAACTCTCCGTTCCGGCGCGCGCCGACACGAGCAGTCCGGCACGGGTTCCCGCCAGCCGGCGGGTGAGAAAGCTCAGCACGACGGCCGAGGCTCTATCGATCCATTGGATATCGTCCACGAACAGCGCCATCGGCTGTTCGGCCGCGACCGCGCCGATCAGGGCGAGCGCCGCGTTGCAGACCAGCAGGACGTCCGGCGGTGATCCAGCGCCGAAACCCAGTGCGACGGTCAATGCTTCCCGCTGGTCGGCCGTCAGCTGCGGCAGCCGGGCATGCAACGGCAACAGCAGCTGATTCAGTGCGGCGTAGCTGATATCGGCTTCGAACTCCGATCCCGAGGCCCGCAAGACCTGCATTCCGCAGGTCTCGGCGCGGCGTGCGGTCGCGGTGAGCAGTGCTGATTTGCCGACGCCCGGTTCGCCCTCGAGCAGTACCGCCTCACCACCATCGAGAAACGCGGCGAGCCGGGCGAGTTCGGTGTCTCGCCCGAATAGGGTGGACTCGCTCATCGGCCGACCGCCACGCCGCGTTGCCGAGTTTCGATCTCGGGTCGTCGGCGGTCGAGGAGCAAGACGACCGGCAGCAGCGCGGCCATGACGCCGAGAGCGCCCAGCGGGGGCAATTGGCCGACCACGACCGACATCGAGAGCAGAATCGTCGCGGCGAGCAGACGCGGGCGGATGTCCACACCGGCGACGCGCCGGGCGAAGATCGCGGTGCCCGCCAGACAGACCGCCGCGCCGCCGGTCAGCGCGACCGCGCCGAACCACCCGAGTGGCCGCGTACTCGAAATGTGCGCCATCGCGACTTCGATCCCCAAGGCGGACAAGATGATTCCGGCGACGATTGGGAAATGCAGCAGACTGTATCCATGGTGGGCGGCGCGCGCTCGGTCCCGCGCGTCGAGTCCGGACAACGCCTGCTCCGCGGTCTCGGCCAGTCCGCTGAAATACCCTCGCCACAGTCCGATGGCGATCGCGACCGCCAGCAGCACGCCCACCAGCAGCGGGAGATCGATCGGCCCCGCCGCGGCGCCGATCGCCACGGTCGACTCGCCGAGCGCGAGAATGACCACCAGCCGATGTCGTTCGATGAAATGCGCAGCCGAGCCGATGCGGCTGCGCACGCCCCACGTGGTCAGGTTGGCGATGATCGGCTCGATGGTGACCGCGGCCAGCGCACACCACACCTGCCATGGCGATCCGAGCACCGCGCCGCCCACCAGCAGTGCGCCCGAGGGGACGAGCGAGCAGCACACCGTCTGCACCACTTCTCGCCGGGCTTCGCGACCTCCCACAGAAGTGACCAGGTAGACGGCGAAGTGGGTCAACCGAGCGCCGAGGTAGGCGGCAACGAAGACCAGCGGGCCCGACAGTCCGCTCGACCGGTCACCGTAGGCTTCGGGCACCACGACGGCCACGACGAATACCGCCGTCATGCCCGCGAACATGGCGACGCGCACGAAGCCCTCGTCGGCGTGAAGCTGATTGGCCAGCCAGCTGTAGGCCGTCCACGACCACCACAGCAGGGCGAGCACGATGAGACCCTGCAGGACGCCCATCGGCGTATGCGCTTCCGCCATCAATCGGCTGACCTGTGTGAACCCGAATACGTAGGCGAGGTCGAAGAAGAGCTCCACGGGGGTGACCCGATCGCCCTCCACACTCGCGACGGCTTTCGGCGGCGGTGCCGACCGATGCTCTCGCACCGCGTGCACCGTCGATCGACGTCTCACGGAACTGCGCTCCTCGCTGTACATCCCTGATTGTCTTCGCCATTCACCCGTGGCCGTTCCGGGAAGTCAACGAGATCGGCAGGATCGTGCAAGTGCCCGCGACTTCTGTGTCAAGACCACCGATCTGGGCGCTGGTTGCATGGAAATCGGCCTGGACACCCCATCCCACCGCGAACGGGAACCTGTCATGGCCGACGGCATCCGAAGCGAGATGACACTTTTCGCAACGGCAAGGCAGGCGACGGCGGCCAGCCGAACGGCTGACCGCCAAACCCGCTGCGCCGCTACGATGCACTCATCGCGCTGAGCCATGACCCCGCGTATCGACTGCACCGGCTCGCCGCAACCGCTGGGTCTGGAACGGCTGACCGGGCCGGTTGGCCTCGATCTGGGAGGGATCACCGTTGCCGAAACAGCCCTGTCCATCCGCGGAGAGCTCGTCGCAGCGCCCGCACAATCGCCGATGCGCCGCGAATTGCTGTGGTGCGGCGCGGAATCGGGCGGCGAGCCTCGACGAGCTGTGCGATCTGATGGACCGCCACGCCCGCCCCGACCTGACGACCGCCATCGACGCGGTCAGGATATTCAAGGCCGTCGCGCCCCAGCCGCCCAAACCCGTGACCTATGGCCGGGTCTTCGCGCTGGTCGGACAGGGCACCAAACGATTCGCGCTCGGTGAGCGCATGTACGAGCATCGAGCGGGGCAGTATCTCGTTGCCTCGCTGGACCTTCCGGTGGTCAGCCACTTCATCGAGGCAGCACCGGGCCGCCCGGGGCTCGGGGTCGGTCTCGACATCGATCCCGCCGAGATCATCGAGATGCTCATTCGCACACCGGCCAGTCTGCCGGAGGTCGCCACGCTCACACCGCCTGGTCTGGCGGTCAGCGACGCGGACGACGACCTGATCGACGCCGTCTTGCGCCTGCTGCGGCTACTCGACCGGCCGGGCGATATCGCCGTCCTCGCGCCGCTGATCAAACGCGAAATCCTGTGGCGGTTGATCACCGGTGAACAAGCCGCGATGATTCGCCAGTTCGGCACGCCCGAGAGCAATCTCAACCGCATCGCGACCGCTATCCATTGGATCAGAGAGCACTACCACCAGCCGTTTCGCGTCGAGGATCTCGCCGCCCGGGCAGCCATGAGCGTCTCGGCTTTCCACCGTAGTTTCAACGCTGTCACAACCATGAGCCCGGTCCAGTTCCAGAAGCGAATTCGGTTACACGAGGCCCGCCTGCTGCTCATCTCCAACCCCAGCGACGTGACCGGCATAGGCCGCAAGGTCGGTTACACCAGTCCCTCCCAGTTCAGCCGGGAATACCGGCGCCAATACGGTGCTCCGCCAACCCATGACGCCCGGGAATTCCTGCCCACCTCGGCCTCCCGGGCCAAAATCTGAGGATCGCGGGATGTCGAGAGCACGGCTGCGCTCTGGTTCACGATCAGCCGAAACAGGGCGGGTGCGGTGATAGTCGCCGTGGCCGACGATGTACAACCTCGCCCTCGTGTTCAACAAGGCCCGACACCTCGACGAGGCCCTTATCTGGGGCCTGGGTTAAGTCATAGGCCCTCGGATGGCCTTCGACTGAGCAGCCATCCGACAGATGTGGCGGGCGCCGGCCGCCACGCACAGTGAGTTCCGCACTCTTCCGAACGAGCGACAGGAGCCCTTCCACCATGAGCACAGTTCTGATCACCGGCACTTCATCCGGCTACGGGCGGGAAACCGCACGGCATTTCCTCGGGCGCGGGTGGAACGTCATCGCCACCATGCGAACGCCCCGCGCGGATGTCCTGCCCGAGTCCGACCGACTCCGCATCCTCCAACTCGACGTCACCGACCCCGACTCCATCGCTGCGGCGTTCGCCGCGGCGGGGCCCATCGACGCCCTGGTCAACAATTCCGGCATCGGGCTGATCGGCGCGTACGAAGGCACTCCGATGAGCCGGGTGCGGGAGATCTTCGAGACCAACACCTTCGGCGTCATGGCCACCACCCAGGAAGTGCTGGCCCAGTTCCGTGAGCGCGGCGCCGGAGTCGTGGTCAACGTGACCTCCAGCGTCGTGCTCGGGCACATGCCGCTCTCGGCCGTGTACAAGGCCAGCAAAGCGGCCATCGAGGGATTCACTGCGTCGCTCGCCCTCGAGCTCGCCGAGTTCGGCGTACGCGCCAAGACCGTCGAGCCCGGCACCTGCCTGACGACCAACTTCGCCGGCAAGGCGACCGACAACATCGACTTCACCGGCCCGCTGGACAAGCTGGTTCCACCGGCTTACGAACCGTTCGCGAAGCGGACCCTCGACCTGTTTCTGGAACAGGATCTGTTCACGCAGGAGAGCGACGTCGCCGAAACGGTATGGCGTGCGGTGCACGACACGACCGGGCAGCTGCGATTCCCCGCCGGCCCCGACGCGGTCCGGCTCGACCAGGCGAAGTGAGAGGAACACCGCCATGTCCGAGGAGAACAAGCAGATCGTCCGCAACTACTTCGAGGAGCTCGACCGCGGTCGGACCACCCCGATACACCTGTGCACCGAGGACTTCCGGTTCCACCCGGCGGGGCTGCCGACATTGGACATCGACGGCGTCAAGGCGTTCGGCGACGCCTTCTTCGCCGGCATGACCGATCTGCGACACCCGCTCGACGAACTCATCGCCGACAGCGACCTCGTGGCGCTGCGCTGCCGGTACGAGGGCACCCACGACGGGGATCTCATGGGCGTGCCGGCGACCGGGCGACAGGTGTCGGCGGTCGGTATCGGCGTCATGCGCGTCGCGGATGGCAAGATCGCCGAGTTCTGGGTGTCGCCGGACCGGATGACCATCATGCAGCAGATCGGCGCCATTCCCTCCTAGGCGGTCGTGTCGATCACGCTGGCGCGAGCCGGAGTCCGAGCACTGATCCGGCAAGCAGGCGGTTCGCCCGGATACCCCTGTCGTATCCGGACGAACCGCCAACGCCGCCAGTCGACGTCGAGGCCCACCGCAATCCGGCGCCGGGCGGTTGCGGGGGCGGTGGTGGCGCCGCCTTGGCGGGCGGGACTCGCGGTGTCGGTGCTGCTCGGCGCCCAACCTCCCAGATCGGATCTGTCCAGGTCGAAATGAGGGTATCGCCTGTGAAAGGCAGTCGATGGTTCCGCGATGCTGGCGGGACGCCACCGTATTCTTGCAGGCTCGACTATCGCGCCTCGGTGGCCCAGTGGAAGGCCGAACTGTTCGTCAAGCGCCCGAAAGCAGCGAAACTATTTGATAACCAGCAGCTTCGGGAATACGTTCAGCATCCGCTATCAGGACGGATCGCAGACGCGAACGGCAGGATCGTCGCCCGTCCGGCGATCGGGACTGGACCGGTCAGAACAAGCCGCATCGCACGGACCGGCAATGGGTGCAGGCGTGGAGCCAAGAGCAGGTCTCTCGGCGACTGCGGATCGACTTCCCCGACGACAAGTCCATGCGCAGCAGCCACGAAGCAATTCACCAGGCACTGTATGTCGAAGGCCAGGGAGCCCCGGACAGAGAACTGATCTTGAATCTGCGACCGGCCGGTCCGTGCGGATGCGCGGTCCCGTGACGAATTTGCGAGACACCCGGGAAGCCGCCCAGCCCCCGAAAGATCATGGACATCAACGGAACTCAACCTGGGCAATTGCCTACGATCGATGGGCTGGCACCCCAGCGAACGCAGCCGTCCCGTGCGTTCCACTACATCCATTGGACAACACCTGGCAGCAGTGGATTTCGCAGAGGTTCGTCGCGCCACTCGACACAGACAACCGGACGGTTGCCAAATCCGTTGCCACGAACCTCGACAAAAGTTGAGGGCGGTCCTGAAACCTACTGGTCAGGACCGCCCTCGTTTGTAGCGGGGACAGGATTTGAACCTGCGACCTCTGGGTTATGAGCCCAGCGAGCTACCGAGCTGCTCCACCCCGCGTCGGTGAATACAACATTACACACAAGTGGGGAAGGGAACCTAATCGACTGGTCAGAGCCGTTTTTCAGGGTCGGGAGGGAATCGAGTGCGGGGGTTCGGGGGTGCGATCGGCGGGGGCCGGATCGGGTACGGAGGCGGCGAGGTAGCGGGCGGCGATCATGATCGCCAGGGCGGCGGCGAGGATGAGGAGCAGGACCGCGATGGAGATCCAGAACATCCGGTCGTACAGGGCGATGTCGGTGCGGATGATGGCTCGGCGGGCGAACGTCATGGGGGCGATGTCTTTGAAGGGTCGGAACAGGAGTGGGGTGGTGCCGGCGGGGAAAACGCCGCCGAAGGCGAAGATTTGGAACATATAGAAGGAGAAGGCCGCGATGGAACCGGCGACGCGGCCGAAGAGGACGACGAACAGTTGCGCCGTCACGGCTGCCACCAGGCCGACCAGCGCGATGACGGCGACCATGGCGGGCCACTGTTGCGGAGACCAGCCGAGCCAGCCGCCGTAACCGGCGGCGAGGGCGGACAGGGCGATGACGCACGCCGCGCCGACCGCGGTGCCGCGCAGGACGGGGCCCGCGGCGCGCCGCCAGGGTGAACGGCCGCGGGCGGCTCCGCGTAAGGGGCGCAACAGCATCCACAGGACGATGGCCGCGAGGAAGGAGCCCATCACGACGAGCACGGGGCCTGCGCCCCGGGCGATCTCCTTGTGGCTGCGGTCGCCGTCGCGGACGAGCTGGCTGGGTTCCTGGTTGCGGATGTCGATGGTGACGGGCTGGGCCATGACGTCGGCCGAGGCGTTGGGGTCGGCGATGTGGGGTGCGGCGGCCGCACCGTCGCGCAGGCCGTTGTCGAGCTGGGTTGCGCCGTCGCCCAATTGGGTGACGCCCGCCCGGAGGTCGCGGCCGCCGGCGACCAGCTGGTCCAGGCCCGTGGACAGGTCGTTCGCGCCGCTGCCGAGTTGTGCTGTGCCGTCCCGTAATTGGGTGCTGCCGTCGGCGAGGGCCAGCACTCCGGAGCGGTAGTCGGCCTTGGGATCGGTGAGCTGCCGGGCCAATTCCTTTGTACCGTCGCGCAACTGGGTCAGCTGGCCGACGAGGGAATCGGGGTCGTCCGGCCGGACCTGGCCGATGAGGCTCTTCAGCTGGGTGACCGCGTCGGCCACCGCGGGGTCCGGGTTTCTGCTCAACTGGTCGAGCAGCGGATCGAGCTGCGCCGCGAGCCGTCCGGCGGGCTGGAGGGCGTCCAGCAGCGGCGTGACGACCTGGTCCACGCCATCGCGGATCTGCCGTGCTCCGGAGCCGAGTTGATCGGTGCCGGTGACCAATTGGTTCGCGCCGTCGGCGAGCTGGACCGCACCGGTATGGAGCTGACCCGTGCCGGTCGCGAGTTGCGCCGCGCCGGTGGCGGCCTGATCGAGTCCGGCGGTCAGCTGGTCGGAGCCGTCGGCGAGCTGCGTGGTGCCCTGGGCCAACTGGGTCGCACCCTTGGCGGCGTCGCCGAGGCCGGAGCCGAGACTGTTCACGCCGACCAGGATCTGACCGGCGTAACCGCGCCCGATGGTGGCCGCGATCTGGTTCTGCGCCTCGGTGACAACGCTATTGGCCACGGCCGGTCCCAGCGTGCCGTTGAAGTCGTTGTACCAGACCATGATCCGAGCATGCTGTGGCGCGGGATCGGTCACGCTCAGCACGTTCCGGGTGAAGTCGGCGGGAATGACGACCGAGAAGGCGTACCGGCTCTCCCGCAGCCCGCGCACCGCTTCCGCGCTGCTGACCCGGTGGAACTGGAGTTCACCGCTGGACACCAGATTGTCGAGAATCTCGGTACCCATGTTCTGGGCCTTGCCGTCGGAAATGCCGCCGGCATCGTCGCTGGCGACGGCGACCGGAATCTGCTTCAGGTACAGCTCCGGATCCCACATGATCCACATGTAGACCGCCGAGACCAGTGTCGGCACCACCAGGAGCAGCACGATCGAGGCGCGCGCGAATGCGAATCCCCACGGCTTGCGCCGGAGCAGACCGCCAAAGTGACTGCGGATGGATGTCGATCTGTCTGCCACGGCGAACCCCGATGCTGCGCACTGCCAAAGTCGGGCCCAAGCTACCTGGTCACCCGTCCAGAATGTGCGAATTCGGGGAAATATCCGCCCGGCTCAGCGGCTCGCGTCCACCACCAGTGCGGTGGTGTTGTCGGTGCCGCCGCGACCGAGGGCCGTCCCCACCAGCGCTTCCGCCGCCTGACCCGCCGAAGTCCCGTGGGACAGAATCGACTTGATGATCGGCATGTTGAGCTTCTTACCCACCCCATCGGTGCACAGCAGCAGCCTGCCCGCGCTCGATCCGGTGGCCGCGCGCCCGATATCGCCCGGCTGCACGGTCCGCACCGAGGTCGTGACCAGATGCCGCATACCCGGCAGCGGGTCGCGCCCGCGCGCCCGGAAGTACTCGGCGACAGTGTGATCGGTGGTCGTGCGGTGCAGCACGCGGCCGTTCCAGCGGTAGGCCCGGCAGTCACCCACCCAGGCGATGTCGCAGGGACCGTCCAGCTGACCACTGCTCGGCAGCACCGCGACCACCAGCACGCTGTCGGCGCTCGACTCGGGTAGCTCACGCAGCAATTCCCGCTGCGCCGCCAGGATTCCGGCCTGCGCGCCGTCCCCGACCGCCGCCCGCGCCGCGGTCTGCGCCACCAGCCGCGCCGCCCGGGCCGCCGCCAGATGATCCCCCACCCCGTCGGCCACCACGAAAGCGCTGCGCCCCAGCCGCGGATCGGTGAACGTGGCGAACGCGTCCGCATTGATCGTGCGCCGCCCCAGCCGGCTCACCCCCGCCCCGGCCACCAGGTCGAGCCGCGCCTGCGCATCGGCGTCGACAGCGGCGACATCTCCCACCTCGATGGCTTCGGTGTGCACGACCGGACCTCCTGGGACTCCGTCTCACGGGGTGCTGTCCTGCAGCACTACCCCATTCAACGGCCGAAACCCAAGCTCCGCTCCCGAAATGTCTGTGTGCTTGCTGAGTAATTCGAGAGGTTCACGAATGAGCTGCTACGCCGTTGTTACCCACCCCACCTTTCGAAGGCCCTGTGCCACGACCACCGGCGGTCACATCGACGCTGGAGCGAGCCACGCCGGCCGGACCCGGTGCACGGAGCCGTCGTCCTCTTCGCCGGGTTGCCGATCGGAGGATCGCGACTCCTTCGAAGGTTGGTCCGGCATGGACCGATCGAATCTACCGGCGGCCGGTCCGAGCTCGCAGAATCACAACAATGCAGATCGATCCAAGTACCGCGGCCGAGACGATGCCGCGGGCCGACCGAAGCGCGTGGATCGGGCTCGGCGTCCTCGCCGCAGGGCTCTCGTTGATCGTTGTGGACGGCACCATCGTCGGCGTCGCCCTACCGGTGATCGTGACCGATCTCGGACTCGATCTGACCGATGCCCAGTGGGTCAACAGCGCCTATTCGGTCGTCTTCGCAGCACTGCTGCTGACTGCGGGCCGTCTCGGCGACCGGCTCGGCCGACGCCGGATGTTCGTGCTCGGCGTACTCGTGTTCCTGGCGGGCAGCCTGATGGCTGCCGTCGCGTCGAGCGTTGCGGCGCTGATCCTTTCGCGTGTGGTACAGGGTGTCGGCGGAGCGTTCGTTTTGCCCGCCACCCTGTCGAGCGTGAACGCCACTTTCCGCGGCAAGGACCGCGTCATCGCGTTCGCGGTGTGGGGCGCGGTCATCTCCGGCATGGCCGCCGTGGGCCCGCTCCTCGGCGGCAGCCTGACCACCTACTTCAGCTGGCGATGGATTTTCATCGTCAATATCCCGATCGGGGCGGCGGTACTGATCGGCACATTGCTCGCGGTGCGCGAAACCAAGGCCGCGATCAGCGAACCCGGGCTCGATGTCGACGGACTACTGCTCAGCGCGATCGGGTTCGGCGGGGTCGTCTTCGCACTCATCGAAGGTCAGAGCCTGGGCTGGTGGCGGCCGAACTCCGCGTTCAGTGTCCTCGGAATAGATTGGCCGCGAAGCGCTCCGGTCTCGGTGGTTCCGGTCATCGGGCTGATCGGCGTGGTCGCGTTGGTGCTGTTCGTAGTCTGGGAACGACACCGCGCGCGGGCGGGCAGGTCCGCGATCCTGGACGTGAGCCTGTTCTCCGTCCCGACCTTCAGCTGGGGCAATCTGACCGCAATGACCGTGGCGATCGGAGAATTCGGCCTGCTGCTCGTGCTGCCGCTGTTCCTGGTGAACGGGCTCGGCCTGTCGACGCTGGGCGCCGGCCTGGTACTGGCCGCAATGGCCTTGGGCGCGTTCGGATCCGGTGCCGCCGCCCGGCACATCGCCGCCGTGCTCGGTGCCTCGAGAACGGTGATCGTGGGCCTGGCCCTCGAGGCGGTGGGCGTCGCCGCGGTCGCGCTGCTCCTCTCCTCGACGGCCTCGCCCTGGCTGCTCGCCGTGCTGCTGGCCGGGTATGGCGCCGGACTCGGTCTCGCCTCGGCACAGCTGACCGGCACCGTGCTGGCCGACATCCCGCCGGAGCGGTCGGGCCAGGGTTCGGCGACGCAGAGTACCGTCCGGCAACTCGGTGCGGCACTCGGCTCCGCCATCCTCGGCGCAGTGCTGTCGATCGGGTTGGCGCACAACCTGACCGACCGATTGGAATGGGTCCCCCGGCTGCCGCCGCCAACAGCACAGCACCTGGTCACCGCAACCAGAGATTCGGCCGGAGGAGTGATCTCCGCACTGCGCGCACAAGGCGACACCGGACAACTCGGACCCGCAGGACCACAGGTCACCACCGCACTGTCCGAAGGATTCGGTGACGCCACCAGGGCCGCATTGGGCGTGGCCGCAGCCTTTCTCGCCCTCGGCTTGGTGAGCGCGACCATCCTGAATTCCCGCACCCGCCGAGCATCCGCCAGGGAGAGCCGATGAAGAAGTCGTTCTACGCCGCCGCCTGCTACACAGTCCTGGGACTCGTCCTAGGGTTCTTCTACCGCGAATTCACCAAGGCCCACGACTTTTCCGGAAGCTCACAACTCACCGCCACCCACACCCACGTCCTCGCACTCGGAACGCTGTTCTTCCTCATCGTCATCGTGTTGGACAAGCAATTCGCGCTGACCTCCGGCCGATGGTTCAACGCCTTCTTCTGGACCTACAACGCCGGGCTGGTCGTGACCGTGGCCATGATGGTCGCCCACGGCATCCTCACGGTCCTGAACCACGATGTCAGTCCCGCCATCTCGGGTATCGCCGGACTCGGCCACATCCTGTTGTCCGTCGGTTTCGCCATGTTCTTCCTGTGCCTGCGCGGCCCGATAACGACCGCGGCCCGCGAGCCCGGCGATGCGCGGCAGAACGCGGAACACGTGGTCGAGCGCTGAGGGTTGTCGAGCCGCGCAGCACCTGATCGACCAGACCCGTGACCACCGAGCGATTCCGATGATCGGCGAACAGCCGACGTCGACAGGTACCCGGCCCGCCTCGTGCATGGCAGTCTCGGCGAGCAGGCCTCGCCGAGACTGGCTTGCTGGTGGCTGTGACCCCGAGGTCGTCGGGACGATGAATCGCTTCTTCTGCGCAGTCATCGACGAAGTCGAACGACATGATGGATGCTGGTCGGCGCCGAAGTTCGGGACGATGCCAGCGCCGCTGCCAAGAACCTCGACAAAGACTGAGGGCGGTCCTGACCTACTGGTCAGGACCGCCCTCTTTTGTAGCGGGGACAGGATTTGAACCTGCGACCTCTGGGTTATGAGCCCAGCGAGCTACCGAGCTGCTCCACCCCGCGTCGGTGAACACAACATTACACACGGGCCGGGAGATGCACCAAATCGACTGGTCAAGCCGGGTTCTGAGGCGGAAAGCAACCGTGCGAGCGAGGGTGGCGGGGCGAATCAGACCGGACGGTTGCCCTTAAAGCGGAGTGATCAGGGTGAAAATCTTCCATTTGAGAGTCTCGCGCGCACGTTCGGTCGTTCATTTGAGCATGAAACGTGACCGGAGTCACAAATTCTTGGTGAGTTGAATCACATCACGGCCAGATAACAGACCGCTCGGGATTGGCATTTGCAGCATAGCCAACCTGCATCAACGCCGTTTTTCGGGTCATTCGCTTCATGCAATTCCGGAGTTATCAAGACGTGATCTGCCGAGATTTACTCGTTATCGTCAGTTGCGGCCCGGATCAAACCTGAGATGGGCTCCGACCCGAACCGCTGCACTCCGGAAACCCTGTCCCGCGGTCGGGCACCCCGACTCCTGGGGACAGGGACACGGCGGAGCATTTGCGCCGGGCTGGTCGGCACAGGGAGGGAAATCACCATGAAACAGAACCGGAAGATCAACACTCGCGTCCTCGGCTTCGCCGCCGTCACCGGCGCACTTGTTGCCGTCCCGTTCGGCTTCACCGCAACCGCCTCCGCCGCCCCGACCCACGACTGGGACGGCGTCGCCCAGTGCGAGAGCGGCGGCAACTGGGGTATCAACACCGGCAACGGCTACTACGGCGGTCTGCAGTTCTCGCAGAGCACCTGGGCCGCCAACGGCGGCGCCGGCCTCGCCTCCAACGCCAGCAAGGCCGAGCAGATCCGGGTGGCCGAGAACGTGCTGTCCACCCAGGGTGCCGGCGCCTGGCCGGTGTGCGGCCAGTACCTGCGCGCGGGCACCAGCGAGCCCGAGCCCCAGGCCGCCCCGGAGCCCGCAGCCCCGGCTCCCACCCCCGCCCTCCCGACCGATCGCCAGGCCGTCATCGACCAGGCCAAGAGCGTTGCCGGCGGCCTCGCCCAGCAGTTCGGCGTGCAGGACCAGTACAACCAGGTCCTCCAGTCCAACGCCGCCCTCATCGAATCCTGGGGCAAATAACCCGAATCTCCTTCCCATACCGGAAGAAAATGGAAAGGTGCTGTGTCAATGGCGACACAGCACCTTTCGCTATTCGGAGGCAACAATTCTTATTGTGCGGCAGTAAATTCCGCGCGATTATCGAGAGCCCATTCCTGAAAGGTTCGCGGTGACCGGCCCGTGACCTCCGCGACCGTCGGATACACCACCGAGGTGAAGGACTCCAGCGCCGTGGCGCGCAGGGCCATGATGGCCATGGCCAGCACCGGCTCCACCCCGAAACGCAGCAGATCCGCTCGCGCGCGGTCGGCCGAGATCTCCTCGAATCGCAGTGGGCGGCCGAGGATTTCGGCGAGGGTCTCGGTCTGCTCGGCCGGGGAGAGCGCCTGCGGACCGGTGACCGTGTAGACCTGACCGGCATGGCGCGCCGGGTCGGCGAGCGCCACCACAGCGACGGCGGCGATATCGCGCGGATCCACCACCGCGATGCGGCCCTGGCCGAAAGGCGCACGGACAGTGGCGGATTCGCGGATCGAGGGCGCCCAGTGCAGCACGTTGGACATGAATCCCATGGGGCGCACCATGGTCCACGCGACCCCGCTCGCGCGCACCGCGTCCTCGCCGGCGCGATGCCAGGCGGGAATCGGGTCGGTCGCGGCCGCGTCGCCAGCTCGCCCGGACGACAGCTTCACGATGTGCTCGACTCCCGCGGCCACGGCGGCCCGGGCGAGATTCGTGTCGTGCGTGGGGATCTCGGGGCCCGCGGTCGACAGGAAGACGCCGCGGACACCGGTCAGCGCGGCGGACAGGCTGTCCGCGTCGCCGAGATCGGCGCGCAGGACCTCCACCCCGGCGGGCAGGCCGGCCGCCTCGGGGCGGCGGGTGACGGCCCGCACCGGCAGACCCTCGGCCAGCAGCCGATCGACCACCGCGCGGCCGACGGTGCCGGTGGCTCCGGTCACGAGAAACATGGGTACTCCGTTCGTCGGTGGGGGCGGGTATGTCCCGCTCCTTCATCCTGCGAACGGAGTGGCGCCGCGGCCAGACTGTGGCCCTCGATTGCAGATATCTTCCGCGCCAACCTCATCCGCGGTGATTTTCTGCCACGCTGGACGCTGGATCGCGGCATTGTCCACGCCCTGCGCATCGATGGGCATCCTGATACGCGAAAGGCGCTGTCACCCAGTGGTGGCAGCGCCTTTCGTGGCTAACGGGTCAGTTACCCACCCGTCTTCTCGTAGTTGTTCACGGCGGTCTGCAACTGCTCCAGCGCCTTGCCCAGTTGGCCCAGGTCGCCGGACTTCTGTGCGTCCTGAACCGCCCTCAAGGCGTCGTCGAGTTGCTTGACCGCCGCATCCTTGCCGGCGGACCCGTTGGCCGGGGGTGCCGCCGGTGTGGTCGGCGGCGTCGCGCCCTGGGCAGGCGGAGTGGCCGCCTGTCCCGGCTGATCGGTTGCGGCGCTACCGGTTCCGGGCAGCACCTGGTCGAGCGCTTCCTTGACCGTCGATCCGTAGCCGACCTTGTCGCGGTAGCTGGCCAGCACCTTCACCAGCTGCGGGAAGGAGGGCGCGTTGGGCCCGCCGGTATTGCGTTCCAGGTACCAGGGTTCGACGTACAGGATGCCGCCGTCACCGACCGGCAGGGTCAGCAGATTGCCGTATTTGATCTTGTTGACATTGCCACCGGTCAGCAGGTTCCGGTCTCGGGACACTTGATCGGCCGTCGTCATCGACGTCTGCGTCTGGCCCGGGCCCGGCGTCTGTGAATCCGCGGGCAGCTTCAAAACGGTGATCTTGCCGTAGTTGTCGGGATCCGAATGCGCCTGGATGTAGGCGGACAGGAAGTTCCGCTTGTAACCCACCATCACACTGGTCAGGTTGAACTGCGACTTTCCGGTCTTCGTATCACCGAGCAGGACGTAGTACGGCGGTTGATGCGCCCCGCTGGCCGCGCCCTCCTGGGTCGGATCATTGGGCACCGACCAGAAGGCGTTGTTGGTGAAGAACTCTCGCGGATCGTCCACGTGGTACTTCGCCAGCATCTCGCGCTGCACCTTGAACAGGTCCTCCGGGTAGCGGAAGTGCGCGCGCAGCTCGTCGGAGATGGCGCTCTCCGGCTTCACCGCGTTCGGGAACACGCCCATCCACGCCTTCAGCACCGGATCGGTCTTGTCCACCTCGTACAGGCTGACGGTGCCGTCGTATGCATCTACGGTGGCCTTCACCGAGTTCCGGATGTAGGAGACCTCCTTGCGGGGTAGTAGACGCCCCGTGGTCTGGTCGATGGAGTCCTCGACGACGCCGTCCAGCGAGGTCTTCTGCGCGTACGGGTAGTTGTCGAGGGTGGTGTAGGCGTCCACGATCCAGACGATGCGGCCCTTCACCACGGCCGGGTACACATCGCCGTCGGCGGTCAGCCACGGCGCCACCTGGGTGACGCGGTCGCGCGGATTGCGATTGAAGATGATCTTCGAATCCGGTCCGATGGCGCCCGAGAACAGGATGTTGCGCTCGGCGTACTTGGCCGCGAAGGCCAGCCGGTTGAACCAGTTGCCGAGCGGCACGCCGCCCGCGCCGTCGTAGGTGAACTGGTCGGTGGGGGTGTCGTATTCGCGCTTGGGCTGGTTGTTGCTGCCCACGATCGCGTAGTCGGCATCTGACTTGGAGATCAGCTCGCCGTAGTAGATGCGCGGCTGATCGACCGGGATGGCCTGCTCTTCCTTGGGCGTGAACAGGTCGCTGACGGTCTTCTTGTCGCCGACATTGAACACCGGATAGCCGTACCCGCCACCGGAATCACTGCCCGCGGACTGACCGGCCTGCTGGGATTCCTTGGGCGGAGCCGCGTTCACCTTGTTGGCGGGCGAAGCCACGAAGCCGTTGCCGTGCGTGTACACGGTGTGCTTGTTGATCCAGTCGGTCTGGTTACCGGACAGGTTCTGCGGCTGCAGCTCGCGCGCGGCCACGATGTAATCGCCCATCTCACCGTTGATGGTGTAACGGTCGATGTCGAGCGGATCCGGGAAGCCGTAGAAGTTCTGCAGCTGCAGATTGCGCTGAATGAACGTCTGGGTCAGCAGGTTCGGGTCCAGCAGCCGGATGTTCTTGATGGTCTGCTGGTCGGCGGGCACGGTGACCGGGTCCTTGGTCGCCTCGCCCTTGTAGTCGACGTACTGGACCTTGTCCTGGGTGAGCCCGTAAGCCTCGCGGGTGGCCTCGATATTGCGCTCGATATAGGCCTGTTCCTTGGTGGCCGCGTTCGGGCGCACCGAGAACTGCTCCACCAGCAGCGGCCACACCGCGCCCACCAGCACCGAGGACAGCACCAGCAGCGCCGCCGCCATGGCCGGAATTCGCAGGTCGCGCAGCACGACTCCGGCGAAGAAGGCGATGGCGCAGATGACCGCGATGGACAGCAGGATCAGCTTGGCCGGCAGCACCGCATTGATATCGGTGTAGGAGCCACCGGTGAAGGTCGGCTCCTTGCGGGTGCTCGACAGCAGCGCGTAGCGGTCCAGCCAATACGCGACCGCCTTGAGCAGCACGAAGAGTCCGGCCAGGATGGCCAGCTGCACGCGCGCCGACGTGCTCAGCGTGCCCTCGCGACCGGACAGCCGCAGCCCGCCGAAGACGTAGTGCGCCACCAGGTTCGCGAAGAAGGCGATCACCACGGAGACGAACAGCCAGTTCAGCACCATCCGATAGAACGGCAGATCGAAGGCGTAGAAGCCGACGTCCAGATGGAACTGCGGATCCTTGACCCCGAAGGAGCTGCCGTGCAGGAACAGCTGCACCGTCACCCAGCTCGACTGCGCCACCAGACCCGACAGCACGCCGATGAGCACCGGGATGCCGATACCGAACAGACGCAGCCGGCTCATCACCGTCGTCCGGTAGCGGGCGATCGGATCGCCGGGTCCGTTCATCGGCACGAACACCGGACGCGACCGGTACGCCAGCAGCAGCGCCAGCCAGATGATGACGGCCACGACCACCGCGACCACCAGGAACAACAGGATCCGGGTGAACAGCACGGTGGTGTAGACGTTGCGGAAGCCCACCTCCCCGAACCACAACCAGTTGGTATAGGCGTCGGTGAGCCGGGGCCCGACCAGTAACAGTGCGGCCAGCACCAGCGCCGTGACGAGCAGAATGCGGCTGCGTCGCGACAGCGAAGGTAAGCCGGTCGGGGGGCGCATGCCCACGATGCCACTCTCCCAGGTCCGGCGACGCCCCGGCCGGGATACCGGCACGCAGCGTCGCAGTCCGATGATGCGAGTTGGTCCCAGGGGACCGTTCGCGCCCCACTCTACGTAAAACGCCCGCCGCGCGGCCGAACACCTGCCGCGTGGGCCGGACATGAACGGGATGCGAGGATTGCCGGGTGAATCCTGAGCAGTGGGCGGCCTCGGCCCTGTACCGGTGTATCCGGGAAGTCGCGGAATATGTCGACGGCGAAGGCTGGGACCGCCCGCCGCAGATGTTCGCCCTGGTACCGACCGCGGACCTGGTCGCCGCCGAACCCGCCCTGCTGGATCAGCTGGACGAGCAGGACGCCCTGACGCCCATTGCGCAGGAGCCCTTCCCGGAGGACATCGCGGGCGAGGCCGACGCCGTGGCGCTCGACGAGTTCCTCGCCACCACCAGCTGGCCGCCGTCGGTCGAGGGCTGTGTACTGGTACAGCAGATCGTGGTGCTGCCGCCGGCCGCCGAGCAGACCCTCGACGATGCCATCGCTCCCCTGCTCGCCGACCGCGACGCCGCCGACCAGGCCGCCCGCCGCGCGGCCATGACCCACGCCGAGCGCCGCGACGCCCGCCTGTTCGTCGGTGTCCTGCGCGATGGCACCTCGCTGTCGCTGCTGCAGGTCCGCCCCAGCGAGGAGGACGAGGATCCCTTCGGCGACCTCGATCTGCGCACCGCCCCCAACCTCGCCCCGAATCTCGTCGAAGCCCTGCGCCACACGCTGGAGAACGATCCCGACGACTTCTGAGCGAGGTCAGCCGCAGCTGGTGACTTCCTTGCCCGCGTTGATGTCCTCGAGCGATTGGACCGCGCCGGACAGGTTTTCGACCTTGACCAGGCGCAGGCCCGCGGGCGTGCGCTGAGCGGCCTCGTTGCAGTTGGCGGCGGGGACCATGAAGGTCTCGGCGCCGGCTTCGCGGGCGGCGATCATCTTGTACTGGATGCCGCCGATCGGGCCGACCTTGCCGTCGGGGTCGATGGTGCCGGTGCCCGCGACGAACTTGCCGCCCGACAGGTCACCGGTGGTGAGCTTGTCAACGAGGGCCAGGGTGAACATGAGGCCCGCCGACGGACCACCGATCTCGCCGAGGTTGAAGTCGACCTTGATCGGGCCCTTGTTGACCTCGTCGGGAGTGATGCCGAGGTAGCCCTTGCCGGAGTCGTCGGGGCGCGCGCCCAGGGTGATCTCGGCGGTCTGCTCGACGCCGTCGCGGCGGACCACCACCGGGATGGTGGTGCCGGGCTTGGCGGAGGAGACCGCGGTCACAACGTCTTTGGTGGTGGCGATCGGCTTACCGTCGATGCTGACGATCTCGTCGCCCTTCTTCAGCATGTCCTTGGCCGGGCCGTCGTCGGCGACATTCGCCAGCTGTACCGCGGTCGGCAGCTTCAGATAGTTGAGTGCCGCCAATTCCGCGGAGTCCTCGGAATCCTTGAACTGCTGCTGATTGGATTTGTCGACATCATCACGCGACTGCCCCGGCGGATAGACCTCCGCGCGCGGCACCAAACCGTGCTGGCCGTCGATCCACAAGCCGATCGCCTCGAAAATATTCAGCCGATCGCGAACGGAGACGGTCGTCATATTGAGATTGCCGGACACCGGTTTCACCGGCGCGCCCTGCACGTCGACCACTTGTTTTCCGTCGACTTCGCCCAGCGTATTGAAGGTCGGCCCTGGTCCGAGCGCCACGAACGGAACAGTGACGACACTGCCAAGTATGCCCAGCGCCAGAATCGGGACGAGAGCGGCGAGCAGGGTGAATATCCGACGGTTCACGCGGCCAAGGGTACTGGTCATCGAGGCCATTGCCGCGCTCCGCTCGGCGGTTCGCGTGGTCCGCGGCTCCAGTACCGTAGTGGGTATGAGTGATTTTCCGTTCGGATTCTCGAATCGCGACGACGATCCGGAGCGCAAGCCCGGGGACCAGTCCAGCGGTTCTGGTGCGAACAACCCGTTCGGATTCGCCATGGGCGGTCCGGGCGGCGGCGGATTCGATCCCTCGCAACTCGGTCAGATGCTGACGCAGCTGGGTGCCATGTTCTCGAGCATGGGACAGCCGGGCGCACAGACCGGTCCGGTCAATTACGACATCGCCAAGCGGCTGGCTCGCCAGCAGCTCGGGTCCAGTGTCTCGCCCGTCTCGTCCGGCGCGCAGAGCGCGGTCGCCGACGCGGCGCACCTGGCGGAGCTGTGGCTCGACGCCGCCACCACTTTCCCCGCGGGCGCGACCAAGACCGTCGCGTGGACCGCCAACGACTGGATCGAGGAGACGCTGCCCACCTGGAAGCGGCTGTGTGATCCGGTGGCCGAACAGGTTTCGGGCATGTGGACCGCCACACTCCCGGCCGAGGCCAGGGAATTCGCGGCGCCGATGTTCGGAATGCTCAGTCAGATGGGCGGACTCGCATTCGGTTCGCAGCTGGGCCAGGCCCTGGGCCAGCTCGCCAAGGAGGTGCTGACCTCCACCGACATCGGCCTGCCGCTGGGTCCCGACGGCACCGCGGCGCTGCTGCCCGCGGCCATCTCGGAATTCAGCGCCGGGCTCGAGCAGCCGGAGAGCGAGATCCTGGTCTACCTGGCCGCCCGCGAGACCGCGCATCAGCGGCTGTTCGCGCACGTGCCGTGGCTGCGCCAGCAGGTGCTGGGCGCGGTCGAGGACTACGCGCGCGGCATCAAGATGGACTTCTCGGCCATCGAGCAGGCCGCCCAGAACCTGGATCCCATGGCGCTGGCGCAGGATCCGTCGAAGCTGGAAGAGCTGCTGTCGCAGGGCACGTTCGAACCGCAGACCACCCCCGAGCAGAAGGCCGCGCTGGAGCGACTGGAGACGCTGCTGGCCTTGATCGAGGGCTGGGTGGAGACCGTGGTCACCGACGCCGTGGGCGATCGGCTGCCCGGTGCGGGCGCGCTGGCCGAGACGCTGCGCCGTCGTCGCGCCACCGGCGGGCCGGCCGAGCAGACCTTCGCCACCCTCGTCGGCCTGGAGCTGCGGCCGCGCAAGGTGCGCGAGGCCGCCGCGCTGTGGCGGCGACTGACCACCGACGCCGGGCTGGAGAAGCGCGACGGCGTGTGGGCGCACCCGGACCTGCTGCCCGACTCCTCCGACCTCGACGCCCCGGCGGGCTTCATCGATTCGGTGCTGGGCGGCGGCGCGGCGGTGTTCGACGATCCGCTGGCGCAGCTGGCCGAGACGGAGGCGCGGGAGCGCGCCGAAAAGGAAGGCAAGGGCGGGGATGCCACCGGCGACAAGCCCGAGGGCGACGCCACCGCCTGACCTGTGGATGGGCGCAAGGCCCTGACCCGAGTTGTGGATAACCCGTGAAAGCGCTGATGAACAAGCGTTTTCGCGGGTTTCGGCGTTTCCGGGGGCATGCACGCTGATGACATGACGACTGTGCTGCCGACCCGTGGACCGATGCTCCATCCCCGAATCACCGTGCTGGTGCGCCCGAATGGCGCGGTCCAGCTCGGCTGGGATCCCGAGCACGCGGTCATCCTGCAACCACCGGGGCCAATCGAGGCGGTGCCGGCGCTGCTGCGGCTACTGGACGGGTCCCGCACCGAGGCCGAGATTCTCTGGCAGGCCCGGGAATTGGGATTCGGCACCGACATCGCGCAGTCGCTGCTCGAGCAGATGGCGGCCGCGGAGCTGCTGGCCGCGGATGAGCCGCGGGCACGATTGCGGAAGGTGCGGGTCCACGGCCGCGGGCCGCTGGCGGACGCACTGCTGGACGGCCTGCGCCGAATCGGCCTGCGGGCCAAGCACTCCCACGCGCGCTACGGAGAGCCGGGCATCGAGAGTCTCGAGGCGGATCGGCCGGATCTGCTCGTGCTGTCCGACACCCTGGTCCCGGATCCCGCCCTGGTGGCCGCGCTCATGCGCCGCCGCATTCCCCATCTGCAGGTTCGCATCCGCGATGGGCGCGGGATCGTCGGCCCGCTGGTGCTGCCGGGCGAAACCGGTTGTCTGCGTTGCGCGGACATGTATCGCGCCGAGTCCGAACCGGCGTGGCCGCAACTGGCGGCGCAGTTGCTGGGGCGGGTCGGGTACGCGTCCCCGGCGGGGGTGGCCATGACCGCGGCCCTGGCGCTGAAGGAGATCGAGACCGTGTCCTTCGGCCGGGCGGAGCACCCACCGGCCACGCTGCATGCCACGCTCGAATGGGATCCGGAGATTCCGCACCTGGATCGGCGTCCGTGGCCCATCCATCCGAGCTGCGGTTGCCATGAAAGCGCGGTGGTGTGATGGAAACCACTATCGCCGCTAACCCGGAAGAACACCCCAATCCCATGGCGGACCGTCTGGGACATCGGCATGATGGGAACGTGTCAGAGATTGTGAGCAAGCGCTCTTCCCGCAATGCCAAGCTGGCCAAGATTCCGCTGGGCATCGCAGGGCGGGCGGCCGTGGGTTTCGGCCGCAAACTTGCCGGGGGAGACAAGCAGGAGATCAACGCCGAGCTGAATCAGAAGGCCGCCGAACAGCTCTTCGCCGTGCTCGGTGAGCTCAAGGGCGGCGCCATGAAGTTCGGCCAGGCGCTGTCGGTGATGGAGGCCGCCGTCCCGGAGGAGTTCGGCGAGCACTACCGCGAGGCTCTCACCAAGCTGCAGGCCGCCGCGCCGCCCATGCCGGCCGCGGCCGTGCACCGGCAGCTGGACCAGCAGCTGGGAACCGGCTGGCGGCAACGATTCCGGGAATTCGACGACGCGCCCACCGCCTCGGCCAGCATCGGCCAGGTGCACAAGGCGATCTGGTCCGACGGCCGGGTGGTCGCGGTGAAGGTGCAGTACCCGGGTGCCGACGAGGCGCTGCGCGCCGATCTCAAGACGCTCAACCGGATGGCGGGCATGATGAGCGCGCTCATTCCGGGCGCCGACATCAAGCCGATCCTCGCCGAGATCAGTGAGCGCACCGAGGAGGAGCTGGACTACCGGATCGAGGCCGGGCATCAGCGCCAGTTCGCCCGGGCCTACGAGGGGCACCCGCGCTTCCTGGTGCCGAAGGTGGTGGCCAGCGCACCGAAGGTGATCGTCACCGAGTGGCTGGACAATGCCACCCCGGTCTCGAAGATCATTCAGCGCGGCATGGCGGACCCGGCCGGCACGGTCGACCTGCGCAATAGGACGGCCTCGCTGATGGGCGAGTTCCATTTCAGCTCACCGTCGATCGCGGGCCTGCTGCACGCCGATCCGCATCCGGGCAATTTCATGGTGCTCGAGGACGGCCGCCTCGCGGTCATCGACTACGGCGCCTGCGCTCCCCTGCCCAATGGCTTCCCCAAGATCCTGGGCCAGATGGTGGCGCTCGAGGTCCAGCAGCGTTACGACGAACTGACGGCGCTGCTGCACGACAACGGCTGGGTCATCCCCGGCAAGACCGTGAGCATCCAGGAGATCCAGGACTACCTGCGTCCCTTCACCGACCCCATCAAAACCGAAACCTTCCACTTCACCCGCCGGTGGATGCAGCGCGTGGCGGGCAAGGCCACCGACATCTCCAACGCCGAGATGATGAAAACCGCTCGCTCCCTGCAACTCCCGGCGGAACACGTGATGATCTTCCGAGTCCTCGGCGGCTCGGTAGGGATCTGCGCCCAGCTCGACGCCGAAATCCCCTTCATGAAGCTCATGAACGACTGGGTCCCCGGCTACGTCGAGACCCTCCGCGCCGCGAGCTGAATTCCCCTGCGACGCAAAACGACCCGCCTACCGTCTGGTAAGCGGGTCGTATGCGTTCTACTCCCCCGGAAGCCGGGGCGATCATGCCACCGCGACCTTGCGCGGGCGGCCACGCGGGCGCTTGCGGGCGATCACGACACCCTGGTCGAAGATCTCACCGCCCCAGACACCCCAGGGCTCACCGCGATCCAGCGCGGCCGACAGGCAGCCCTGGCGGATCGGGCAGGACGCGCACAGCGCCTTCGCCTCTTCCAGCTGGGCGGGGGCCTCGGCGAACCAGAGGTCCGGGTTGCCGACTCGGCAGGGCAGGGTGATGGTGACTCCCCGGCGGGTGCGGGTAGTCGTGTTGGCCACGGTGTTGCGGCATGTCACTCGTTCACGGATGACCGTGGTGGACACGTCGGGCTCCTTCAGCTCGTGCATCGGTCGTTCGGTGTTTCGCGAAACCGGTGCCGGTGGCTGCAGGGCCGATAAAACTGTGGCCACGGTTTCGCGGGGTTCGCGATCCGTGGCCAGGAGGTCTGGGAGTGATTCCCTACCTGAGTCGACTTCGGTGTCGACTCCTGATCACGGTCGCTGGGTCGGTAGTGCGGGGACGGGCTGCCAGCAGATGCACCGGACGCTCGGTTCCGGTTGCGACTGCGAGGGTTTCGACGGCCGCGTACACGGCAGCCGGGTGCCAGTCACCCTTGGGCTTGTCCTGCTTGATCACGATCTGCTGATCCGCTTGGGCTTTGCTTGCAAAGACCTGAAGACCAAGATCGCCATTAGCACCGGACATACGAATCCCCTTGGGCGCGAGGATCCCCCGGGAGACGGACGCGACGGACATGACGCATGCCGTCGCCGGACGGCCGGCGATGCTGCCGGTCGAAACGAAGCTTGAAATGTTGTTCATCGGTCTGCCTCCCTCCTTCACTCGTAGCGATCAGTGCTTGGAACACGCGGGTTCCTCCCCGGTGCGTGAGAACCACACTAGGTATCCATACGGATGCGCACAACCTATTTTTGACCTGCGGTTTTAGGGGCTTGCACACATTCCGCGCACGGACTAGGAAGAGTCCCGTAGCCGCGATCGGACGATCGCGAGGACATCCGCGCCGTATGTCTGCAGTTTCTTGGCCCCGATGCCGGGGATCGCTACCAGGGCTCGGTCGTCGGCCGGGCGCTGTTCGGCGATGGCGGTCAGGGTCGTATCGCTGAATACCACAAAATGTGGCAGTGACAGCTCCTCAGCCTTCTCGCGTCGCCATTCCTTCAGCGCCTCGAGCAATTCCGGGTCGATGTCGGCGGGGCAGCGCGAGCAGCGGCCGAGCATGGTGGCCTGCGTATTCAGCAGCGGCCGACCGCAAATGCGGCAGGTCGGGTGGACGCGCTTGGGACCGTTACGGCGTTCGGTGGTGTGGGCGGCGATGCGCGAGGCCGGGGAGTCGTCGGGGACCAGGCCGATGAGGAAGCGGGAACGGCGGCGCACCTTGCGGCCGCCCGCGGAACGGGCCAGGGCCCAGGACAATTGGAGGTGCTCCCGCGCGCGGGTGACGCCGACGTAGAGCAGGCGGCGTTCCTCCTCGAGGGCGACCTCGTCGGAAACCGTTGCGTCCGGGCCGAGTACGTGCTGAATGGGCAGGGTGCCATCGGCCAAGCCGACCAGGAAGACGGCGTCCCACTCCAGACCCTTGGCAGCGTGCAGCGAAGCCAGTGTGATGCCCTGCACGGTCGGTGGGTGCCGGGCCTCGGCGCGGGCGGCCAGCTCGCGCAGCACGCCGGTCAGTTCCAGGTCCGGATCCTGTTCGGCCAGTTCCTCGGTGAGCTGGACCAGTGCCATCAGCGAGGACCAGCGTTCGCGGGCCTGGGCGCCGACCGGCTCCTCCTTGGTGAGCCCGACCTGGGCCAGCGCCGCGCGCACCAGGGTGACCAGCCGCTCGCCGCGGGCATCGGGCAGGTCGTCGCGATTGGCGGCCGTGCGCAACGCCGACACCGCCTGCCGCACCTCGGGCCGGTGGAAGAAGCCCTCGCCGCCGCGCACCTGATACGGGATGCCCGCCTCGGTGAGCGCCTGCTCGTAGACCTCCGATTGCGCGTTGATGCGATAGAGGATCGCGATTTCCGCTGCGGGAACACCGTTTCCGAGCAGTTTCGCCACCGCCCTGGCGACGGCGGCGGCCTCGGCGGGCTCGTCGTCGAATTCGGCGAAGGTCGGTTCCGGGCCGTCGGCGCGCTGGCCGATGAGCTGCAGCCGGGTGCCCGCGATGCGGCCGCGGGCCGCACCGATCACCCGGTTGGCCAGCGACACCACCTGCGGGGTGGAGCGATAGTCGCGTTCCAGGCGGACCACGGTGGCGTCGGGGAAGCGGCGGGAGAAGTCGAGCAGATAGGCCGGGCTGGCTCCGGTGAAGGAGTAGATGGTCTGGTTGGCGTCGCCGACCACGGTCAGGTCGTCGCGATCGCCGAGCCAGGCGTCGAGCACCCGTTGCTGCAGCGGGGTGACGTCCTGGTACTCGTCCACCACGAAACACCGGTAGCGGCCGCGGAACTCCTCGGCCACCGACGAATAGTCCTCGAGCGCGGCCGCGGTGTGCAACAGCAGATCGTCGAAATCGAGCAACAGCCCGTCGGGGGTGTTCTTCAGGGCCTCGTAGTAGGTGTAGACCGCCGAGACCTTCTTCGCCTCGTAGGGCACATCGCGGTGGCGGCGGGCCGCCTCACCCGCATAGTCCTCGGGCGCGACGAGCGAGCCCTTGGCCCATTCGATCTCACTGATCAGATCACGCAGGCTGTCGGTGTCGGTGGGCAGCCCGGCCCGGCCGGCGGCCTGGGCCACGATGGGGAACTTGCCGTCGATCAGCCGCCACGGCACCTCGCCGACCACCTGCGGCCAGAAGTATTTGAGCTGCCGCAGGGCCGCGGCATGGAAGGTCCGGGCCTGCACCTGCCCGGCCTCACCGCTCAAACCCAGTGCCCGCAGCCGATTCCGCAGCTCCCCCGCCGCACGGGCGGTGAAGGTCACCGACAGCACCTGGTCGGCGCGCACATGCCCGGCCGAGACCAGGTGCGCGATGCGATGGGTGATGGTGCGCGTCTTGCCGGTGCCGGCGCCCGCCAGCACGCAGACCGGTCCCCGGGGTGCGCGCACGGCCGCGGCCTGCTCGGCATCGAGTTCGTCGAGCCGGAGCTGGGCCTGGGCGGTCGCGGCAGTCACGCGCTCCATCATGACAGTGCCCTCCGACAGGTGTGGTGGCCCTCGGCACGGCTGCACGAAAACTGGACGGTTGAAAAAAAATTCCGTAGCGCGTGGACCTGCGAACCGGCCCGGCCGTTGGTCTGCGCGGTGGCGGCGATGGTGCTGTGCCGCTGCTATGGGAGACCTGGACTAACCGCGGTCGCGGAGTTGGCGTAATGCCGCGGTGAAGCGGGGGGTGCGGTCGCCGAGGGGGGCGAAGAAGTCGCGGTCGCAGGTTTCGACGGCGCCGATGGCCCGATTGACAAGGGCCGCACCGGCTTCGGTGGGAACGAGGGATTTCGCGCGGCGGTCGGTGGGGTGATCGCGCCGTTCCAGCAGGCCCTTCTGTTCCAGGGTGCGCAGCACCTGGGAGGTCATCATGGGGTCGGTGGCGGCGTGGCCGGCGAGGTCGCGCTGGGTGACGGGATCGCCGCCCGACCGGCTGGTCAGCCAGGTCAGGGCGGCGAGCAGGACGAACTGGACGTGGGTCAGGTCGAAGGGGGCCAGTGCCGCGCGTTGCGCGGCCTGCCAGCGGTTGGTCACCTGCCAGAGCAAGAGACCGGGGCTTTCGTCGGCGTGCTCGAATTCGGTGCGCAGTCCGTCATTCGCCATCACTGCCCGACCATAGCGCGGGAGATGAGGTCGAAATCGTGGGCGGTGAGCTCGACCAGGCCGCGGCGCAGCACGATCCCCCAGTTGGGGACACTGGTCAGGTCGAGCTCGGTGCGCAGGTCGTCGATGGGGACCTGGCGGGCCGGGGGGGGGGGGGGGGGGGGGGGCCGCCCGCGGGGGGACGACCCCCCCCACGACGAGACCACCCCGCCCGCGCGCG